>DASTIC010000206.1:0-9588 GCA_035717845.1 Solirubrobacteraceae bacterium
AGGTCGAGCAGACCCCGGTCGGCCGTCTCGGAAGGGGAGAGTACGACGCGGCACTGCCCGTAGAAGGCAGCGAGCGCCGCTCGGACGCCGGCGGCCAGCAGCGGGTCGCCGGCGCGGAGCGCCGCGTAGGCCTCGAGCTCGGTGTGGTGCGAGCCGGCCACCGGCAGGCCGAGCAGGCGGGCGGTGAGCAGCGCGGCCGCGCCCGCCGGTCCCGGCGTGCAGACGTGCAGGAGGTGGTAGCGGCCCTCGGTGAGCGCATCGACGACGGCCGGGACGCTCGGCACGCCCATCGTGAGGCCGGAGTACGGCACCTCGAGCTCGGCGACCGAGCTCAGCCGCCGATCGACGCACGCGTCCGTCCCGATCACCTCGACCTCGAAGCCCTGCACGCCGCGCTCGCGCAGCTCGGCCAGTGTGCGCGAGACGCCGTGGACCGCGCTCAGGCCGTCGGCGACGACGCCGACGCGCGTCGGGTGCCCGTCGCGGCTGGAGATGCGGTCGCGCTCGCGGCTCAGGAACGCGCCGGCGGGCGCGTAGGGGAGGGCGGCCACGCACGCCTCGAAGATCGCGCTCGCCGTCTCGAGGAGGTCGTCGGCCGTGTGGAGCCGGCGGACCGCGGTCGCGAGCCGGCGCTCGTGGCAGCGCCGGGCGCGCCGCTCCAGGCCGGCGTGTGTGAAGCCGTCCGCCTGGAGGTGGGCGACGAGGTCGCGCTCGTCCATGTCGAGCTCCACCGCGTCGAGCCAGGCGCGCAGGACCGCGCGGGCGTCCGCCGGGCCGAGGTCGTTGCCGTCGGCGCCGCTGCGGGCGTCGCCCTCGACCATGACGCGCTCGAGCATGGTGAGGACGGCCGCCGGGTCCGGCGGCGTGTCCTCATCGCCGCGGCCCAGGGACCGGACGGCGAGCGCCATCGCGGCGTGGGCCCACTTGGCGGCCGAGCCCTGGTCGCCGTGCGCGGCCACCCGGCCCGCTCGCACGTGCGCGAGGAACTCGGCGGGCGTGGCGGCTTGCGGCGTCTGGGACCAGGTGCGCCCGATGTCGATCCCGGCGTGATCGCCCGAGCCGCCCACGCCGGCGCCGCGACGGCGTAGAACGGATGGGCCAGCGCGCACGTGATCTCGTGCTCGTGCAGGTAGGCGGCGACCGTCTCGACGTCGTCGGCGTGCGCCTGGAGCCACTCGTGGTCCTCCGGCGTGATGCCGAGGCAGAGGACATGGACGGCCTGCGGCTCGCCGCGGAAGCGGGCGGTCAGCTCCTCCGAGACGAAGACGTCCGCCCGGTCGGCGATCTGGGCGACCCCGTCGATCGTGTCGTGGTCCGTGATCGTCACGAAGTCCATGCCCCTCCGCTTGGCGAGCGCGTAGACCTCCTCGGGGGGCGTCGCGCACTCGGGCAGCCCGAGCGCGCGCTGGACCCCGAGCTTCGACACCTCGGAGGCCGACGAGTGGCAGTGCAGGTCCGCTCGGCTCATGGGCCCGAGAATGCCCTGCAAATCGCCCGATTACGTGCACGTCGCGATACCGCGTGGTGAACGTGGTGTCAACGGCGGCGTGGCGCCGGCGAACGTCAACGGCGGCATTGAGGGGGGAGCCCGGGAGGGTGCATAAGGTCCACGCGAGGCGGTTCTCGTTCGTGAGGTGGACGAAATGCACGCTATAGGGGCATAACGTCCACCTCACGAGCGAGCGCGCCGTGAAGTGTGCGAAATGCACCCTCACCGCGGCCCCTGCTTCTCGCTCTCCCTACCCAGCCGCCGTTGACGTTCGTCCCTAGAAATCGTCCGGAGCGAACGCCTGCGCGACCGCGCCGCGGGCGTAGCCGGCTCCCAGACACGCCATCAGCTTGATCCGCGCGGCCGCGGGCGTCAGGGCGGCCGCGCACACGAGCCCGCCGGCGCGCAGGTCGCGCTCGGCGCCTTCGAACGCGTAGGTGCCGCGCAGGATCGACCCGCGCTCCGGCCGCACGGTGACGACGACGGGGACGCGGGCGGCGGCTGAGCGGAGCGCGGCGAGGAAGGGTGGCGGCGTGTGGCCGGCTCCGAGGACGACGCCGACGAGCCCGTCGGCCCCCGCCTCGACCGCGGCGGCGACCAGCGAGCCGTCGTCGGCGAGGGCGGCGGGGACGATGTGGACCGTGGCGTCGAGCGCGGCGACCGGCACCGGCGGGAAGCGCTCCAACCGGCGCGCCATCCACGCGCGGCCCTCCTGCACGCGCCCGACCGGTCCGAGCCGGGGCGAGGCGAAGGCGTCGGGTGCCGTCGAGTCGGCCTTGCGGACGGCCCGGGCGGCGTGCACCGCGCCGGCGAAGGCGACGAGGACGCCGAGGCCTTCGGCGCCCGCCGCGCCCGCCACGACGACCGCGTCGTAGAGGTTCGCCGGCCCGTCCGCCCCGAGCGCCGACGCGGGCCGCATGGCGCCGGTGAACACGATCGGCGCGTCGCCGGCGTAGACGAGGTCGGCGAGCAGCGCGACCTCCTCCAGCGTGTCGGTCCCGTGGGTGACGACCACGCCGCGCCCGGCGTCGGCCTCGGCGGCCGCGGCGCGGGCGATGTCGAGCGCCTCGGCCGCGGTGAGCTGGACGCTCGGCCGCGTGCTCACGGTTCGCGCGCGCAGGCCCGGCACGGCCGCGAGCGCCGGGACGGCGCGCACGAGGCCCTCGGCGTCGAGCTGGGGCACAACCCCCTCGTCGCCGCTGGCGGCCATCGCGATCGTCCCTCCGGCGGCGAGCACGGTGACCTCGCGGGCGGGCTGCTCGAGCACGCCGGAGACCGTAACAGGATCGTTTTTCCCTGGTAACAGGCCGTTTACCGGGACGCGGGACCCACGGGCCACAGTCCGTGGCATGGCCGCTCTGAACCTCGCCGTCCGTGCGGTCGCCCCGCCGGACGGCCGCAGTCGCCGCGGTCGCCTCCTGCTCCAGGGGGGCGCCACCACCACGTTCCACGTGGCCTGCTACGACGCCGCGCGCACGGAGATCGGCGTCGCCCTGATGCCCGCCGGGCAGGAGCGCCTGGAGTCGTGGTGCGCCCGCCACGGCGTGCGCGAGGCGCTCGTCGGCGGGTTCTTCCGGCGCCCGGACGGGCTGCCGCTCGGCGAGGTGCGCACGCACGGGGTGGTCCGCGACCACGTCGCCTTCGCGGCGCCGTGGCACGCGGTTCGCGCCTGCGTGCACGTGCAGGGCGGCGGCGCCCGCATCACCCGGCGCGACGAGCTGCACGCCGCGCCGCGCGGGCACCTGCTCCAGGCGGGACCGCTGCTCGTGGCCGGCGGCGAGGTCGCCTACGACCCGGCGGCCGACGCCGAGGGATTCCGCGCCGCCGCCCACCAGTTCGACACCGACATCACCGAGGGCCGGCACCCGCGCGCCGCGCTCGGGCTGTCCGACAGCCGGGTGGTGGCCGTCGCGGCCGACGGCCGCTCGCGGCACGACGCGGGGCTCACGCTGCTCGAGCTCGCGCGCCTGATGGTCGCGATGGGCTGCGAGCGCGCGCTCAACCTGGACGGCGGCGGGTCGGCGTCGCTCGTCTCCGGCGGCCTCCTGCGCAACGTCCCGCGCGGCGGCTACGAGCGGCTCGAGCCGGGCGGGCGCCCGCTCTCGACCGCGCTCCTGTTCCACCACGTTCGCTGACGACGACCGGGCGGGTATCTTCACCGCCTGGTCACTTTTCGTTCACAGAGGCGGCGGGCCGTCATGGGCCTCGCCTTCTTCCCGCGCGGCGGCTCCGCGCACGTCGCCCGCAACCTCGCGACGGGGCTCGGCGGCGCCGGCTGGGACGTCACGATCCTCTCCGGCTCGCTGACCCGCCCGGGCGAGCCCGGCGACGCGCGCGAGTTCTACGCGGGCCTCGACGTCCGCCCGCTCGACATGACGCGCGCGCTCGAGGCGCCCGATCCGATGCGCGCCGACCCGCCCATGCACCCCTCCTACGAGGACCGGCCGGAGGCGCCGGACCGGGTCTTCGCCTCGCTCGACGACGACGAGTACGAGCGCCAGGTCGTCGCGTGGGCGCGGGCGCTCCAGTCCGTGGACGCCGCGTCGGCGGACGTCCTGCATCTGCACCACCTCACGCCGATCCACGAGGCGGCGGAGCGGGCGGCCCCTGGCGTGCCGATCGTCGGCCACCTGCACGGCACCGAGCTGCTGATGCTGGAGGCGATCGAGGCCGACCCCGGCCGCTGGCCCGACGGCGCGGCGTGGGCCGAGCGCATGCGCGGGTGGGCGAACGCGTGCGAGCGGGTGATCGTGCTCACCGAGACGCAGGTGGGCCGCGCGGAGGCCCTGCTCGGGATCGATCCCGAGCGCTGCGTGCTCGTGCCCAACGGCTTCGATCCCGAGGCGTTCCGGCCGCGCGGCGTCGACCACCTGGCGCACTGGCGCCGGCACCTGGTGGACGAGCCGCGGGGCTGGGCGCCAGGCGAGGCTGCCGGCTCGGTGGCCTACGAGGAGGCCGACCTCGGCGCGTTCGCCGACGGCGAGGGAGCGACGCCGGTGCTGCTCTACGTCGGCCGCTTCACCGAGGTCAAGCGCCTCCCGCTGCTGATCGAGGCCTACGCGCGGGCCGTGCCCGGCTTCTCCCGCCGCGCGCCGCTGGTGCTCGTCGGCGGGTTCCCGGGAGAGTGGGAGGGCGAGCACCCGCTCGACGCGATCCGGCGCGTCGGCGCCCGCGACGTGTTCCTCGCGGGCTGGCACGGGCACGACGAGCTGCCCGCGTTCCTGGCCGCGTCCGACGTCGTCGTGCTCCCCTCGGTGCGCGAGCAGTTCGGCCAGGTGCTGGTCGAGGGGATGGCGTGCGGCCTGCCGTCGATCGCCGTCGACGCGTTCGGGCCGAGCGGCATCGTCACGCACGGGGAGACCGGCTGGCTCGTCGAGCCCGACGACGTCGTCACGCTCGCCAACGCGCTCGTCCACGCGGTCAACTGCCCGGCCGAGCGGGCGCGGCGCGGCGAGCGCGCGGCGGCCGACGCGAAAGCGCACTACGCATGGCCGGCGCTGGCCGCCGGGGTCGCGTCGGTGTACGACGCCGCGCGGGGCGCCGAGACCGGCCTCGTCGGGGTGTGAAGACTCGGGGGCATCCCTAGCCGCGGGCGGAGCCGCTCGCGATGCGCT
The DNA here is from genome assembly GCA_035717845.1 of Solirubrobacteraceae bacterium. Lineage (GTDB taxonomy): Bacteria > Actinomycetota > Thermoleophilia > Solirubrobacterales > Solirubrobacteraceae > DASSUW01. Next base: position 5,104 of record DASTIC010000206.1, read on the forward strand.
CCAGCAGCACCGAGCGCTCGCGCGCGTTCTGCGTGAGCGTGAGCGCACGCTCGAACTCGGCGCGCGCGTCGGCGTGGCGGCCGAGCTTCTCCAGCAGGTCGCCCCGCACGGTCGGGAGGAGGTGGTAGCTGCTGAGGGCAGGCTCGTCGGCGAGGTCGTCGACGAGCGCCAGGGCCTGCGCGGGCCCGTACGCCATGCCGACGGCGACCGCGCGGTTGAGCTCCACCACCGGCGACGGCGCGACCTGGGCGAGGCCGTCGTAGATGGCCACGATGCTCGCCCAGTCGGTGTCCTCGGCCGTCCGGGCGCGGGAGTGGCACGCGGCGATCGCGGCCTGGAGCGTGTAGGTGCCGATGGCGCCGCCCGTCGCGTACGCGCGCTCCAGGGCGGCCAACCCGCGGCCGACGAGCATCCAGTCCCAGCGCGTGCGGTCCTGGTCGAGCAGGAGGATGGGCCGGCCGTCGGTTCCGACGCGCGCCCGCGCCCGCGACGCCTGGAGCTCCATCAGCGCGCACAGCCCGTGGACCTCGGGCTCCTCCGGCAGCAGCGCCGCGAGCATGCGGCCGAGCCGCAGCGCCTCCTCGAGCAGCTCCGGGCGCAGCCACTCGTCGCCGGCGGTGGCGGCGTAGCCCTCGTTGAAGATCAGGTAGATGACCTCCAGCACCGAGCCCAGCCGCTCTTCGAGCTCGCCGCGCTCGGGGACCTCGATCGGGACGCGGGCGGCGGAGAGCGTCCGCTTCGCGCGCACGATGCGCTGCTGCACGGTCGCCTCGGGCACCAGGTACGCGCGCGCGATCTCCTGGGTCGTGAGGCCCGCGAGCAGCCGCAGCGTGAGCGCCACCCGCGCCGAGAGCGAGAGCACCGGGTGGCAGGCGGTGAAGATGAGCCGCAGGAGGTCGTCGTCGAACGGATCGGCGGCCTGCGCCGCGAGGTCGGGCGCGTCCGCCTCGCCGCGCAGCTCCATGTCGCGCCCGAGCTCCTCGGTCTTGCGCCGGTGCACGTCCGCCCGCCGCCGGCGGTCGATCGCGCGGTGCTTGGCCGTGGCCATGAGCCAGGCGCCCGGGTTGTCCGGGACGCCCGACTCCGGCCACTGCTCCAGCGCCGCCACGAGCGCCTCCTGGGCGAGGTCCTCGGCGAGGCCGACGTCGCGCACGAAGCGGGCGAGGCCCGCGATCAGCCGGGCGGACTCGATCCGCCAGACCGCGTCGATCGTGCGCTTGACGTCGGCGGACGGCACCCGCTAGGCGCCTTCGACCTGGGCGCGCATCGCGGCGTCCCGCTCGCGCAGCTCGGGGGTCAGCTCGTCCCCGAAGTCCTCGACCTCGAACACCGGGCGGATCTCGACGATGGCCTCGGCGTCGTCGTCGCCCGACGGGATGCGCTTGACCCACTCGATCGCCTCGTCGAGCGACTTCACCTGCCAGAGCCAGTAGCCGGCCAGCAGCTCCTTGGTCTCGGCGAACGGGCCGTCGATGACCTTGCGCTCGTCGCCCGTGAACGCCACGCGGACGCCCTTCGCGGACGGATGGAGGCCCTCGCCGGCGAGCATCACGCCCGCCTTCACGAGCTCCTCGTTGAACGCCGTCATCTCGGTCAGCAGGCGCTCGCTCGGCATCTCGCCGCGCTCGGACTGCTCGTTCGCCTTGATCAGCACCATGACTCGCATCTCGCCGTTCCTCCTCGTTGGGGGATCGATTCGGGCCTTCTATCTCCACGTCGAGCGAGCCCGACCGGAATCGACATGCGCGTCGAAAGATTTTCGCGGGCGGCGATCCGCCCGCGTCGAGAGGGGAGCTAGAGGCCGCCGGCGAAGGCGGCAGCCTCGTCGGCGGGGACGCCGAGCTCGACGAGACGCTTCACCGCGGCCTTCAGGCGGCGGTCGATGTGGCGCGTGTCCCAGCCGGTCATCGCGCGGTAGGCGCGGACGCCCCGGCGGGTGCCGTACGTGTGCCGGTAGCCGTTATTCACGTACGCGGCGACCTGGCGGCACACGTTGCGGGCGGGGTGGGCGGCGAAGCTCGCGTAGTCGGCGCGCACGTCGCGCCAGGCGGCGCGGCCGCGGCGCAGCACGTCGTCGCGCGTGTCCGTCGCGTCGAGCGCCTGGGTGGCGCGGCGCATCGCGGGTGCGACCGCGCGCGTGAAGCCGGCGATCAGCTTGGCCGTCGCGAGCTTGCCGGCGAGGCGGTCGATCTCGCGCTGCCTCGAGTCGGGCACCTGGACGTCGCAGCGCACGGGATCGCCGATCGCGGCGAGCTGCGCGCCGGCCGCCTCGATGGCGGGTACGGCGGCCAGGGCGGCGTCCGCGAACGCGCGCGCGGCGGCGCGCTCGTCCGGCTTCGCCGGCTTCGGCTTCTCCGGCTTGGCGCCCGCGTCGGGCTTGTCGGCGGCGCCGGCCGTCGCCGGGATCGCGGCGAATGCCGCCGCTGCGAGCAGGATCGAGAACCGGCGCACCATTGAAATGTGTATCGGCAGAGGGCACGCCAGTCTTCAACGACTTTCCGCCAACGGCGCAACGATGTTGCGTGGATCGCGCCAAATGACGCGGTCATCGCTGCAGAACGCGCACGAATCTGCCATCCGGCCAGGGACACCGGCCAGACCCGCTGCTACCTTTCCGCCTCCCGCGCAGTCTCCTCGCCGCACGCCCAGGGAGCCAGAAGGAATGACTCGGATGCCACGACCGAACGGTCCGGTCGGTCTCTACGACCCTACCTACGAGCACGACGCGTGCGGCGTCGCCTTCGTGGCGCGCCTCGACGGCCAGCCGTCGCACGAGACGGTGAGCCGGGCGATCGTGGCCCTCGAGAACCTCGAGCACCGCGGCGCCGCCGGCGCGGACCCGAACACGGGCGACGGTGCAGGGATCCTCCTCCAGATGCCCGACGACCTGATGCGCGGGCTGATCGAGGACCTGCCGCCGCCGGGCGCCTACGGCGTCTGCGTGTGCTTCCTCCCGCAGGACGACGCCCGGCGGGCCGAGCTCGAGGCGCTGCTCGAGCAGACGGTGCGCGACGAGGGCCAGCGAGTGGTCGGCTGGCGCGACATCCCGGTCGACAAGGACTACGTCGGCATCACCGCCAACTTCTACGCGCCGTACATCAAGCACCTGATCGTCGCCGCCGAGGGCCCGCTGGCCGCCGACCGGGACGCCTTCGAGCGCAAGCTGTACGTGATCCGCCGGGTGGCCGAGATCGCCGCCGGGCCGGAGCTCGTGATCCCGTCCTTCTCGTCGCGGACGCTCGTGTACAAGGGGATGCTCACGTCCCCGCAGGTGCTGGGCTACTACCCCGACCTCCAGGACCCCCGCACGAAGTCCGCGCTCGCGCTCGTCCACTCGCGCTTCTCCACGAACACCTTCCCGAGTTGGGAGCTCGCGCACCCGTACCGGATGATCGCCCACAACGGGGAGATCAACACGCTGCGCGGCAACGTCAACTGGATGCGGGCGCGCGAGTCGCAGCTGGCGTCCGAGCTGTTCGGCGACGATCTGCCGAAAGTGCTGCCCGTCGTGCGCCCGGGAGGGTCGGACTCGGCGACCTTCGACAACGTGCTCGAGCTGCTGACGCTGGCCGGCCGCAGCCTGCCGCACGCGGTGATGATGATGATCCCGGAGGCGTTCGAGGGGCGCGACGACCTGCCGGAGCACCTGCGCGGCTTCTACGCGTTCCACTCGTGCCTGATGGAGCCGTGGGACGGGCCGGCGGCGGTCGCCTTCACCGACGGCCGCGTGATCGGCGCGACGCTCGACCGCAACGGGCTGCGCCCGGGCCGCTGGCTGGAGACCAAGGACGGCTGGGTCGTCCTCGGCTCGGAGACCGGGGTGATGGACGTCGAGCCGGACAACGTCCTGCGCAAGGGCCGGCTCCAGCCCGGCAAGCTGTTCCTGGTCGACCTCGAGCGCGGCCGCATCGTCGAGGACGGCGAGGTCAAGCGCGAGGTGGCCACGCGGCAGCCGTACCGCGAGTGGTTCGAGCGCGGCATCGTGCACCTCTCAGACCTCCCGGCCCGTGCGCCCGCCTACGGCCGCCCGGAGGACCTGCGGCCGCTCCAGTTCGCCTTCGGATACACGCAGGAGGACCTCAAAGTCCTGCTGGCGCCGACCGCGGCGCGCGCCGAGGAGCCGATCGGCTCGATGGGCAACGACCTCTCGCTCGCGGTCCTCAGCGACAGCCACCCGCCGCTGTTCTCGTACTTCAAGCAGCTCTTCGCGCAGGTCACGAACCCCCCCATCGACCCCATCCGCGAGGCGATCGTGATGAGCGTCTCGAGCGGGGTGGGCTCCGAGCGCAACCTGCTCGACGAGACGCCCGAGCACGCGCGCCAGCTCGCGATGGAGACGCCGATCCTGCGCAACGCCGAGCTCGAGAAGCTGCGGCAGGTGGACTCGGAGGTCTTCCGCGCCCGCACGCTCGACATCACGTGGCCGGTCGCCGAGGGCCCGCAGGGCATGGACGCCGCGCTCGACCGCATCTGCGCGGAGGCCGA
>DASTIC010000207.1:0-31657 GCA_035717845.1 Solirubrobacteraceae bacterium
TCGCGGCCCATCGCCCACGAGCGCACCGGGGCGATGACCTTCAGCTCCGGGGCCAGCGTGGCGATCGTGCTCTCGATCCGCACCTGGTCGTTGCCCTTGCCGGTGCAGCCGTGGGCGATCGTGTCGCACCCGCTGCTGCGCGCGTACTCGACGGCGAGCTTGGCGATCAGCGGCCGCCCGATCGCGGTGAACAGCGGGTATCCGTCGCCGTAGTCGGCGTTCGCCTGGATGGCCGGGAGAACGTACTCGCGCGCGAACTCCTCGCGGGCGTCGACCACGTGGCAGTCGAGCGCGCCGAGCCGCAGCGCCTTGCCGCGGACGACGTCGTAGTCCTCCCCCGGCTGGCCGAGGTTGACGGTGAGCGCCACGACCTCGGCCTCGTACTCGTCCTGGATCCACTTGAGCATCACGCTCGTGTCGAGCCCGCCCGAGTACAGCAGCAGCACGCGCCCGACCTCGCCCGGCTGGGCCAGGTAGGTGGCGACGCGCGTGGCCTCGGGGTCGGCGACGCGGTGGACTTCGGTACGGGTCTTGGGATCGCGCGGCTCGTCGGTCATCGCCGGGCAGCCTACGACCCCCGGCGTTTGACGCGGGCGAACGTCAAAGTCAACTGCGGCTGGGTAGGGAGTGTGAGGGAGCCGGCCTGGTCGGCGATGGTGCGAACCATGTCGGATAAGCCGCGGTTTCCGCGGCTAAATCGGCATAGTTGGCGAACCGCGTCCGATTAGCCCCGGATTCCGGGGCTAACTCGACACAGTTCGGGACTCCTCGCTCGCCGCCGTGATTTCCTCGCGCACCGGTCGGCGCTCCAGCCTCCCAGCCGCCGTTGACGTTGACGTTCGTCGGTCAGTAGCGACGGCGGAGCGCGGAGACGGTGCGGACGTAGCGGAAGCCGTCGGCGTCCTCGTCCTCGGCGTACCCGCTGTCCTCGACCTGGTCGTCGGCGTCGCGGGCGTCCTCGAGCCAGCGTGCGCCCGGGAGGTCGGTGAGGCCCGCCGCCTCGTCGAAGAGCCGGAACGAGTCGGCGCCGAGCTTCTCCGCGCTGCGGCGGTGCAGCGGGGCCACGAGCAGCGCCTCGCCGTCGCCGGCCTCGTCGGCCAGCGTGAGCGCGACGAGGCCGAGCACCAGCGGGCGCGGGCTGTCGAGCCTCACCGCGAGCGCCGCGACCCGCTCGCTCCACGCGCACAGCAGGTCGGCGCGATCATGGTCGATCGCCTCGCGGAACGCCAGCTGCCAGGCCGGCGGCGCGGTGCTGAAGGCCTTGACGACCCGGCCGACGCGCGAGTCGTGGGCGGACGGGATGCGGCTCCCGTAGTAGCCCTCGTCCCGCGGGAGGTCGAGGCTCGCGAGTGCATCGTGCACGTCCATGGCGTCAGTCAAGCACGCCACGGCTTCCCGCGCTCACCCGGAGCGAACGCGCCGGCCGACCTGCGGTGCCGCGAAGCCCGCGAGCGCTGCCAGGAGGACCAGGGCGAGCGCGATGGCGATCGGCGTCCCGCCGGGCACGGCGCTCGACCCGGAGCCCGCGCCGCCGGTGCTGAACAGCTCGGGAGGACGGCTGTCGGACTCCCCGCGCACGCCGCCGGACTCGCCGCCATCAGAGCCTGAACCTGTGGTCGAGCCTGACCCGGCGCTCGTGTCGCCCGCTCCGGCCGAGCCCGAGGCCCCGTCCGCCGAGGCGAGGATCGCGGATCCGCCACCGCCGCGAGCGCCGCCGGCACCCGCCGCCGCGCCGCCCGACGGCACGCCCGTGCCGCCGTCACCGGCGCCGCAGACTCCGCCGCGCACGAGCGCCCGCACCCTGCGCAGGCCACGGCGCTCGAGACGCATGACGCGCCGGGGCCGGATGTCGAGCTTGCGGGCCACGCTCCGCCGTGAGCGCGCCGGACCGGCGCCGAGACCCGCGCGGAGCAACAGCACGCGGCGCTGGAGCGAGGAGATGTCGTCGAGGCAGGAGCTGAACCGCAGCACCGCGCGCCGCACGCGCCGCGTCACGGCACGACGATGCTGGGCGCGCGTCCGCGTCGACCGGCCGCCGGCGCGCCGGCTCGCGCGCGCCCGCCGGCTCGCCCGTGCGCCTGAGGAGCCCGCGGAGCCGCCTCCGCCGCCGGAAGCGCTGCTGCCGCCGCCGCCACCGCCGCCACCGCCGCCGGCACCGCCGCCACCACCACCGCCGCCTCCGCCCGACGACGAGCCGCCGCCGCCACCGCCGCCCGACGTCGAACCGCCGCCGCTACCGCCGCCGCCGGTCACGCCGCCGACCACGCCGCCGACGGTCTCGACCGCACCGCCGACCGTGCCGCCACCGCCACCGCCTCCGCCGCCGGACGGTGCCGGGGCCGAAGGAGCCGGAGCGGAGGGCGCCGGGACACTGGGAACCGAGGGGACCGAGGGAACGGACGGCGTCGAGGGGGCCGAGGGAAGCTGAGGCGTCGACGGGAGCGAGGGGGTGCTCGGCACCGAAGGCGTGCTGGGCACCTGTGGCGCGCTCGGCAGTTGCGGGAGCTGAGCCCACGCGACCGTCGGGACCGTCACCGCGATCGCCACCCCTGAAATAAGCATCCGAGCCGTGCGCACCTTGTTCCTCCGAAACCTGGTCCTGGAGACGCTTAGTACCTGGCAAGCGGTGCGTCAAAACCCGCCATGGGCGAATTTCGAACTCGGTGAAAACGGAGGTCCACCGGTGATCGACCGGTAAACGGTGAAGCGCGGCTCAGGCGAGCAGAGCAGCGACCCGAGTGAGCGCCTCGTCGATGTCCGCGTCATCGACAATCAGCGGCGGGAGGAAGCGGATCGTACCCGGCCCGGTGGCGTTGATGACGAGCCGCTGCTCGAGCAGCGCGCGCCGCGCGAGGGCCGGCGCGTCGGCGTCGAGATCGGCGGCGGCCATGAGCCCGACCCCCCGGACCTCGAGCACCCGCGGCAGCTCGCGCAGCCCCTCGACGAGGCGCTCCCCGAGCTCGCGCACGCGGGCGAGCAGCGCCTCGTCGTCGAGCACGTCGAGCGCCGCGTTGGCCGCCGCGCAGGCCAGCGGGCCACCGGCGAACGTCGACCCGTGGTCGCCCGGCTCGAAGACGCCGGCCAGGCGCGGGCCGATCACGAGCGCCCCGATCGGCATGCCGCCGCCGAGGCCCTTGGCGAGCGTCATCGCGTCCGGCACGACGCCGGTCGGCTCGTGCGCCCACAGCGACCCCGTGCGGCCCATGCCCGTCTGCACCTCGTCGAACACCAGTGCCGCGCCCTTCGCGTCGCACGCGTCGCGGGCCGCGCGCAGCACCTCGGGCGGCATCGGATGCACCCCGGACTCGCCGAGCACCGGCTCCATGAGCACGGCGGCGGTGCGCTCGTCGACCGCGTCGCGCACGGCGTCCGGATCGACGGCGATCGCGCGGAAGCCCGGCACGAGCGGCGCGAACGGCGCCTGCTTGGACTCCTGCGGCGTGGCGGAGAGCGCCCCGTACGTGCGCCCGTGGAAGGCGCCGTGGAAGACCACGACGTCACCGCGCGGGCGCGCCTTGCGCACGAGCTTGATCGCCGCCTCGTTGGCCTCCGCGCCCGAGTTGCAGAAGAACACGGCCTCGCCGAACGAGCGCGCCGTGAGCCGCTCGGCGAGCCGCACCATCGGCGCGTTGAAGTACAGGTTCGAGACGTGCATGAGGCGCCCCGCCTGCTCCTGGATCGCCCGCACCACGTGCGGGTGGCAGTGGCCGGTGTTGCAGACCGCGACGCCGCTGAGGAAGTCGAGGTACTCGGTCCCGTCGGCGTCCACGAGCACGGCGCCCGAGCCGGACGCGAACTCCACCGGGAAGCGCGCGTAGGTCTGCGCCAGGGCGCTCACTGCGCGGGCCTGATCTTCGTGCCCTGACCCGCGTCGGTGAACAGCTCGAGCAGCACGGAGTGCGGCACGCGGCCGTCGACGATGTGGGCGTAGCTGACGCCGCCGTGGATGGCGTCGAGGCAGGCCTGGAGCTTCGGGCGCATCCCGCCGCTCGTGGCAGCCATCGCCGCCTCGACCTCGTCGGCCCCCGCCTCGGAGACGACCGACGTCGGGTCCGACGGCTCGCTCAGCCAGCCCGGGACGTCGGTGAGGAACATGATCTTGTACGCGCCGACCGCCCGCGCGACCGCGGCGGCCGCCTCGTCGGCGTTGACGTTGTGCGAGCGCCCCGCCCGGTCCGCCCCCACCGATGCGATGACCGGGATGTAGTCCTCGGCGATGTGCTCGATCACGCCGGCGTTGACGCGCTCGATGCGGCCCACGTAGCCGATGTCCTCCCCCTCGGGCCCGCCGATCGTCGCCACCCGAAACAGCCCGCCGTCGTCACCTGAGAGACCGACGCCGGGCGTCCCGTGCCGGTTGATGCGCTGCACGATGTCCTTGTTGACCTTGCCGACGAGCACCATCTTCGCCACCTCGACGGTCGCCTCGTCGCTCACGCGCAGCCCGCCGACGAACTCGACCGGGAGGTCGAGCCGGTCCATGTAGTGGGTGATCTCCGGCCCGCCGCCGTGGACGACGATCGGGTTCATGCCGACGTACTTGAGGAGCACGACGTCGCGCGCGAAGTCCTCGCGCAGCTCGGGGTCGTTCATCGCCGCCCCGCCGTACTTGATCACGACCGTGCGCCCCTGGAACTCGCGGATGTACGGCAGCGCCTCGAGGAGCGTCCCGACGTCTCTCATGTCGTGTACTCCGCGTTGACCTTCACGTACTCGCACGAGAGGTCGGAGAAGAAGACCTCGGCCTCCGACCCCTCCCCCGGCAGCCCGACGACGTACTCGACCTCGTCGCCCGACACGGCGCCGGCCAGCGCCGCCTCGTCGAACGGCATCGCCATCCCCTCGCGGCAGACCTGCACGTCCTCGATCCAGATGTCGAGCGGCAGCGGGGCCCGGTCGTGGACGGCGGCGCCGACGGCCTGGGCGATCCGGCCCCAGTTGGGGTCGCCGCCGTGCAGCGCGGCCTTGACGAGCGGCGAGTCGGCGACCGCGCGGGCGGCGCGCACGACGGTGTCGGGCTCGCCGCCGTGCACGACCACCCGGCCCACGCGCCGCGCGCCCTCGCCGTCGCGCACCATCAGCAGCGCGAGCCGGCGAAGGAGCACGTCGAGCGCCTCGCCGAACCGCAGCTCGTCCTCGGACTCCGGGGCGACCCGCACCCCGCTCGCGCCCGAGGCCATGAGGATCGCCGTGTCGTTGGTCGAGAGCTGCCCGTCGACCGAGATGCGGTCGAACGAGCGCTTGATGCACACGCCGAGCAGGAGGTCGGCGGTGTCGGGCGCCAGCGCCGCGTCGGTCTCGACGAAGCACAGCATCGTCGCGAAGGCCGGCGAGATCATCCCGGCCCCCTTGCTCTGGGCGCAGAGCCGGACCGTGCCGGACGGCAGCTCGACCTCGAGCGACGCGCTCTTGGGGAACAGGTCCGTGGTGCGGATCGCCTCCCCGAACGCCGCGTCGCCGTCCGCCGCCAGCTGACGGCGGGCGTCGGAGATGCCGCGGATCACCTTGTCGGTGTCGAGCGGCACGCCGATCACGCCGGTCGAGGCGACGGCCACCTGCTCCTCGTGCACCCCGGCCACCATCGCGCCCGCGCCCTGCATGCGGGCGGCGTCCTCGAGCCCGCGGCGCCCGGTGGCGGCATTGGCGTTCCCGGCGTTGGCGACCACGGCGCGCAGCCCGCCGAGCCGGCAGCGTTCCTGTGTGAGCAGGACGGGGGCGGCGAGCACGCCGGAGCGGGTGAAGCGGGCCGCGCTGACGGTGTCCGGCGCGTCGGAGACCAGCAGGCCGAGGTCCAGGCCGCCGGATGGCTTGAGCCCGCACGCCACGCCGGCGGCGCGGAAGCCGGCCGGCAGGCCGCCGGGCAGCTCGGTGACGTGCGCGGGCATGTCGATCCAGCGCGACGTCACCGCAGCCCCTCGCTCTCGTCCGCCCTGAACATCAGGTTGAGGTTCTGGATCGCCTGCGAGGAGGTGCCCTTCCAGAGGTTGTCGATCGTCGCGAAGACGATGATGCGGCCGGTCCGGTCGTCGCGGTGGACGGAGATGCGGCAGTAGTTCGTCTCCCGCACCTCCTCCATGCCCGGCGGCCCCTCCACGACCTCGACCCATGGCTCGCCGTCGTATGCGTCGGTGTACAACGACGCCACGTCCGCTTCGCCGGCGGGCATGACGTAGCACGAGACGAGCTCGCCGTAGGACAGCGGGACGAGGTGCGGCGTGAACGTCACCCGCACGCCGTCGCCCAGCTCCTGCTCGATCTCCGGCGTGTGCCGGTGGCGGCCGACCTTGTACGGCGTGACGGTTCCGTCGACGGCGACGAAGTGCTTCTCGGCGGTCGGCTCGCGCCCGGCGCCGCTGACGCCGGACTTGGCGTCGATCACCACGTCGCCGAGCAGGCCGGCGCGGGCGAGCGGAGCGAGCGCGAGGATCGCCGCCGTCGGGTAGCAGCCGGGGTTGGCGACGAGGTCGGCGCCGGCGATCCGCTCCCGGTGCAGCTCGGGCAGCCCGTAGACCGCGTCGTGGAGGAGGGCGGGCGCGCCGTGCTCGCCGTACCAGTCCTCGTACACGGCGCGGTCGTGCAGCCGGAAGTCGGCCGACAGGTCGACGACCCGCACTCCGCGCTCGCGCAGCTCGGCCACCACCGGGGCGGCGGCGCCGTGCGGGTAGGCGACGACGGCGGCGTCGACCTCGGCGTGGCGGTCGGGGTCGTAGGGCTCGAGGACGAGCGGCACGCGCGTGCGCGGGTGCACCTCGTCGAGCCGGCGCCCCGCCTCCCCGCGCGCGGTGACGTGGGCGAGCTCGAACCGCGGGTGGCGATGCAGCAGCATGCTCGCCACTGCGCCCGCGTACCCCGCGGCGCCGATGACCGCGACCCGCTCACCCACGGGGCTCGCCTCCGAGGCTCTCCGCCACGGCGGCGTCGATCTTCGCGCGCCGCTGGGCGACCTCCTCGTCGGTCAGGGTGCGGTCGTCGGCCCGGAACTCGAGCCGCACCGCCAGCGACACGCGGTTCTCGGCGGGATAGACGTCGAACACCTCGGCCCGGCGCAGGAGCGGGCCGCCCGCCTCGCGCACGGTCGCGATCACGTCGGCGGCAGCGACCTCGGGCGCGAACCACCACGCGCGGTCCTGCCGCACGGCCGGGTACGAGGTCAGGTCCTGGTAGCGCGGCACCTGCGTCGCCGCCCGCTCGAGCGCGTCGAGGTCGAGCTCGAAGGCGGCGCCGCCCTCGATGTCCCACTCGCGCGCGATGGCCGGGTGCAGCTCTCCCAGCCAGCCCGCATCCGCGCCGCCGACGAGCACGCGCGCCGTGCGGCCGGGGTGCAGGAACGGCTCGGCAGCGGGCTCGACCGACCACGGGACGCGCAGGGTGTCGAGCAGGCCGGCGAGCACGGCCTTGGTGGTGAAGAAGTCGGCGTGCGGCGGGTGCTCCTCGCGCCACGAGGGGGGTCGCGGCGCGCCGGTGAGCAGCGCGCCGAGGCGGCGGCGCTCGTCCGGCAGCGGCTCGGGCCGGCGCTCGCCGGGCCGCTCGCGGTCGAAGTACACGGCGCCGAGCTCGAACAGCCGCACGTCGGGCATGCCGCGCGCGTGGTTGAGCCGGGCGCCCTCGAGCAGCGAGCCCAGCAGGGTGGTCCGCAGCACCGACTGGTCCTCGGACATCGGGTTGCGCACCCTGACGGTGGCGTGCCTCGGGTCGTCCGGCGGGATCCGCAGGCGGTCGACCAGGCCGGGCGAGGCGAAGCTCCAGCCGACCATCTCGGACAGCCCGAGACCGGCGAGGGCGTCCTCGGCCCGCCGCCGCAGGCGCTGCTCGGGGGCCAGCACGCCGACCGCGCCGCGGCGCGACGGGAGCGTGGCGGGCAGCTTCTCGAGCCCCCACAGGCGCGCGACCTCCTCCACGAGGTCGGCCTCGCGGGTCACGTCGTCGCGCCGGAAGTACGGCACGGTGGCGTCGAGCCCGTCCGGCGCCTCGGCGACGTCGAACTCGAGCCGGCGCAGGATCTCCGCCGCCTGGTCGCGCGGGACCGGCGTGCCGAGCAGGCGCTCGAGCCGGGCGTCCCGGAGATGGATGGTCCGCGGCGGCGGGCCGGTACCCCCGACGTCGACCGTTCCCGGGGCCAGCCGGGCGCCGGTCAGCTCGAGCATCAGCTTGGCGGCGAGGCCCTGGCCGTCCATCGTCTGCTCGGGCTGGAGGCCCTTCTCGAAGCGGCCCGAGGCCTCCGAGCGCAGCCCGAGGCGGGTCGACGTGCGCTGGATGTTCGGCCCGTTCCACGTCGCCGCCTCCATCAGGACGCGCGTGGTGGTGGCGCGCACCTCGGACCGCTCGCCGCCCATGATCCCGCCGATCGAGGTGGGGCCGTCGTCGTCCTCGATGATCACCGTGTCGGGATCGAAGGTGCGCTCGATGTCGTCGAGCGTCGTCATCCGCTCGCCCTCGCGCGCGCGCCGGACCACCAGGTGGCCGCCGGCCACGAGGTCGAAGTCGAAGGCATGCATCGGCTGCCCGGTGGCGAGCATCACGAAGTTCGTGACGTCGACCACGTTGTTGATCGGGCGCATCCCGGCGGCCGACAGGCGCGCCTTCAGCCAGTCGGGCGACGGGCCGATCGTGACGTCCTCGAACAGGCGCGCGGTGAAGCGCGGGCACAGGTCCGGATCCTCGACCTCGATCCGCACGCCGGCCACCTCTCCAGGCGCGCCCGGGTCGTCCCTCGACGGCGGCGGGGCGAGCGGGGCCCCGGTCGCCGCGTGGACCTCGCGGGCGACGCCGTAGACGGCGAGGCAGTCGGGCCGGTTCGGCGTGATCTCCAGCTCGAGCACGTCGGTCGCGATCGGCAGCACGTGGGCGAGCGGCGTGCCCGGCTCGAGCGCCGGGTCGAGGACCATGATCCCGTCGTGGTCGGGGCCGATGGCCAGCTCGTCCTCGGCCAGGATCATCCCGTTCGACTCGACGCCGCGCAGCTTGGCCCGCTTGAGCCGCGTGCCGTCCGGCATGATCGCGCCTGCTCCCGCCACCGCGACGATCTGGCCGGCCGCCACGTTCGGCGCCCCGCAGACGATCTGGCGCACGTCGCCGTCGCCCACCTCGACCGAGCAGACCGTGAGCCGGTCGGCGTCCGGGTGGCGCTCGGCGCTCAGCACGCGGCCGACCGCGAAGTGCTCGAGCCCGTCGACGCCGTGGCGGTGGACCGACTCGACCTTGGTGCCCGTCATCGTCAGCCGGTGCTCGAGGTCGTACGTGCTGAGCCCGGGGTCGCAGTAGTCGCTGAGCCAGAGGACCGGGACCCTCATCCGAACTGCTCCAGAAAACGCAGGTCGTTCTCGTAGAAGAGCCGCAGGTCGGGGACCCCGTGCTTGAGCATCGCGATCCGCTCGATGCCCATCCCGAACGCGAAGCCCTGGTGGCGCTCGGGGTCGTAGCCGTACTCGCGCACGTACTCGAACACGTTGGGGTCGACCTCGCCGGCGCCGAGGATCTCGATCCAGCCCTCGCCCTTGCAGAGCGGGCAGCGCGAGCCGTCGGGCAGGAACCCGTCGCGGCAGTTGAAGCAGGAGACGTCGCACTCCACGCTCGGCTCGGTGAAGGGGAAGAAGTGCGGGCGCAGCCGCACGCGGCGCTCCTCTCCGAAGATCGCGCGCGCGAACGCGAGCAGCGTGCCCTGGAGGTCGCCGAGCGTGATGTCCTCGTCGACCGCGAGCCCCTCGACCTGGTGGAACTGGGGTGTGTGTGTGGCGTCGGAGTCGCGCCGGTAGGTGCGCCCGGGGACGACGATGTAGAGCGGCGGCGGGTGCTCCTCCATCGCGCGTATCTGCATCGGCGAGGTGTGGGTGCGCAGCACCACGTGGTCGGCGACGTAGAACGTGTCGGTCTCCAGCCGCGACGGGTGCTGCGGGCTGTGGTTCAGCGCGTCGAAGTTGTAGTAGACGAGGTCGGTCTCCGGCCCTTCCATGACCCTGAAGCCGAGGCCGAGGAACACGTCCTCGATCTCGCGCCGGGTGGCGGTCAGCAGGTGCTGGCGGCCGGTGGCCACGGCCGGCGAGCCGGGGAGCGTGACGTCGACCACGTCGGCGGTCAGGCGGGCGTCGAGCTCGGCGGCCTCGAGCTCCGCCGTCCGCGACTCGATCGCGGACTCGAGCGCGCGGCGGGCCTCGTTGGCGGCGCGGCCGACCGCCCCGCGCTCGGCGGGATCGAGCTGGGCGACGCCGCGCAGCAGGTTCGGCAGCTCGGCCTTGCGGCCGAGGAAGCGCACGCGCACCTCCTCCAGCTCCGCGGTCCCCGCCGCGCCCGCGATCGCGGCCTCGCCTTCCGCCCGCAGCTCGTCGATCCGCTCGTTCATGGGCGCCGCATCCTAGGCCGCATCTCGTACAGGGCGACGGTCGCCGCCATGGCGGCGTTCAGCGACTCGGCCCGCACGGGGATGGTGGCCACCGCGTCGCACGCGGCGACGACGTCGTCGGGCAGCCCCTCCCGCTCGGCGCCGACGACCAGCGTGACGTCCTCCTCGCCCGGCTCCAGCGGCTCGCCGCCGTGGGCGACGAGCGCGATCCGGCGGCCGGGCAGCTCGCCGGGATCGCGCACCCGGGCGACCGGGACCTCGAACAGCGCCCCCATCGACGCCCGGACCGCCTTCGGCCCATAGGGGTCGGCGGTGCCCGGCCCCAGCGCCACGCTCGCCGCGCCGAAGGCGAGCGCGCCGCGCAGCGCGGTCCCCACGTTGCCGGGGTCGTTGACGCCCCACAGCGCCAGGCACAGCGGCCCGGCCGGCTCGGGCGCCCAGCGCTGCCCGTAGACGCCCAGCGCCCTCGTGCCGGAGCCGAGCTGGGAGACCTCGGCGAGCAGGTGCGGGCGCACCTCGTCGCCCTCCAGCCCCGACCCCTCGGCCACCAGCCGCGCCAGCGGCTCCCAGCCCGCCGCGTCCGCCGCCGCCAGGAGGTCCTCGCCCTCGGCCACGAACTGGCGCAGCTTGTCCCGCCACTTGCGGCCCGCGAGCTTGCGGATCTCCTTGAGCTGCTCGTTGTGGGGGCTGGTGATGGTCATTAAACGAAAACGGGCGCCGCTCCGGTGGGAGGGGCGCCCGGGAAGGGGATGTCCGCGCGTCAGCTCGCGGACGCCTCGCGGGCGCTCTCGGCGAATCGGCGGAAGGTCTCGGGGTCGCGCACGGCGATGTCGGCCAGCACCTTGCGGTCGAGCTCGATGCCGGCCAGCTTGAGGCCGTGCATGAACGTGCCGTAGCTCATGCCGTTCTGGCGCGCGGCGGCGTTGATGCGGGTGATCCAGAGGCGACGGAAGTCGCGCTTGCGGTTGCGGCGGTCGCGGTACGCGTAGGCGTCCGCCTTCATGACCGCTTCCTTGGCGCGCTTGTAGGAGGAGTGCGCCTCGCCGCGGAAGCCCTTGGCCCGCTCGAGGGTCGCGCGGCGCTTCTTGCGCGCGTGTACGGAGCGCTTGACGCGGGTCATCGCCCGTTCCCTCCCAGCAGCTTGACGGCGCGCTTCGCGTCGGCCTTCTCGAGCTCGACGGGCTTGGAGAAGCCGCGCTTCCGCTTCGGCGACTTCTTCTCGAGGATGTGGCTCGAGAAGGCATGCCGGCCGTGGACCTTGCCCGAGGCGGTCACCTTGAAGCGTTTCTTGGCGCCGGAATGCGACTTCATCTTTGGCATGCGAGCGCGCAGTATAGAGCGACCCCGGCGGGGAGTCCGGGGCCGCTCTGGGGGAGACGTCGGGGAAGTCAGTGGTCGTCGTCGCGCTCGAACGGGCCCCAGATGGCGTACGTGAGCGCCTGCTGGTCGGGGCTCGGGGCGCCGGCGACCCGTTCGCCCTGCTGGGAGACGTAGAACGTCCGCCCATCGGGGCTGAAGCAGCCGCCGCAGAACTCGGTGTCGTTGAGCACGGTGTGCGCGAAGTCGTAGATCTCGCCGCGCCGGGTGACGCCGCGGACGTACTGGTCGGCGCCGCCGTCCTCCTGGAGGAGCACGTCGCCCGTCCCGGGGACGACCACGAGGTTGTCCGGGGCGTCGAGCACGCTCGCGCCCGGCGACTCGAAGATCAGCCGCAGCTCGCCCCCCTCGCGCCCGCGCGGGCGGTACTCCCACAGCTGGCCGGAGCCTGCCTCGCCGCCCGTCGTGCAGTCGAAGTAGAGCCGGTTGCCGGACACCCAGATGCCCTCGGTGCGCGTGAAGACCGCGGCGCCCTTGGCCTGCGCCTGCGCGCGGGTCGACTGGCCGCCGGACTCGACCTGCGGGTTCGGCTCGTCGACCGTGACCCACTCGACGGGATACGTCTCGCCAGGGCTGGCGAGGTTCGCGTCGAAGTTCGGGCGGCCGCGCACGTTGAGGGCCTGGAGCGTCCCGCTGGCGGTCGCCAGGTCGCCGAACTCGCGGACCCGGCCGTCCGGGATGTAGCGGTAGAAGGCGGCGTCGCCGCGGTCCTCGGTCTCGTACAGCATCCCGCCGAGCCAGGCGACCGCCTCGTGCGCGAAGCGGCCGGCGGCGACGATCGGGACCGCCTGCACCGGCCCGCGGGCGGCGGCCGGGATCTCAAAGCAGTACCCGTGCGGGACGCCGCTCCCCGGGACGGTGTTGGACTCGACGGAGCCGTAGTTGAAGATCTCCTCGCAGGTGATCCAGGAGCCCCAGGGCGTCACGCCGCCGGCGCAGTTGGTATGCGTGCCGGCGAGCACCGCGAAGCTCTCGATCACCCGGCGTGAGCGGCTGTCGACCACCAGCTTGGTGTTGCCGCCGCGGACGTTCGGGTCCGGGTCATAGCGCTTGCCGGCCGGCACGACGACCGGGATCTCGTTCGCCCGCGAGCGGTTCTCGTGGTTGCGGACGAGGATCGTCGTGCCCCGCGGGCCGGGATACGCGCCCGTCCCGTCGAAGATGCCCGGCGTCGGGTTGCCGTCGCTCATCGGCTCGTTGTCGCGCGAGATCACGCGGTAGCGGAAGCCCTTCGGGAGCTCGAGATAGACGACCCCAGAGTCCTCCTCCGGCGTCGGCAGCAGCGCGCCATAGCCCGTGGCTCTCCGGATCCTGCCCTGCGCGGTCTGCGCGGCCAGCGCTGAGAGGGGCCCTCCAAGTGCGATACCCCCGCCGACCGCGGCCCACCGCTTCACGAACGTCCTGCGCGTCACGTCGTCGATCGCCATGCCCGGCAGCATCCCGGTGCGACGCCCCGGGATCGTGACCGTCGCGTGACCCTGGCGTGAAGGGGCCGTGAAGCGAGCGCGGCGGCCCGTACGGTCGGCCGCGGCACCTTTTGGATGACGAGCGGTAAACTTCTGTCGCCGAACAGCCGCGTGGGGGTAGACGGTCCCAATGGGGACGCCAGAGGCAGGATCTCGGCCGGAGCAGCTCCCGGACATCGACCAGGAGGTCGTGGTCCGCTTCCACTATCCCGTGCGCTTCACGCGCGGTCTGTTCACTCCGCGCAACCGGACGCTGCGCGACGCGGTGCAGGCCAACGGCCGCGCGCGGTTGCTCGTCATGGTCGACGGCGGGGTGGCGCGGGCCCAGCCCGCGCTGGTGGGTGACATCGAGCGCTACTGCGCCGAGCACGCGGACGCGCTGGAGCTGGTGGCGGCGCCGCTCGTGCTCGCCGGCGGCGAGGCGATCAAGAACGACGCGAAGCCCGTGAGCGAGATCCGGGCCGCCATCGACGTCCTCGGGGTGGACCGCCATTCCTACGTGGTGGCGGTCGGCGGCGGCGCGCTGCTCGATGCCGTGGGCTACGCGGCGGCGACGGCCCATCGCGGCGTGCGGCTCGTCCGCGTGCCGACCACCGTCCTCGCGCAGGACGACTCGGCGGTGGGAGTCAAGAACGGCGTCAACGCGTTCGGGAAGAAGAACTTCGTCGGCTCCTTCGCGCCGCCGCACGCGGTGCTCAACGACGCCGACATGCTCGTCACTCTGTCCGATCGCGACTGGCGGGCGGGCATCTCGGAGGCGATCAAGGTCGCGCTGCTCAAGGATCCGGCGTTCTTCGCGTGGATCGAGGCCCACGCGACCGACCTGCGCGAGCGCTCACTCGACGCGATGGTCAGGCTCGTCCACCGCAGCGCCGCCCACCACCTCCGGCACATCGCCACGAGCGGCGACCCGTTCGAGCTCGGCTCCTCGCGGCCGCTGGACTTCGGGCACTGGGCCGCGCACAAGCTGGAGCAGCTCACGGACTACGAGCTGCGCCACGGCGAGGCCGTCGCCGTCGGCATCGCCCTGGATTCCACCTATAGCCATCTCGCCGGCAGCCTCCCGCTCGCCGACTGGCGCCGGATCGTCGACCTGTTCGCGGCCGTCGGGCTGCCGGCCTGGCACCGCGAGCTCGTCACTCCCGGGCCCGACGGGCGGCCGGCAGTGCTGGACGGCCTCCAGGAGTTCCGCGAGCACCTTGGAGGTCGGCTCACGATCATGTTGCTCGAGCGCATCGGCTCGGGCTTCGAGGTCCACGAAATGGACGAGGCGGTCGTCCTGGAGGCTTCGGACCTCCTCCGGCGCCGCGTCGAAGGAGGGGACACACGATGGCAGCGCATGCCGGCACTAGCCCGCTGAGCCAGCGGGAGCTGATCGCCGAGTACTTCATGGAGCACCGGGTCCAGGTGCTCGAGCTGGCGGCCTTCCTGGACCGCCTCGACCGCGCCCGCGAGCTGGACGCCGCGGGCGACTTCCGCCTGCGGTCGATCCGCGAAGCGCTCGCCGTCCTCGTCGACGGCGGGGGCGACCGCGTCGAGCGCGTGCAGATGATCTTCAGCGACCCGCGCAGCGAGCTGCTCGAGGAGCTCGACCAGAAGAGCGCCAAGGGCGCCTACGACCCGGAGGCATAGACATGGAGTACATCGACCTCCACGCGCACATGGTGTCGCGCACCACCGACGACTACCGCGCGATGGCGATGAGCGGCTGCGTCGCCGTCACCGAGCCCGCGTTCTGGGCGGGCTACGACCGTCCCGGCGTCGAGGCGTTCGTGGACTACTTCAACCGCCTCACCGACTTCGAGCCCAAGCGGGCGGCCCAGTACGGCATCGCGCACTTCACGTGGATGTGCCTCAACCCCAAGGAGGCCGAGGACCGGGAGCTGACCCGCCGGGTGCTCGAGGTCATCCCGCGCTACCTGGACCTGCCGAACGTGCTCGGCATCGGCGAGATCGGCCTCAACCGCGTCACGCGCAACGAGCTGGCCGGCTTCAAGGACCACGTCGACCTCGCGATGGAGCACGAACAGCTGATCCACATCCACACGCCCCACCTCGAGGACAAGTGGAAGGGCACGAAGGCGATCGTGGACACGCTGGCCGCCGACGCGCGGATCGAGCCGCACCGCGTGATGGTCGACCACGCGGAGGAGCACACGGTCGACATGATCCTCGACGCGGGGTTCTGGACCGGCCTGACGCTGTACCCGGTCACCAAGGTCTCACCCGCCCGCGCCGTCGACATCCTCGAGACGCGCGGGCCGGAGCGGATCTGCGTCGCGGCAGCATGCGACTGGGGCGAGAGCCGGCCGCTGGCGGTACCCGAGTTCATCCTCGAGATGCGCCGCCGCGGGCACCCGGACTCGCTCATCCGCAGGGTCGTGTACGAGAACCCGATCGAGTTCCTCGGCCAGTCGCCGAAGTTCGGGGTACCGGACCGCGAGCACGCCGCGGCGGTCTGATGGAGGTCGGCGACGGCCTCCACCTGACGTACTGCACGAACATCCACCCGGCGATCGGCTGGGAGGCGGTGCAGGAGAGCCTGCGCGCCCACGCCCCGGCGCTCAAGGCCCGGCTCTCGCCGGATGCGCCGTTCGGGATCGGCCTGCGGTTGTCGGGCGCCGAGAGCTCCGAGCTGCTCGAGGGCGACCGCCTGGCGCGGTTCCGCGGCTGGCTCGACGCCGAGGGGCTGTACGTCTTCACGATCAACGGCTTCCCGCACGGCACGTTCCACGGACGGCCGGTGAAGGCGGACGTCCACGCGCCCGACTGGCGCACCGAGGAGCGCGTGGCCTACACCCTGCGGCTTGCCGAGATCCTCGACGGGCTGCTGCCCGACGCCGTCGACGGGACCATCTCCACGAGCCCGCTGTCGTATCGCCCATGGCTCGGGGACGGCGACGAGGAGCGCTGCACGGCGAACGTCGTCCGCGTCGCGGACGCGCTGCGCGGCACGCGGATCGCGCTCGCCATCGAGCCGGAGCCCGACGGCGCGCTCGCCGACATCGACGATCTCGTCCGCTGGTGGGACGACCGGCTCGACCGCGACCACGTGACCGTCTGCTTCGACGCCTGCCACGCGGCCGTCGCCTACGAGGAGCCCGGGGCGGCGCTCGACGCCCTCGACGCGGCCGGCATCCGCGTCGGCAAGGCGCAGCTCTCCGCCGCGCTCCAGGTGGCCGGCGACGGCGCCGCCGAGCTGGCGCGGTTTGCGGACCCGATCTACCTGCACCAGGTCTCCCAGCGGAGCGCGGACGGCACGCTCGCCACCTGGCCCGACCTGCCCGAGGCGCTGCCCGCCCTCGGCGACGGCGAGTGCCGGGTGCACTTCCACGTGCCGATCTTCGTCGAGCGCTACGGAGCGCTCGAGTCGACCCAGGACCACCTGCGCGCCACGATCGAGCACGTGCGGGACCGGACGGCGCACCTGGAGATCGAGACGTACACGTGGGACGTGCTGCCCACCGGTCTCAAGGCCTCCTCGGTGGACTCGATCGCGCGCGAGTACGAGTGGGTGCTCGGTGTCCTCGGCTGACGCGCTGACCGCGGGAGCGGCGCCGCGCTGGCGGGCCTGGCTCCAGCTCGCGCGCGTGTCGAACACGCCGACCGTGGTCTCGAACGCGGTGGCGGGCGGCGCGGTCGCGTCGATTGCCTCCCCGCCCGGCGTGCCGGCCGGCACGGTGGCCGTCGTGGCCGTGGCGATGGCGCTGTTCTACACGGCGGGGATGATCCTCAACGACGTCGCCGACCTCGAGCTCGACCGGGTCGAGCGGCCGGAGCGCCCGCTGCCGTCGGGCGCCGTGACCCGAGGCGCGGCGCTGGTCGCGGTGTACGCGCTCACCGGCGCCGGCCTCGCGGCCCTGGCCGCGACCGGGATCGAGCCGCTGCTGGCCGGGATCGCGCTCGCCGCGCTGATCGTGCTCTACGACCTCTGGCACAAGGGCAATCCCCTCTCCCCCGTGCTCATGGCCGGCTGCCGGGCGCTCGTGTACGTGATCGCCGCGCTCGCCGTCGCCGGCTCGCTGAGCGCCGAGCTGTGGGGCGCGGCGGCGCTGCTGCTCGTCTACGTGATCGGCCTGACCCAGGTCGCCAAGGCCGAGCGAAGCGGCGACGAGCGCGCAGCGCGAGGCAGGAGCGGCGGAATCGCGGCGCGCTGGCCCGTGCTGGCCGTGCTCGCCCCGGCCGCCTACTGGGCCAAGGAGCTGCCCGCGCTCGAGGTCGCGCTCCTGCTCGCCGGCTTCCTCGCGTGGACCGCCTTCGCCCTGTGGCTCGTGCTCGCCCACCGGCAGATCGGCGCCGGCGTCGTGCGCTTGATCGCGGGCATCGCCGTCTACGACGCGCTGGTCGTGGCGGCGAGCGGCGGCGGAGCGGTCGCGGTCGCCGTCTGCCTCGCCGCCTTCGCGGCCACCGTCGCCCTCCAGACCAAGATCGCGGGGACCTGATGCAGAAGACCGTCGTCCTGTGCGTCGTGGCGCTCACGCCGGACCTGCTCCGCCGGGCACCGCGCCTTAAGGCGTTCGCCGACGGCGGCGCGATGGTGCCGCTCGGCGGCGTCACGCCGGCCGTCACCGCGACCGTGCAGAGCACCTACCTGACCGGCCTGCCGCCGAGCGGCCACGGCGCGGTGGGCAACGGCTGGCTGTTCCGGGACACGATGGAGGTGCGCCTGTGGCAGCAGTCGAACCGGCTCGTGCAGGCCCCGAAGGTGTGGGAGGCGAGAGGATCCCGCCCACCCATCACGACCGCGAACCTGTCGTGGTGGTTCGCGATGTACTCGTCGGCGGACGTCACGGTGACGCCGCGGCCGATGTACCCGGCCGACGGGCGCAAGATCCCCGACTGCTACACGAAGCCGGGTGACCTGCGCGACAGCCTTCAGGCCGAGCTCGGGCAGTTCCCGCTGTTCCGCTTCTGGGGCCCCGCCGCGTCGATCGAGTCGACCCGCTGGATCGCCGAGGCGGCCAAGCGGGTCGAGGCGCGCTTCGGGCCGGACCTCTCGCTCGTCTACCTCCCCCACCTCGACTACGGGCTCCAGCGGACCGGCCCGCAGGGCATCGGATCCGAGCTCGCCGAGATCGACGCCGTGGCGGGAGACCTCATCGACTTCTACGAGAGCCGCGGCGCGCGTGTGATCGTGCTCTCCGAGTACGGCATCGTGCCCGTCTCGCGACCCGTGCACCCGAACCGCGTGCTGCGGGCGGCGGGCCTGATCGCCTACCGGATGGAGCTCGGCCGCGAGGTGCTCGACGTCGGCGGCAGCCCGGCGTTCGCGATGGCCGACCACCAGCTCGCCCACGTGTACGTGCAGGACCCCGCGCGCGTGCCGGAGGTCAAGGCCCTGTTCGAGGCGACCCCGGGCGTCGGCGAGGTGCTCGACGAGGCCGGCAAGCGCGAGTACGGGCTCGACCACCAGCGCTCCGGCGAGCTCGTCCTGCTCGCCGAGCCGGACGCCTGGTTCACGTACTACTACTGGGAGGACGACGAGCGGGCGCCGGACTACGCGCGGACGGTCGACATCCATCGCAAGCCGGGCTACGACCCCGTCGAGCTGTTCCTGGACCCGGCGATCCGCGTCCCGCCGCTGGCGCTCGGCTCGCGGCTCGTTCGCAAGAAGCTCGGCTTCCGGACGCTCATGGACGTGATCCCGCTCGACGCGACGCTCGTGAAGGGCTCACATGGGCGGATCCCCGACGACCCGGCGAAGGGTCCGCTGCTCATCACCCGCCACGGAGACCTGCTCGAGTCGGACCGGCCCGCCGCCACGGACGTCCACGACCTGATCCTGCGCCACCTCGGCGCGCACCTGCCTCGCGCTGCGCGCTCGTCGCAGCTTCACTCGCGGGAGGCCGCGGCGCGATGACGCTGAGCGGCCGCAAGGCCGAGCACCTTCAGATCGCCGCGGGCGGCGACGTCGCGCACCGGGGGACCACCGGGCTGGAGCGCTACCGGCTGCGCCACCGGGCGCTGCCCGAGCACGACCTGGCCGACGTCTCGCTCGAGACCGACCTGCTCGGGGCCCGGCTCGGCGCGCCGCTCGTCGTGTCGGCGATGACCGGCGGGGCGCCCGAGTCCGAGGTGGTCAACGCGCGGCTGGCGCGCGCGGCGTGCGAGCACGGGCTCGCGCTCGTGCTCGGCTCGGGGCGCGCGCTGCTCGAGGACCCGTCGCGGCTCGCGACCTACCGCAGCGGCGACCGCCCGCCGCTGCTGCTCGGCAACCTCGGCGCCGCGCAGGTCGTGCGCCCGGAAGCAAGCGAGCGCGCCGCCCGGCTGGTCGACCTGCTCGGGGCCGACGGCCTCGCCGTCCACCTCAACCCGATCCAGGAGGCCGTCCAGCCCGAGGGCGAGCCGCGCTTCGCGGGCGTGGCCGACGGGATCGCGGCGATCGTGACCGCGCTCGCCCCGCTGCCCGTCGTGGTCAAGGAGGTCGGCTTCGGGATGGACGGGGCCGATGTGGCGCTGCTCCGGGACGCGGGCGTGGCGGCCGTCGACGTGGCCGGCGCCGGAGGCACGAACTGGGCGCTCGTCGAAGGGCGGCGCGCGACGGAGGCGGCGAGGGTGGCCGGCGCCTTCGCGGACTGGGGCGTGCCGACCGCCGACGCGGTGGTCGACGCCGTGGCCGCCGCGCCGGGGCTGCCGGTGATCGCCAGCGGCGGCATGCGCACCGGCGTCGACGCGGCCAAGGCGCTCGCGCTCGGCGCCGCGGCCGTCGGCCTCGCCCGCCCGTTCCTGCTCGGCGCGCAGGCCGACGAGGCGTCGGAGACCGCGGCGGCGCTCGTGCGGCAGCTGCGCGTCGCGGTCTGGGCGGCGGGCGCGCCGAGCGCCGCCGCGCTCACTCCCGCGCACCTCCGCTAGTCGGCTACGAGAGCGGGCGTGTCGTGCTTGGGCGTCTTGCCGCGCTTGACAAACACGGCGGCCAGCGTGAGGCCGCCGAGCACGGGCGCGAGGCCCTTGAGCAGGAACGCGCGCGGGCACCGGGTCGGCCAGCGCGGCGAAGACGTTGTCCGACGTCTCCGGGTTGCCCAGCCCGACGCCCTCCTCCCCCGTGCCGGCGTACATCTGCGCGGCGATCGTGACCAGCAGGTACCAGCCCCGGGGTCCGCTCGCTCCCGGCCGTCTCCTCGTTGGCGGACAGCGCCGTGTCCGAGCCCCGGTACATGAAGATCGACAGCGAGAGCGCGGTGGCCAGCACGGAGAACGAGGTCACCGAGAACGGGCTCAGCCACCGAGTTGTGCTTTAGGCCCTTGTCGACGAGGTCCGGCCCCGCGGCGTGCTCCGGGTCGTGCGCCTCGATGTGGACCTGGGTCACGGACGGACGCTATCGAAGAACGTGGCGATGTCCTGGGCGAGCAGCTCCGGCTGCTCGGCCGGCGCGAAGTGCCCGCCGCGGGGCATCGGCGTCCAGCGCCGGATGTCGTACATCCGCTCGGCCCACTCGCGCGGCGGCGTCCCCTCGGACACGAGCTCGTTCGCGAACAGCGCCACGGCGGTGGGCACGCGGACGCGCTCGCCCGGGCCGATCTCGCGGCGGTGCCAGCGCATGTCGTAGTAGTCGCGCATCGAGGTGCCGATCGTCTGCGTGGCCCAGAACAGGGTGAGGTTCGTGAGCAGCACGTCGCGGTCGACCGCGTCGAGGTCATCGCTCCACGAGCGCCACTTCTCGACGATCCAGGCGGCGAGGCCGGCGGGCGAGTCGTTGAGCGCGTAGGCGACCGTCTGCGGCTTGGTCGACTGGATCGAGCTGTAGCCGCGCTCGACGGCGTCCCACGCCTCGACCGCCGCGGCGTACTCCCGCTCGGCGTCGCTCGGCGGCGGGCCACCGGCGGGCGGGCGGTCGTCGATCTGGTGCAGGTGGATGCCGACCAGCCGGTCGGGCTCCTCGAATGCCATGTGGGTCGTCACGCTGGCCCCGAAGTCGCCGCCCTGGGCGCCGTACCGGTCGTAGCCGAGGCCCTGCATGAGCCGGTGCCACACCCGCGCGGTGTCGCGCGTCGTGTTCCGGGCCGGCCGCTCCGAGAAGCCGTAGCCGGGGAGCGACGGGATCACGAGGTCGAAGCCGCCGAGGTACGGCACGAGCTGGAGGTGCTCGACGAACGTGCTCGGCCAGCCGTGGGTGAGGATCAGCGGCAGCCCGCTGCGCCGGACGTGCACGTAGTGGATGCGGACGCCGTCGACGTCGGCGCGGAAGTGGTCGACGGCGTTCAGCCGCCGCTCCTGCTCGCGCCAGTCGAACCCGTCGGCCCAGTACGCGAGCAGGTCTCGCAGGTAGCCGAGGTCGGTGCCCTGCGCCCACGGCGCCTCGGGCGACGGCGCCGGCCAGCGCGTGCTTCGAATCCGCGCGCGCAGGTCGGAGACGATGCTCTCGTCGACCGCGATCGAGAACGGCTCGACGTGCACCTATGCGCTCGGCGCCTTCAGTCGGGCCGTCACGGGCCGACACTAACACCGCGGAACAATGCGGAGGTGACCCTGGTGCGGTTCGTGGCCGTCGCCGTCGTCGCGGTGGCGTTCGCGGCGGGCGGTGCGGCCGCGTGGCGGCTCACGCGACCGCCGTCGTTCCACGAGCCGGCGAGCGTGGCCGCGTTCGCCCGCACGCTCGATGCCGTCGTGCCCGAGGCGTTGCGGCGCCACAGCGCGCCCGGCGCCGCCGTGGCGGTCATGCGAGATGGCCGGATGGCGTGGGCGCGCGGGTACGGGGTCGCCGACGCCGAGCGGCGCACGCCGGTGACGGCGAGCACGCGGTTCCAGGTCGCGTCGGTCTCGAAGCCGGTGGCCGCGATGGGCGCGCTGCGGCTGGTGGAGGAGCGGCGCCTGGCACTTGATCGCCCGCTGACGGTCTGGCGCTTCCCGTCCTCGGACCACGACCCGCGCGGCGTGACGCTGCGCCGGCTGCTCAGCCATACAGCCGGCGTCTCCGTGGCGGGCTACCCGGGCACCGCGCCAGGGCGGCCGCTGCCAACCACGGCCGCGTCCCTCGCCGGCGAGGCGCCGGGAGTCAGGGCGGTCCGTCTGGTGTCCGAGCCGGGCAGGGGCTACTCCTACTCCGGCGGCGGCTACACGGTGGCGCAGCTCGCGATCGAGCACGCGACACGGGAGCCGTTCGCGGCCTGGATGCGCCGCGCCGTGCTCCGGCCGCTGGGCATGCACTCGAGCAGCTTCGAGCCGGCCACGGCGGTCCACGCCGCGGCGGCGCGCGGCCACGACAGCACCGGACGCCCGATGCCGGACCTGCGCTACGCCGAGCAGGCCGCCGCCGGGTTGTATGCCACGGCGGCCGACGTCGCACGCTTCGCTGCCGCCCTCGTGCCCGGGCCGCAGGGCGAACCGCTGGGGCGCGGCGTCGTGAGTCCCGGCGCCGTGCGCGCCATGAGCACCCCCGCACCCGCGACCAAGGGCCGCTACGGGCTCGGGCTGCGGCTCGAGACTCTCGCCGGCGGCGTCCGGATGGTCTCCCACGACGGCGCCAACCACGGCTGGCGCGCCCTCGCCGCGATCTTCCCGGACCGCGGCTGGGGCATCGCTGTGCTGACCAACGGCGACACCGGCGAGGCGGTCATCGACGCGGTGATGGACCAGCTCGTGGGCTAGCCGGAAGCGGCCTTCTGCGGCGCCAGCATCATCGTCATGTTCCGGCCGTCCTGCTGGGGACGCTGCTCGACGACGGCGAGGTCGCCGAGGTCCTCCGCCAGGCGGTTGAGGATCATCTCCCCGCGCTCGGGGTGGGCCATCTCACGGCCCCGGAACATGATCGTCACCTTGACCTTGTCGCGCCCCTTGAGGAAGCGCTCGACATGGCCCTTCTTGGTGTCGTAGTCGTGCTGGGCGATCTTCGGCCGGAACTTGATCTCCCGGACATTGATCTGGGTCTGGTGCTTGCGAGCGGCCTTCTGCTTCTGGACCTGCTCGTACTTGTACTTGGAGTAGTCGAGAATCCGGCACACCGGCGGCTTGGCGTCGGGAGCCACCTCGACGAGGTCGAGGTCCTTCTCCTGGGCCCTGCGAAGGGCCTCTTGGGTGCGCATGATCCCCACCTGCTGGCCGTTCTCGTCGATCAGTCGGACCTCGGGAACGCGGATGCGCTCGTTGATCCTGGTGGGGTCGCGCTCAGGCGGTTGCCGGTCGAACCTACGAGGGACCGGCACTAGGCATCTTGGCGGCGCGTCAAGAAGAGCGCGGCGCTGAGTGGGAACGCTTAATCAACGCGAAGGAGTATAGCCCGAGACTCAGCCGCCGCGCGAACGCGCTTCAGCGGTCAGGTGGGCGATCACGTCGTCGAGCGGGAGCGTCCCGAGGTCGCCCTCGCGGTGGCGCCGCAGCGCGACGGCGCGCTGCTCGGCCTCGCGGTCGCCGACCACGAGCATGTACGGGGCCTTGCGAAGCTCGGCGTCGCGGATCTTGCGGCCGACCGACTCCGTGCGGTCGTCGACGTCGACCCGCAGCCCCGCCGCGACGAGCACCTCCTGCACCTCGAGCGCGTAGTGCTCGTGGCGGTCGGCGATCGGCAGCACGATGGCCTGGAGGGGAGCGAGCCAGAGCGGGAGCTCGCCGGCGTAGTGCTCGAGCAGGATCCCGATGAAGCGTTCGAACGAGCCGAACAGGGCACGGTGGATCAGCACCGGCATGTGCTCGGCGTTGTCGGCGCCCGTGTAGGTGAGCCCGAACCGCTCGGGCATGTTGTAGTCGAGCTGCACCGTGCCGAGCTGCCACGAGCGGCCGAGCGAGTCGGTCATGTGGAGGTCGATCTTCGGCGCGTAGAAGGCGCCCTCGCCTTCCGCGACCGTGTACTCGTAGCCACCCGCGCGCAGCGCCTCCGCGAGCATTCGCTCGGTCTTGTCCCAGAACGCGTCGTCGCCGAGGCGCTTGTCCGGATCGGGCCGGGTGCTGAGCTCGACGTGGACCGGGAAGTCGAACATCCGGTAGATCTCGAAGCCGAACTCGAGGCAGGCGGTGACCTCGTCCTGCACTTGCTCCTCCGTGCAGAAGATGTGCGCGTCGTCCTGGATGAAGTGACGTACGCGCAGGAGTCCGTGGAGGGTGCCGCTGGGCTCGCGGCGGTGGAGGTGCCCGGGCTCGGCGGCGCGGAACGGCAGGTCGCGATAGCTCCAGCGCTGCAGCGAGAACAGCTTGCAGTGACCGGGGCAGTTCATCGGCTTGAGCCCGAACTCGCGGTCTTCGTACTCCGCGACGAAGATGTTGTCCTTGTACTTGCCCCAGTGGCCGGAGGTCTCCCACAGGTGGGACTCGTACAGCAGCGGCGTCTTGATCTCGACGTAGCCGCGCTCCTGCTGCATCCGGCGGTTGAGCGCGACGAGCTCGTTGTAGAGGACCGTGCCGCGGGGCAGCCAGAACGCCGACCCGGGTGCGACCTCGTTGAACGTGAACAGCTCGAGCTCGCGGCCGAGCTTGCGGTGGTCGCGCGCGCGGGCCTCCTCGAGGCGCTGGAGGTACTGCTCGAGGTCCTCCTTGGAGTGGAAGGCGGTGCCGTAGATGCGCGTGAGCATCTGGCGCTCGGCGTCTCCGCGCCAGTAGGCGCCGGCCACCGAGAGCAGCTTGAACGTCTTGATGCGCTTGGTCGACGGCGCGTGGGGGCCGCGGCAGAGGTCGGTGAACGGCCCGTTGGTGTAGAGCGAGACCGTCTCGACCTGCTGGTCCCGGATCAGGTCCTCGATCAGCTCGACCTTGTAGTCCTGCCCCTCGTCGCGGAACCGCTCGAGCGCCTGCGCGACCGGGACGTCCTCGCGCGTGAACGGCTCGTCGGCCTTGACGTGCTCGCGCATCTTCGCCTCGAGCGCCTCGAAGTCGGCGTCGGAGACGGTGACGCCCTCGGGGAATTCGAAGTCGTAATAGAAGCCGTCGGCGATCGGCGGGCCGATCGAGATCTTGGTGCCGGGATAGAGGTCGAGCACGGCGGCCGCGAGCACGTGCGCGGTGTCGTGGCGGATGAGCTGGACCGAGTCGCGGTCGTCGGCCTTGGCCGTCACGATCTCGACCTTCTCGCCGTCGGTGAGGGGCAGCGCGAGATCCCGGATTCGGCCCTCCTCGTACGCGTTCCCGGTCCCGTCGACGATCCGGATGGCGAGCGCCGCGCGCGCCAGCCCGGGCCCGATCGAGGCGGCCAGGTCGGCGCCGGTCGCGCCGTCGGGAAGCTCGCGCTCGGAGCCGTCGGGAAGGGTCACGCGCATGGGAAGCGGGCAGGTTAGTGGGCGCCGGCCGTGGCCCGCAGCCGCCAGGTGTCCGGGCGCGAGAGCGGGTCGAGCCGGTGTGCAGAAACCGGCCAACCGCGACGGCTTGTGGCGAGCTTGTCCGTTTCGTGGCTGCGGGCGGTGTAAAACCGGCCAACCACTCGCTTCGCCCTCGCGGTTGGCCACTCTGTGCACGCCCCGCGCTCCCCTCGATGCCGCCGTTGGTCGGCGCCCGCGAGGCCGCTACTGTGCCCGCCCGCATGGACGCCCTGCGGAGCGAGTTCCCCGTCCTCGAGCGCGTCGCGTTCTTGAACACCGGGACCGACGGTCCGGTGCCCGCGAGGGCCGTCGAGGCTGCCCGCGAGGCGCTGGCTGACCAGCTCCGCGAGGGCCGGCACGGGCCGCACTTCTCCGCGCGCTTCGAGCTCCAGGCCGAGCTGCGCGGCACGTACGCGCAGGTGCTCGGCTGCGCCGCCGAGGATGTCGCGCTGACGACGTCGACCAGCGAGGGGCTCGGCGCCGCGCTCGGCGGCCTCGACCTGGGGGCGGGCGACGAGATCGTGACGTCGGACAGCGAGCACCCCGGGCTGGTCGGGCCGCTCATCGCCGCCCGCGCGCGTGGGGTGGCGGTGAGAGCGGTGCCGCTGCGGGAGGTCGCCGACGCGGTGACGGCCCGGACCACGCTCGTGGCCTGCTCACACGTGTCCTGGGTGACCGGCGAGGTCGCGCCGGCCGCGCTCGCCGAGCTCGACGTGCCTGTCGTCTTCGACGGCGCCCAGGGCGCCGGCGCGATCCCGGTCGACGTCGGCGCGCTCGGCTGCGCCGCGTACGCGGCGTCCGGCCAGAAGTGGCTGTGCGGGGCGGATGGCACCGGGATGCTCTACGTCGAGCCGGCCTTCCGCGAGCGGCTGCGGGTCCTGGCGCCGAGCTGGGTGAGCTTCGAAGACACGACCCGCGGCCTCGACTCCCCGCTGCACGAGAGCGCCCGCCGCTTCGACACCCCCTCCCTCTCGCGCGAGGCCGCCGCGTTCTCGCTCGCCTCCACCCGCCTGCTGCTGAGCGTGGATGACCTCCACGCGCGCGCCGCCGCCCTTGCCGCGCGGCTGGCGGACGCGCTCAGCTCCGCGGGCCGCACCGTCGCGCCGCGCGGCGAGACGACGCTCGTGAGCTGGCACGACGCCGACGCGCCGGCGACGCGCGACCGGCTCGCGGCGGCCGGCGTCGTGATCCGCGACCTCCCGGGCCGGAACCTGCTGCGCGCCTCCGTGGGCGCCTGGAACGACGAGTCGGACCTCGAGCGCCTGCTCAGCGCGCTCTCAGCGGGCCCGTCAGCCGGTTGAGCCCGAGCTGCTCGGAGAGCATCCGCTGCGGGTACGCCTCGGGCGGCGGCGCGGGGGCCTCCAGCCGGGCCCGCTCCTCCTCCGAGAGGTCGAGCGAGGCGGCCCCGAGCAGGTCCTCCAGGTGCTCCATCGTCCGCGCGCCGATGATCGGCGCCGTCACGCCCTCGACTCCGAGCAGCCATGCGATCGCCACCTGGGGCACCGTCGCGCCGTGGTCGGCGGCGATCTCCTCCGCCGCGTCGAGGACCCGGAAGTTGCGCTCGACCGCGCGACGGTGGCCGGCCTCCTCGAGGTCGTCCTCGGCCGCGGCCATCCGGCTGCCTTCGGCGAGCTCGCCGCGCCGGTGGCGCCCGGACAGGAAGCCGGCGCCCAGCGGGCCCCACGGGAGCACGCCGAGCCCCGCAGCCCGCGTGAACGGCAGCAGGTCGAGCTCGATGAAGCGCTGCACGAGCGAGTACTGCGGTTGGGCGCTGACGAACGGCGACCAGCCCTCGCGGTCCTGGAGCGCCACGGCCCACGCGAGCAGCCAGGCGGGGTAGTTCGAGGCGCCGAGCGCCCGCACCTTGCCGGCCTGGACGAGCCCGTCGAGCGCCTCCAGCGTCTCCTCGAGCGGCACGGACGGGTCGGGCGCGTGGAGCTGGTAGAGGTCGATCACGTCGACCCCGAGGCGCTTGAGGCTGGCGTCGCACGCCGCGCGGATGCGGTCGGGCGACAGGCCCTCGCCGCCGGGGTCGGAGACCTTGAAGCGCACCTTCGTGGCGACGACGACCTCGTCGCGGTGCTGCGCCAGCCACGGGGCGAGCACCCGCTCGGACTCGCCGTCGTTGTAGGTGTCCGCCGTGTCCAGGAACGTCCCGCCCGCCTCGAGGAAGCGGTCGAGGATCCGATGGGCCTCGTCGGGCGGCGTGTCCGAGCCCATGAGCATCGTGCCCAGGCAGAGGCGGCTGACAGTCAGGGGTCCGAGCTCGGCGGTGTCCATGAGCGGCCAGGCTAGCCTTCCCGGCCGTGCGCCGCCTATGCGTATACGCCGGGTCGAACCCCGGCACCGACCCCGCCTACGCGGGCGCCGCCCGCGCCCTCGCCGGCCTGCTGGCCGAGCGCGGCATCGGTCTCGTGTACGGCGGTGGGCATGTGGGCCTCATGGGCGTGCTCGCCGACACGGCGCTCGCCGCCGGCGGCGAGGTGATCGGCGTGATGCCGCGGGCCTTGGTGGACCGGGAGATCGGCCACACCGGCCTGACCGAGCTGCGCGTGGTGGGCTCGATGCACGAGCGCAAGGCGCTGATGGCCGAGCTGTCGGACGCGTTCGTCGCCGTCCCGGGCGGGATCGGCACGCTCGAGGAGCTGATCGAGGTCTACACCTGGAGCCAGCTCGGCATCCACGCCAAGGCATGCGGAGTGCTCAACGTCGCCGGCTACTACGACCACCTGGCCGCCTTCCTCGACCATGCGGTCACGGCCGGCTTCCTGCGGCCGGCGCACCGGGCGGTGCTGACGGTGGCGAGCGAGCCGGAGGAGCTGCTCGAGCGCCTCGCGGCCTACGTCCCGCCGGTGGTCGGCAAGTGGATCGAGCTGGAGGCGACCTGACGAGGTCCCCCGGCGATCGCCACGAGTACCCCCTAGTGGCCAGGATAGACCTGCTTCAGGCTCGTCCGGCGCCGACCGCGTCGTCGCGCAGCCGCCACGCGCCGCCGACTGCCGGCTCGACGCGCGACCACGACGCGTGGGCGCGCGTGGTGATCGTCGCGTCGCCATCGTCGGCGAACACCTCGACCAGCGAGCCGTCGACGAACACGCGCAGCGTGTGGCGCGCCCGCGAGGCGAGCGGCGCGGTGAACGTGCGCGGCTCGACGGCGCCGTCGTCGACGGCGACGGTCAGGCGGTCGCGCTCGACGGCGATGCGCAGCCGGCGGTCGCCGTCGGTCAGGAGCCAGCCCGCGTCGCCCGTGAGCTCCATCTGCGGCGTGGCGGCTCCGGGCGTCAGCGGCTCGGCGCGCAGGGCCTCGAGCTCCGGGACCGGCCGCGTGACCAGCCGGCCCTTATCGATCGCCACCTCGCGCGGGAGCGTCAGCGCCCCGGCGTGATCGGGCGGGTCGAGCCGCTCCTGCGCCCATCCCCACAGCAGGTCGCGGCCGCGCTCGTCGCGGCAGACCGCGGGGGCATAGAAGACGTCGCCGTGATCCAGACGCCCGTTCAGGCGCCCCTCGAACCGGCCGCCGGCGACGCGCCCGACGAACGCCACGGCGTGCATGAGCGGCCACGCCGCGCCGGGGAGCTGGCAGCTCACGACCAGCGCGGCGGCGTCGCCCGAGGCGACGAGCTGCGGGCATTCCCACACCTCGCCGAGGTCGAGCCCGCCGGCCGCGCGAGGCGCCTCGAAGAACACGCCGCCGGGCGACCACGCGGTCGCGTCGGGAGAGTCGTAGCGCAGGACCCGGCCGTGCGTGTCGCCGCTCCCGAGCAGCATGTGCCAGCCGTCGCCGTCCTCCCACAGGAACGGGTCGCGGTGGTGGCCGCCGGGCCCGGCGAGGAGCGGGTTGGCGGGGTCCCGCTCCCAGGCGAGCAGGTCGTCCGAGCCCCACGCGCGGCACACCGACTCGCCGGGGATCCCGGTGTAGTAGATCGCCGGGCGCCCGCCGATCAGCCGGGTGCAGCCGGACCAGCAGCCGCCGGCGTCCGGCCCGCTCGGCTCGGGCGTCAGCGCCGGCGGTCGGCGCTCCCAGGCCACGAGGTCGCTCGACGTCGCGTGGCCCCAGCCGCGCGGCCCCTCGGGCGGGTACGGCGGGTCGGCCTGGAAGAAGACGTGGTAGGTGCCGCGGTGGTGGATCGGCCCGTTCGGGTCGTTGATCCAGCCGCGCTCGCCGGTGACGTGATAGCGCGGTCTCAGGAGGTGGTCACGTCGGCACGGGCGAGCCGCTCGTAGCCCGGCCCGCGGTCGAAGAACTCGGGGGAGCCGCGTTCGGCGCGCAGCGCGCCGCGGGTGGCCTCGGTCGCGGCGGCGTCGCCGAGGACGACGCCGTACTCACTGCGCGCGGCGCCGGCAGACACCTTGCCCTGGAGCACGTCGAGCGTGACCCGCTCCGGGTCGCGGTCGAGCGGGTCGCCCCAACCGCCCCCGCCCGTCGTCTCGATCCGGACGACCTCGCCGGCGGCGATCGGCGCCTCGTTGCACAGGCCGCCGAGCACGCGCTCGTCCGCGCCGCCCGGGTCGATCGTGACGCAGAACGGCAGCCCGGCCTTGCCGCCGTTGACCCCCCAGCACGCGAGGATCGAGCGGTCGGCGATCGACATGAAGGTCGCGTCCTCGAGCACCCGGATGTCCTTGCGGTAGCCGAGGCCGCCGCGGAACTCTCCCGGGCCGCCCGAGTCGATCCGCAGGCCGAGCTGCTCGACCCGCACCGGGTAGCGCGCCTCGACGAACTCGGCGGGCAGGTTCTTCGAGTCGGGGACGATGTGGATCGTGTCCGACCCGTCGGCGTAGTGGCGGCCGCCGGAGCCGCCGCCGAGGATCTCGCGGTACAGGTACCACTCGCCGTCGGCGTCGCGGCCGGTGATGCCCGTGTAGCGGATCGTCTCCTGGTCGGCCGGCATCCGGCCGCCGACCGCCTGCGCGAGCGCGCCCGCGAACACGCCGAGCAGCCGGAGGATCACGAACGTGCGCGCGTTGGTGGGCGCCGGGAAGACCGGGGTGAGCAGCGTGCCGGGCGGCGGGAAGCGCATGTCGATCAGCTCGACGACGCCCTCGTTGACGTCGAGCTCGGCCATCCGCTCCGGGCTGTCGGCCAGGTTGCGCAGGATCGGCGCGAGCCACTTCTTGAGGAAGTTGCCGTCCGCGTAGTCGCCGGCGTGGTTGATCGGCCCCCGCGCCTGCGGCCCGGTGCCGGTGAAGTCGATCACCAGGCGGTCGTCGCGCTTGGTCAGCGTCATGCGCTGGCGGTGCAGCCGCGGGGGGTCGACGCCGTCGTGCTCGGCGTAGTCCTCCCACGCGTACGTCCCCTCCGGGATCTTCGCGAGCACCTCGCGCCGGAACGTCTCGGTCGTATTGGCGAGGATCGCGTCGAAGCACGCCTCGACGGCCCCGCGCCCGTAGCGGGAGAACAGCTCCTCGACGCGGCGGGCGCCCATCCGGCTGGCGGCGCACTCGGCGTCGATGTCGCCGGCCAGGCTCTCGGGCATGCGGGAGTTGCGGGCGACGATCCGCAGGACGGCCTCGTTCGGGACGCCGGCGTCGAACAGCTTGACCGGCGGGACCATCAGGCCCTCCTGGTACGCCGACGTGGCGTCGCTCGGCATCGAGCCGGGGACCATCCCGCCGATGTCGTCGTGATGCCCGAAGGCCTGGACGAACGCCACCACCTCGCCGTCGCAGAACACCGGGACGGTCACGCACAGGTCAGGCAGGTGCCCGATCCCGCCCTCGGACAGGTAGACGTCGTTGTGGAAGAAGACGTCGCCGGGCCGCATCGTCTCGAGCGGGAAGTCGCGCACCACCGGATGGACGAGCGCCGAGTACGAGCGCCCGGTGAGCTTGCGCAGCCGCCGGTCGTGGATCCCGGCGCGGAAGTCGTGCTGGTCGCGGATCATCGGCGAGCGCGCCGTGCGCCCGATCGCCTCCTCGACCTCCGCCTCGATCGACGCCAGCGTGCCCTGCACGATCTCGACGAGGACGGGGTCGATCACCGCCGCACCACCACGTTCGCGCGCTCGTCCACCCGGGCTTCGAAGCCGGGGTGGATCGGGAGCGTGGAGCCGAACTCCTGGATCACCGCCGGGCCGCTGATCGCATCTCCGGCACGCAGCCGGTCGCGCCGGTAGACCGGCGCATCGTGCCGGCCACCGCCGACGAACAGCGGGCGGCTGCCGTCGAGCGCGCCGCCGGGATCGCCGTCGCCCGCCGCCAGCGGCTCCAGCGCCGGCCGGCGGATCGCCCCGACGCCGGTGACGCGCAGGTTGACCCA
>DASTIC010000208.1:0-2153 GCA_035717845.1 Solirubrobacteraceae bacterium
GGGTCTCGACCCAGATCAGCGTCGCGCCGTCGGCCGCGGCCACGACGGCCTCGGTGTCGGTCGGCACCAGCCGCACCTCCACCCCGGCGGGCCGCAGCTCGCGCTCGGCGAGCTTGCGGATCCCGGGATAGCCGTCGCCGCAGGCCACCAGCACGTCTCCCGGCCGGAGCCGCAGCACGACCGCCGCGACCGCCGCCATCCCCGACGAGAAGACGACGCTCTCGCCGCCGTCGAGCTCGCCGATCGCCCGCTCGAGGTGCGTCCACGTCGGGTTCTCGTCGCGCCCGTAGCCGTACTCGGCGCTGTCGGCGGCGCCGCGCAGGTGGTACGGCGCGGCGAGCACCGGGCCGGGGAGCAGCGGCTCGCCCTGCTCGGCGGGCGGCAGGCCGGCGTGGACCGCACGCGTGCTGGGACCAAGGGGGCTCATCCCCATAGACTGACGCGATGCGGCTCGCGACGGCCGCCGCGGCGCTCGCCACGCTCGCCCTGCCGGCGAGCGCGGGTGCCGCCCAGCGCTGGAAGCCGGACATCGCGGCCGCCGCGGCGTGGGCCGACAGTCGGGCGGGCGCCGTGACCTTCGCGGTCCGCACCGAGGACCGCGTGCGCGGCCGGGGGCTCGACGTCCAGCGCCCCGCGGCGAGCGTCTTCAAGGCGATGCTGCTGGTCACGTACCTGCGCGCGGCGCGCGACCGGCCGCTGCGCGCGGGCGACCGCGCGTTGCTGAGCCCGATGGTGCGGTGGTCCGACAACGCGGCCGCCTCGCAGGTCCGCAACCTCGTCGGCAACGCGGCGGTCGTGCGCCTCGCCCGCCGCGTCGGGATGACGCGCTTCGCGATCGCGTCGATCTGGGGGCTGTCGCGCATCACCGCGCGCGACCAGACGCGCTTCTTCCTGCACATCGACCGCTTCGTGCCGCGCCGGCACCGCGCCTACGCGCTGCACCTCCTGCGCACAGTCGTGCCGTCCCAACGGTGGGGGCTCGCGCGGGCGATCCCGCACGGCTGGCGCCTCCACTTCAAGGGCGGCTGGGGATCCGGCACCGGCGCCGTCGACCATCAGGTCGGCCTGCTGCGCCACGGCCGCCACCGCGTGGCGATCGCCGTCCTCACCGTAGGCAACCCGTCGCACGCCTACGGCACGGCGACGCTCGAGGGCATGGGCCGCCGCCTGCTGCACGGGCTGGCGGTCCACGTCACGGGGACGGCAGGACCTGCGGAGGGCGCCCTTCAGCAGGGCGCCCTCTGAGGCAGATCTACTCGTCGGCCGGGGGAGGCTCGACGGCGGGCTGGTCGAGTGCCCCGCCGTCGTCGACCGCGTCCTCGGGCGTCTCGCCCTCCTTGCGGCCGCCGACGCCGACCGGCGTCGGCTTCTTCTCCGGCTTGACGACCGTGAGCGTGAGGTCCTGCTCGTCGCCCTCCGGCGCCTTCTCGACGAGCACCGTGGCCTGGGGCTCGAGCTCCGAGCGGAGCACGAAGTCGGCCAGCGGGTCCTCGATGTAGCGCTGGATGGCGCGACGCAGCGGCCGGGCGCCCATCGCCGGGTCCCACCCCTTGTCGACCAGGAAGTCCTCGGCCGCCTCGGTGAGGTCGAGCTGGAGCTCGCGCTCGGCGAGCTGGCCGCGGATCCGGCGGAGGAGCAGGTCGACGATCGACTTGATCTCCACCTTCGTGAGCTTGTGGAAGACGATGACCTCGTCGATGCGGTTGAGGAACTCGGGGCGGAAGACCTTCTTCAGCTCGCCCGTGACCCGGTTCTTCATGTCGTCGTAGGTCATCCCGTGCTCGTCGTCGCCGACCGTGAAGCCGAGCGGCGTGTTGCGAGCGATCTCGCTGGCCCCGATGTTCGAGGTCATGATCACGATCGCGTGGCGGAAGTCCACGGTGCGACCCTGCGAGTCCGTGAGCCGGCCGTCCTCCAGGATCTGGAGGAGGATGTTGAAGACGTCAGGGTGCGCCTTCTCGATCTCGTCGAGCAGGAGCACGCTGTACGGCTTCCGGCGCACGGCCTCGGTCAGCTGGCCGCCCTCGTCGTAGCCGACGTAGCCCGGAGGCGAGCCGACGAGCCGGGACACGGCGTGCTTCTCCATGTACTCCGACATGTCGATGCGCACCATCGCGTCCTCGTCGCCGAACAGGAACTCGGCGAGCGTGCGG
>DASTIC010000209.1:0-8068 GCA_035717845.1 Solirubrobacteraceae bacterium
CCGGTGCAGGGGCGGCCTGTGTGACCGGCGCCGTGGTGGCTGCGGCGGTGGGCGCCGGTGGTGCGGTCTCCTGTGCCGGTTCCGGCGCAGCCGCCGGAGTGGATGGCGATGGAGCGGCGGGCGCTGGTGCGGCAGGGCTCGCCGGCTGGGCGGCGCCCGGTGCCGGGTCCGGGGCGGGACCTGATGTGGCGGGTGCGGGGTCGGGGCTCTGCGCCGCGGCCGGTTCCGCGCCCGCGAGGAACGCGGCGAGGACTAGGAGGAGTAGGGCTCCACCGTGGGGGGCGGCTCCGCGCCCGGGCCTCCTTGGCCGATGTCTCACCATTTCGCCGCTGCTCCGGTCCGAAGCCCGACCGTAACCGACGCCGCGACCGAGCGTCAACCGCTCAATTTCGCCGATCCAGCAAGTGGCGGGCGGGGCGCCCGGACGGTCCGGCCGACCGTCCGGCGCCCCCGCGCCGTCAGCGGGTCTGGCCCATCACTGGTTCTGACGCACCCACTGGTTGGTGCGCGCCAGGTTCAGCGCCAGGGAACCAGCGAACGAGTTGTTCGACTGGTCCACCGAACCACCGCCGCCATAGCTCTTCTCGCGAACCGGGGCGTTGGTGTTCGAGGCCCAGAACTGCCAGGAATTGGCGTCCGAGTCGGCCTTCTGGCCCGTGAGGGCGATCTGGCCGACGGCCTGGACACGAGCGCCACCCTGGCCGCCGTGACCGTCATAGCCGTCGTGCCCGTCGTAGCCGCCATGGCCCTTCTTGGGAGCGGGGCAACCGCACCCACGCTGGGACTGGTCGACGTACTGCGTCGTCTCAGCCGCGTTGATCGCGGCGGAGAGGGCCGCTGAGTTGTTCGACTGCTCGACCTTGCCGTCGTCGCCGTAGCTGTGGATCCGGACCGGCGCGTTGACGTTCTTCGCGCCCTTCTGGATCGACGTGGCGTCGCTGTCGGCCTTCTGGCCCGTGAGGGCGAACTGGCCGACGGCCTGCACCCGGTCACCCGGGCAGTCGCAACCGGACTGGCTCTGCGTCACCGACTGGTCGGTCGACGCGAGGTTGCCGGCGAACGACAGCGCCTTCGAGTTGTTCGACTGCTCCACCGAGCCGTTCTTCCCGGGGCTGTGGATCCGGACCCCGATGTTCTCGTTGCTCGGCGAGTACTGCTTGGAGGTGGCGTCGGACTCTGCGTCCTGGAGCGTCACCGCCTTCTGACCGACCGCCTGGACCCCGGCCCCACCGGAGCCGTGGTCCTTCTTGCCGGTCGGGCAGCCGCAGCCGTCCTGCTTCTGGTCGACCGTCTGGCTCGTCTCGGCCTTGTTCGCCGCGAGGCTGCCGGCGAGCGAGTTGTTCGACTGCTCGACATCGCCGTCGTTGCCCTCGCTGTGGATCCGGACCGAGATGTTGCTGTTGCTCGGCTTGTACTGCTCCGAGGTGGCCTTCGAGTCGGCCTTCTGACCCGTGAGGGCGATCTGGCCCGCGGCCTGCTCGCCGGCGCCGCCACCCGCTTGGGTGACCGCCTGCGTGGTCGCGGCCTTGTTCACGGCGCCCGAGACGGCCGCCGAGTTGTTGCTCTGCGAGACCGACCCGTTCTCACCCGGGCTGAAGATCCGCACAGAGATGTTGCTGTTGCTTGGGTTGGTCTGCGTCGAGGACGCGTTCGAGCTGGCCGATTGGCCAGTGCCCGCGACTTGCTCGACGCCCTGGACCGACTGCGCCTGGGCGATGCCGGATCCGAGAGCGAGGAGCACCGCGAGCGCGCCCACGAGCGCGATCAGGTGTCGCTTCACGTCGAATTTCCTCCGTTGATATCGAGCGATACCACCGGGCGATATTCCGCCCGGTGCTGGCTTTTTGGGGTCGCTCGCAGGCGTTAGCCAGGCCGCTCGAGCCGCGACGCGCGCGGCCACGGGATGCGCCAGGCTGGGCCGGACCACCGGCGCAACCAGAGTCGAGGGAGGACAAGTCCGAGGGCGGTCGCGAGCACCGCGAGCCAGCCGGCGAGCAGGAGCGACGTCCCTCCGCCAGAGCCGTTCGCGGTCCCGGCGGCAAGGCCGCCGCCGTCGCCCGAAGGGGTGATCGAACCGGTGTCGTCGCGCGGCTGCGCCTGCGCCTTGGGGCGGGCGGGCGGCGGCGCCGCGTCGACGGCACGGATGGCCGGCGGGCTCGCGCCCGCGGTCAGGAAACCACCGTCGGCAGCCGGGGCAGGGCCCGCGGCCGGCGGAGGTCGTTCGCGTGTTAGGGGTCCCGCGGCCTGGGCGGAGCGCCGGGCCTCGGGACGGGCCGGCCGAGCCGGCCGCGGCTCCCCGCCCGCGAGCGGGGACAGG
The DNA here is from genome assembly GCA_035717845.1 of Solirubrobacteraceae bacterium. Classification (GTDB taxonomy): domain Bacteria; phylum Actinomycetota; class Thermoleophilia; order Solirubrobacterales; family Solirubrobacteraceae; genus DASSUW01. The sequence continues at coordinate 2,318 of DASTIC010000209.1, forward strand.
AACTCGCCGGCGAGATCGCCGGCCGGCATCGCAGGCAGGCCCGCGGCGTCGCCGGGACCGAGGACCGCACCGAGCTCTTCGGCGATCTCGCCGACGCCCTCGGCGACCGTGGGCAGCGGCGTGTCGCCGCACGACCAGCGCCACACCCAGCGCGAGCTCGTCGTGGCGACGGGCGCGCCGCCGCCAGGGGCGCCGCCGAAGCACGCCGAGGTCCAGATCCACTCCCAGCTGTCGGGGCCGGGCGGCGCCTCGGCCGCGGCCGACGGTCGCGGCTCGGGGGCCGTGGGCCGCTCGGATGCGGGCGGCGACGCCGGCACGGAGACCGAGCCGGTGTTGTTGATCTGGGTCACGGGGCCGTCGTCGCCGGGGCTGTTGATCCGGATCGAGACGTTGACGTTCTGGGGATTCGCCTGTGTGACTGTTACTTGCGAAGGCGTTTCACTGTGATACCGCTTCGGCTCGGGGTGATACTCCGGCTCCGGGGCCGCGGCGGGCTCGGGCGGCGCCGGCGGCGGCGCAGCGGGCTCTGCGGGCGGTGCGGCGGGCAGCGCCTCGGTGACGACCGTCTCGATCTCGCGATACTGGTCCGATATCACGCTCTCAGGCGGGTTTGCGGGCGCTTGTGGCATTCCCTCGAGCATCGCCGCCGGGTCCTGGGCCGTCGCGGCGGGCGCCAGCACGGCCAGCCCGAGGGCGGCAGCGACGGCAGCGGCGGACGGCAGGCGAGTCACATCTATTCCATGCCCAAATGGAGTGAATCCGAGCCATCTGTGGCGCAATTTCTGTTAGCGTCGGGCAGTGACCCCCGCCGCCCGCCGCCAGCTGATCGAGCGCCATCTGCCGCTCGTCCGGGCCCTGGCCCGCCGCTACGCCGGCGAGGAGTCGCTCGAGGAGCTCGTCCAGGTCGGCGTCATCGGCCTGATCAAGGCCGTCGACAACTACGACAGCGCGCGCGGGGTCGCCCTGGGCGCCTACGCGGCGCCCGTGATCGCCGGCGAGATCCGCCACCACCTGCGCGACCGCTGCGCCCCAGTGCGCGTCCCGCGCCGGATGCAGGCGGACGGCGTGCGCGTCCATGCCGTCACGCTGGAGACCCTCACGGAGACGGGCCACGCCGCCGATCCGGCGGCCGCGGCGCAGGACCGCGTCGTGCTCTCCGACGCGCTGCGCTCTCTGCCTCCGCGCGAGCGCGAGGTGGTCCGTCTGCGCTTCGTCGAGGATCTCAGCCAGGCTCAGATCGCTGACCGGACCGGCCTCTCCCAGGTGCATGTCTCCCGCACCCTGCGCGGCGCGCTCGGGCGGCTGCGCGCCCAGCTCCTGCCGAGCTGGACCGATGGCCAGACGGTTGCCATTGCCCAGGAGGCCCGTGCGACGTAATGTCCTCTCGATGGCCACAGCACGCGCCAAGCCGAAGCGCGCGACGCAGCCAGACGAGGCGTCGAGCCACAGCGGCCGGCTCCTGCTCCGTATGCCGCCGTCCCTGCACGCCGAGCTAGCTGAGGCAGCGGACCGCGAGGGCCAGAGCCTGAACGCCTACATCACCGGCGTGCTGGCCGACCGCAACGGCCACGCCCCGGCCGCCGCCCAAGACTCGCGCGCGCCGAGCCGGGTCATCCGCACGGCGGTGATCGTCGACCTCGTGCTCGTGGCGATCGCCGCCATCGTGGCGATCGCGCTGCTCGTCGTCGCCTGGCCCTAGCGCCGCTACTCGACCACGAGCCGCATCCGCATGTACGGGTCGTGGACCTCGCAGATGATGCGGTAGGTGCCGCGGACCCGCATGGTCCGCTCGAACGTGCCGGTGCGCTTCTTCTTCGAGCGGAAGATCCTCGGGCCGCGATCGACCACGACGTTGTGGCGGCGGGTGCCGTACCAGCGCCACTTGACGACCGTGCCCTTGTTGACGGTCACGGTCGGCACCTTGTCGCTGCGCACGAAGTAGTTGTCGTCGACCCTCACGGTGCGGGTGGCGGCCGCCGCCGGCGCGGCGGCAAGCGCGGCGACGGCCGCGGCGAGGATCAGGATGCGCATCAGAAGACGGGCGTCTCGGTGTAGGTGCCGAAGACCTCCTGGAGGGCTCCGACGATCTCTCCTTCGGTGGCATGTACGCGCGCGCAGGCCAACAGGTTCGGCATCAGGTTGCGATCGGGCACCGCAGCGGCGGCCTTGAGCTCGGCCAGCGCCGCCTCGACCGGCTCGCTCGCGCGGCGCGCGCGCACGGCCTGCACGCGGCCGATCTGCTTGCTCTCGAGCGCCGGATCGATGCGCAGGATCTCGAGCGGCTCCTCGTCGCCCTCGCGGTAGTCGTTGACGCCGACGACGATCCGGTCGCCGCGGTCGATCTCGCGCTGGAGCACGTAGGCGGCCTCCGCGATCTCGCGCTGGGGGAAGCCGCGCTTGACCGCTTCGACCATCCCGCCCAGCTCGTCGATCTTGGCGAAGTACTCGTAGGCGCGCGCCTCCAGCTCGTCGGTCAGCGCCTCGACGAAGTACGAGCCGCCGAGCGGGTCGATGGTGTTCACCACGCCGGTCTCGTGCGCGATCACCTGCTGCGTGCGGAGCGCGATCCGCACCGCCTCCTCGCTGGGGAGCGCGAGCGCCTCGTCGTAGGAGTTCGTATGCAGCGACTGCGTGCCGCCCAGCACCCCGGCCAGCGCCTCGATCGCCGTCCGGACCACGTTGTTGATGGGCTGCTGGGCGGTCAGTGACACGCCCGCCGTCTGGGTGTGGAAGCGCATCAGCCACGAGCGCTCGTCGCGCGCCCCGTGGGTCTCGCGCAGCTCGCGCGCCCAGATGCGGCGGGCGGCGCGGTACTTGGCGATCTCCTCGAAGAACTCGATCTGGGCGTTGAAGAAGAAGCTCAGCCGGGGCGCGAAGTCGTCGACGTCGAGGCCGCGGGAGACCGCCTGCTCGACGTACGTGAGCCCGTCCTTGAGCGTGAACGCGAGCTCCTGGGCGGCCGTCGAGCCCGCCTCGCGGATGTGGTAGCCGCTGATCGACACCGGGTGCCAGCGCGGCATCTCCCGCGAGCACCACTCGATCAGGTCGCCGAGCAGACGCATCGCCGGGTCGACCGGGAAGCACCACTCCTTCTGGGCGATGTACTCCTTGAGGATGTCGGCCTGGATCGTGCCGCCCAGCCGCTCGGGCGGGACGCCCTGCTCCTCCGCGGCGACGACGTAGAAGGCCATCATGATCGCGGCGGGCGCGTTGATGGTCATCGACACGCTCACGGCACCGAGGTCGATCCCGCCGAACAGCGTCTGCATGTCGTCGAGCGTGTCGATGGCCACGCCCTCGCGGCCGACCTCGCCGAGCGAGCGCGGCGAGTCCGAGTCGTGCCCCATCAGCGACGGCATGTCGAAGGCGGTGGAGAGCCCGGTCTGGCCGTGGTCGAGCAGGTAGCGGAAGCGCTCGTTGGTCTCCTCGGCGGTCCCGAAGCCCGCGAACTGGCGCATCGTCCACAGGCGGCCGCGGTCCATGCTCGGGTACACCCCGCGGGTGAACGGATACTCGCCGGGGAAGCCGATCCGCTCCTCGAACGGGCCGACGTCGTCCGGCGTGTAGAGCGGCCGGACCGGCTCGCCCGACAGCGTCGTGAAGGGCGTCGCGCGCTCGGGCTTGGCCGCGTAGCGCTCGCGGAACCAGCGCTCCGCGTCCGTGTACTGCCGCTCCTCCGTGGCCATGACGCCAGTCTAGGGTGCGCTCCGGTGCGCACCCTCCTCGTGCACATCCGCCCACACCGCACCGCGCTGATCGTGGCCGGAGTGCTCGGGCTGCTCGGCGCCGCCGCGGGGCTGGCGCAGCCGCTCGCCGCGCGGGAGGTGATCGAGGCGCTCGCCGCCGACGAGCCGGTCGGCCGCGCGATCCTCATCCTGACCGCGCTGGTCGTCGCCGCCGCGTTCGTGACCGCGCTCCACTTCTGGCTGCTCGAGCGCACCGCCCAGCGGGTGGTTCTGCGCGCCCGGCGGCGCCTGACGGGGCGGGTGCTGCGCCTGCGCATGGCCGAGATCGACGCGCTGGCGCCCGGCGACCTCGTCTCGCGCGCGACCTCCGACACGACGCTGCTCGGCGAGGTGGCGTCCACCGGCCTCGTGCAGTCGTTCAACGGGGTCGTCTCGCTGATCGGCGCCGTCGTCCTGATGGCGGTGCTCGACGTGCCGCTGCTGCTGGTCACCCTGCTCGTGCTCGTCGTGATCGGCGCCGCGGTGGGCTTCGTGCTCCCGCGGATCATGCGCGCCACCGAGCGAGCGCAGGCAGCGGTCGGCGAGATGGGCTCCGTGCTCGAGCGCGCGGTGGGCGCGATCCGCACGGTCAAGGCGAGCGGCGCCGAGGCGCGCGAGGCAGAGGCGCTCGACCGCGCGGCCACGCACGCCTACCGCGAAGGGATGCGCAACGCGCGCTACCAGGCGGTGATCGGGACCTCGACAGGGCTCGCCATCCAGGTCTCGTTCCTCGCCGTGCTCGGCGTCGGGGGCGCCCGGGTCGCGGCCGGATCGCTTCCGGTCGGCGACCTGATCGCGTTCCTGCTCTACCTCTTCTACCTGTCGGAGCCGATCTCGGGCATCGCCTCCGGCGCCACGCAGCTCCAGGCGGGGCTGGCGGCCGTGCAACGGCTGCGAGGGGTCGAGGACCTGGCCGTCGAGGCCGACGACGGCGTCACCGCCGCGGTGCCGGCCGACGGCCCGCTCGTGCGCTTCGACGAGGTCGGCTTCGGCTACCGCGACGACGGGCCGATGGTGCTCGACGGCGTCAGCTTCACGATCCCGACACGCGGCCTGGTCGCGATCGTCGGGCCGTCGGGAGCGGGCAAGACGACGCTGTTCGCGCTGCTCGAGCGCTTCTACGACCCGACGGAGGGCGAGATCGCGTTCGCCGGCCGGGACCTGCGCGCGTGGCCGCGCGCCCAGCTGCGGGCCGAGATCGCCTACGTCGAGCAGGAGGCGCCCGTGCTGGCCGGCACCCTCCGCACGAACCTCCTCTACGCGGCTCCGGACGCCGACGAGGAGGCGCTCCAGGCCGCGCTCGCCACCACCCGGCTCGAAGCGTTCGTCGGCACCCTCGCGGACGGGCTCGACACCGAGGTCGGCTCGCGCGGCACCACGCTGTCGGGCGGCGAGCGCCAGCGCGTGGCGATCGCCCGCGCGCTCCTGCGCTCGCCGCAGCTGCTGCTGCTCGACGAGGCGTCGTCCCAGCTCGACGCCGTCAACGAGATGGCGCTGCGCGAGGCTGTGGCCGGAGCCGCCGCCGAGCGCGCCGTGGTCGCCATCGCCCACCGCCTCTCCACCGTCGTCGCCGCGGACCGGATCGTCGTCCTCGACGGCGGCCGCGTGCGGGCGATCGGCACGCACCGCGAGCTGGTCGAGGGCGACGAGCTCTACCGCGAGCTCGCCGCCACCCAGCTCACCGCCTGACTAGCAGTGGCGCTTCTCGTAGGCCACGACGCGCTTCTCCGCGGCGCCGGCCTCGACCTCGTCGACCGACCCGCCCAGCCCGGCGCGCTGGCGCTGGCCGGCGAGCAGGATCGCGACGACGAGTCCGGGCTCGTGCGTGCCGGCGACGGTGAGTAACCCTCAGCGAACTTCAACGGCGGCATCGAGGAGTGAACATATGCACCCTCGCCGCCGCCCCGGCTCCTCACCCTCCCTACCCAGCCGCCGTTGACGTTCGCCGCCGCGATCAGCCGCGCATGGCCTCGCCGAGCAGCGCGCGGGCGATGACGAGCCGCTGGATCTCGCTCGTGCCCTCGTA
>DASTIC010000210.1:0-5018 GCA_035717845.1 Solirubrobacteraceae bacterium
TCACCACGACTCGCGACTCGTCACGGAAGCGGCCCGGGCGCCGTGCGAGCACCGTCAGCTCATCGGTGGATGCCGGCGGGAGCCTCATCGCTCAGCGGCGCCCAGCGCTCGTGCATGCGCTCCTCGACCGCGGGCATCGTGGTGTACTCCATCTCGTCCAGCGGCAGCCGGTGCGGCTCGAACGGCCCGTGGCGGCGCAGGTAGTCCATGACCTCGTTCGCGATCGACCGCGAACGGTCGAACGACGGGTCGGCGAACAGGTCGCGCGGCCCGATCAGGTGCCCGCCGGTGATCTGGAACCCGAGGCCGACCACTCGCGGAGGGCCGTCGAAGCGGCTCGGATGCGCGTCGTCGACCGAGACCGGCATCAGCGGCGCGTGGTGCGAGCCGCGCATGCAGCCCGCCACCGTGTGCGGGAACGCGAACGGCTCCAGGATCTCGCCGACCGCCGGCAGCCCGGACTGCGAGCGCACGATCAACACGGGGTCGTCCTTGCCGACGTAACGGCCGGCCATGAGCGCCAGCCGCTGCGTCGAGGTCACGGCGCCAGGCTCGCCGAGCGTCTTGGAGGTCACCTGCTTGACCACGTAGCGGCTCGGGGCGCCGATGTACAGCAGCAGGTCATACAGCTCGCCTGGGCAGTCGAACAGCGTGCGCCGGTTCTCGAACAGGTCGTGGACCTCGAACGTGAAGCCTGCGTGCATCTTCGGGTCGATCACCAGGCCCGCGGTGTTGAACGGGTCGGCGAACATCTTGTAGACCGGCAGGTTCCAGGCGCCCGGCTCGGTCTTGTCGGCCAGGAAGCACAGCACCGTCTCCGACGGCCGCGGCTCGAACTCCAGCTCCGCGTACCCCGGCCCCATCCCGCGCAGGTTGCCCGAGAACGCGTCCGACAGCAGGTCCTGGCCGGCGCCGTAGAGTCCGAGCTGCTTCGCGAGCGCGGTCGTCTGCTGGAACACGTCCCACGCGAACGCGTGGACCGGCTCGGCGTCCACCCCGTGCCCGTGCGTCATCACCAGGTGCAGGTCGTCGCCGCAGCACGCCACCTGCGCGTCGATCAGCAGGTCACCCACCACGCCCTCGACCGCCCGGCGGGCGACATCGAGCATGTCCGGATGCATGGCTGAGTGGCCGACGAACCCGCCGGTGTCAGCCTTGATGATGCTGAGCGTGAGCATGACGGCCCCTTCGTGGCGAACTCGGTCGGGCTAGCGTCACGCCCGCTCGCGCTCGCGTCATCAGGGAACGCCCCGGCGTGACTCCGTGAAAAGCCGCACGTCGGTGGAAACCCCCCGAGGCTTCGCGGAAGACCCCCGATGACCGCCCGGACCCAGAACCGTACGGTCGGGTCATCGGCATGCCAGCCCCGAGCCCATCCCGCGTCCGCCGCATCCGCAAGGACCCGAGCTCCGCAGCGGTGGCGGCCAACGTGCCGGACTACGGGCGCGCGCGGGCGACCTTCACCTGGGCCGCGGCGCGCGCGGCGCTGGACGGCCTGCCTGGCGGCAATGGGTTGAACATCGCCCACGAGGCGGTGGACCGGCACGTCGCCGCCGGTCGCGGCGAACACTGTGCGATCCGCTGGCGCGGCCGCAAGGGCGCGGGCCGCGAGGTCAGCTACGCCGACCTGGCGGCCGAGTCGAGCCGCTTCGCCGGCGTTCTCGCCGACCTCGGCGTGCAGCCCGGTGATCGGGTCTTCGCCTGCTGCGGCCGGGTGCCGGAGCTCTACGTCGCGGTGCTGGGGACGTTCAAGCTCGGCGCCGTGTTCTGCCCGCTCTTCTCTGCGTTCGGGCCCGAACCCCTGCGCCAGCGACTCTCGCTCGGCGCCGCCAAGGTTCTCGTGACCACCTCCGCGCTGTACACGCGCAAGATCGCGAAGCTCCGGGACGAGCTTCCCGACCTCGAGCACGTGCTCCTCGTCGACGCCGAGGCCGTCGACGGTGACGACGGCGTGTGGGCCCTCGCGCCGCTGCTGGCCGCCCAGCGTGCCGACTGGCGCATCCCGCCGACCGATCCTGAGTCCCCGGCGCTGCTGCACTTCACGAGCGGGACGACCGGCACGCCGAAAGGCGCCGTGCACGTGCACGAGGCGGTCGTGGCACACCACGCGACCGGCGCGATGGCGCTCGACCTGCATCCGGACGACGTCTTCTGGTGCACGGCGGACCCCGGCTGGGTGACGGGCACCTCCTACGGCATCATCTCGCCGCTGACGCACGGCATCACGCTCGTCGTCGACGAGGGCGAGTTCGACGCCCGCCGCTGGTACGGCATGCTCGAGGACGAGCGGGTGACCGTGTGGTACACGGCGCCCACCGCCGTGCGCATGCTCATGCGCGCCGGTGCCGAGCTCGCCCGCGAGCGCGATCTGGATGCGCTGCGCTTCATCGCCAGCGTCGGCGAGCCGCTGAACGCCGAGGCGGTGATCTGGGCTGACGAGACCCTCGGGATGCCGATCCACGACAACTGGTGGCAGACGGAGACCGGCGGCATCATGGTCGCCAACTACCTCTCGATGGACATCAAGCCGGGCTCGATGGGCCGCCCGCTTCCCGGCGTCGAGGCGACCATCCTCGAGCGCGACGCGGAGGGGCACGCCCGGCTCGTGGACGGGCGACCGGTCGAGGTGAGCGAGCCTGGCGGCGAAGGAGAGCTCGCGCTCCGCGCCGGCTGGCCGTCGATGTTCCGCGCGTACCTGAACGAGCCCGAGCGCTACCGGAGCTGCTTCGCCGGCGGCTGGTACCTCACGGGCGACCTGGTGCGGTGCGACACCGAGGGCTACTTCTGGTTCGTCGGGCGCGGCGACGACGTGATCAAGACCTCCGGGCACCTGATCGGGCCGTTCGAGGTCGAGAGCGTGTTGCTCGAGCATCCCGCCGTCGCCGAGGCCGGCGTGATCGGCATCCCCGATCCGGTCGCCGGCGAGCTCATCAAAGCCTTCGTGCTGCTCGCCCCCGGTATCCCGGCAAGCGACGCGCTTCGCCGCGAGCTGGTCGCGCATGCGCGGCGCCGGCTCGGCGCGTCGGTCGCGCCGCGGGAGATCGCGTTCTCGGAGTCGCTGCCGCATACGCGCAGCGGCAAGATCATGCGACGGCTGCTGAGGGCGCAGGAGCTGGGACTCGACCGGGGCGACCTGTCGACGCTGGAGCCGGTCGCATGAGCGTCCCCGACCTCCGTGCGCTGCCGGTGGAGCGCGAGCACGGCCTCGCGCTGCTGCGGGAGATGCTGCGCATCCGTCGCTTCGAGGAGGCCTGCGCCGAGCTGTACTCGGCGAGCAAGATCCGGGGCTTCCTGCATCTGTACATCGGCGAGGAGGCCGTGGCCGTCGGCGTCATGCAGGCGCTGACGGCGGAAGACGCGATCGTCGCCACCTACCGCGAGCACGGGCACGCGCTCGTGCGCGGCGTCCCGCCCGGGGCCGTGATGGCGGAGATGTTCGGCCGCGCCGAGGGCTGCAGCCGCGGCCGGGGCGGCTCGATGCATCTGTTCGACGTCTCCCGCCGCTTCTACGGCGGAAACGCGATCGTCGCAGGCGGGCTGCCGCTCGCCGTGGGGATGGCGCTCGCCGACCGCATGCAGGGCCGCCGGCGCGTCACCGCGTGCTTCTTCGGCGAGGGCGCGGTCGCCGAGGGCGAGTTCCACGAGGCGATGAACCTCGCCGCGCTGTGGCGGCTGCCGGTGCTCTTCTGCTGCGAGAACAACCTGTACGCCATGGGCACCGCGCTGAGCCGCTCGGAGTCGGAGACCGACCTCACGCTCAAGGCGAGCAGCTACGAGATGGCCGCCTGGTCGGTCGACGGGATGGACGTGCTGGCGGTGGAGGATGCCGCGGAGCGCGCGGCCACGGCTGTGCGCGACGGCATGGAGCCGCTCTTCCTGGAGCTGCAGACGTACCGCTTCCGCGCGCACTCCATGTACGACCCGGACCTCTATCGCACCAAGGAGGAGATCGAGCGCTGGAAGCAGCACGATCCCATCCCGGCGCTCAGCGCACGGTTGCGGGACGAGTGCGGCGTCACTGACGACGAGCTCGCCGGGCTGCGGGACTCGGTCGACGCCGAGGTCGCCGACGCCGTGGCGTCCGCCGAGGCCGGCACGCTCGAGCCGCTCGAGGACCTCCGGCGCTTCGTGACCTGCGAGGGCACGCCGCGATGACCTACCGCGAGGCGATGCGCGAGGCGATCCGCGAGGCGATGCGCGCGGACGAGCGGGTGTTCCTGATGGGCGAGGACGTCGGCCCCTACGGCGGCTCGTTCGGCGTCAGCCGCGGCCTGCTCGACGAGTTCGGGCCCGAGCGGATCCGCGACACGCCGCTGTCGGAGTCCGGGTTCGTCGGCGCCGGCATCGGCGCCGCCATCGCCGGCATGCGCCCGATCGTCGAGGTCATGACCGTCAACTTCTCGATGCTGGCGCTCGACCAGATCGTCAACAGCGCCGCCACGCTGCCGCACATGTCCGGCGGCCAGATCTGCGTGCCGGTCGTGATCCGCATGACCACCGGCGCGGGCCGTCAGCTCGCCGCCCAGCACTCGCACAGCCTCGAGGTCTGGTACGCCCACGTCCCCGGCCTCCGCGTCCTCGCCCCCGCGACGCTCGATGACGCGCGCGGCATGCTCGGCCCCGCCCTCGCCGACCCCAACCCGGTGATCATCTTCGAGCACGGTTCGCTCTACAACCTCGAAGGCGAGCTCGCACCCGACGCAGGGCCGGTCGACATCGAGCGGGCGCAGATCCGCCGGGCCGGCGGCGACGTGACGCTGTTCGCCTACGGCGGCACGCTCGGGACCGCGCTCGGCGCGGCGGACCGGCTCGCCGCCGACCAGATCGACGCCGAGGTCGTGGACCTGCGCGTCCTCCGGCCGCTGGACGAGGAGACGATCGTCGAGACCGTCGCCCGCACGCACCGCGCGGTCGTCGTGGACGAGGGCTGGCGCAGCGGCAGCCTGGCCGCCGAGGTCAGCGCCCGGATCATGGAGGGCGCGTTCTACGAGCTCGACGCGCCGGTCGGCCGCGTCTGC
>DASTIC010000211.1:0-3422 GCA_035717845.1 Solirubrobacteraceae bacterium
AAATGGGGTCCCGCCGACCCCGCGTCGCGCGACGTCGTGGTCGGCCACGCGGCCTGGGACGCGCTCGCCGGCGACGCTCCGCACCTCGCCGCCCTGCGCGCGATGTCGATCGACCTCTCGATGGCGGCGGCCGCGGAGGGCGCCGAACTCGCCCACAGCCACACGTGGTACGCGCAGCTCGCCGGCCACCTGGCCAAGCTCACCTACGACGTCCCGCACGTCGCCACCGTGCACTCGCTCGAGCCGTTGCGGCCGTGGAAGGCCGAGCAGCTCGGCGGCGGCTACGCGCTCTCGAGCTGGTGCGAGAAGGTCGCGCTGGAGGGGGCCGACACCGTGATCGCGGTGTCGAAGGGCTCGCGCGAGGACATCCTCGCCGCCTACCCGGCCGTCGACCCCGAGCGGGTGACGGTCGTCTACAACGGCATCGACGCCGACGAGTACACGCCCGACCGTAGGACCGACGTGCTCGAGAGGTACGGCATCGATCCCGACCGCCCGTCGGTGGTCTTCGTCGGGCGGATCACCCGGCAGAAGGGCGTCCCGTACCTGGTCGACGCGGCGCTCGAGTTCGACCCCGCCGCCCAGCTCGTGCTCTGCGCGGGCGCGCCGGACACGCCGGAGATCGCCGCCGAGGTCGAGCAGCGGGTCGAGCGCCTACGCGCCGAGCGCGGCAACGTGATCTGGCTCGACCAGATGCTCCCCAAGCCCGAGGTCATCCAGATCCTCAGTCACGCCACCGTCTTCGCGTGCCCGTCGATCTACGAGCCGCTGGGCATCGTCAACCTCGAGGCGATGGCCTGCGAGGCAGCGGTCGTGGCCACCGCCACGGGCGGCATCGTCGAGGTCGTCGTCGACGGCGAGACCGGGCTGCTGGTGCCGTTCGAGCCGGTCGCCGGGTCGATCGAGCCGCGTGACCCGGCCGCCTTCGCGGCCGGCATCGCCGAGCGCGTCAACACGCTGGTCGCCGACCCCGAGCGCGCGGAGGCGATGGGACGGGCGGGGCGAGAGCGCGCCGTGCGCGAGTTCGACTGGTCGCGGATCGCTGAGCAGACGACGGCCGTCTACCGCGAAGCTGCTCTCAAGTGACCATTGCTACAGCCACGTACAGGTACGCACTCAAAGGTGCGGTTGTCCGTCCATTGCCTCACAGGGTGTCCGCCTTTGTGAAACGGGTATGAGGCCGCAGACTCTTCGTATGGCTGCACGTGTTCTCATCGTCGACGACCACCCGGGCTTCCGGGCCGCCGCACGCCGGCTGCTGGAGCTCGAGGGCTACGTGGTCGTAGGCGAGGCCGAGGACGGCACGAGCGCCGTGAACGCCGCTCTGGCGCTCCAGCCGGACGTCGTCCTGCTCGACGTGCAGCTCCCCGACATCGACGGCTTCGAGGTCGCCCACCGCATCTCTGGCCACGCCGGCGCGCCGGCCGTCGTCCTCACCTCCAGCCGCGAGGCCGCCGACTACGGCCCCTGCCTCGCCGCCACGCCCGCATGCGGGTTCCTCCCCAAGGCCGAGCTCTCGGCCTCGGGGATCGCGGATATTCTGCCCGCGTGAGCATCGACCTCGCGGTCCTGACACCGACATACCTCGACTACACCTTCGTCGGCCTCGAGGCGCTGCCCGGGCCGGGCGAGGAGCGCTTCGCCGGCGACATGCTGCGCAGCCCCGGCGGGGGCGGGATCAACGCGGTCGCAGCGGCACGGCTAGGGCTCGCCACGGCGCTGGTCGCGCCGCTCGGCGATGACCTCGCAGGCCGCTTCGTGCGCTCGCGGCTGGAGGACGAGGGCGTGGTCGTCGGCGAGCCACGCGGCAACCGCACGCCCTTGACGGTCGTGATGCCGGTCGGTGGCGAGCGCGCGATGGTCACCGTCGACCCCGGGCTGCGTGCCCGCGTCGCCGACCTCGAAGCCCATGCCCCGCGCGCGGTGGCCGCGACGCTCGAGCAGATCGACATCCTGCCGGACGGGCCGTGCGCTTACCTCACCTGCGGCGACGACGACGCCCGGGCGTTCGCCGGCCGGCTGCCGCACGGGCTGCGCAAGCCGCGCGGCCTGATCGTCAGCCGGCGCGAGGCCGAAATCCTCACCGGCGAGGCGGATCCGGCGCGCGCCGCCACGCAGCTCGCCGACATCGCGGAGACCGCGACCGTGTGCCTCGGGCCGGGCGGCGCCATTGCGTCGGTCCAGGGGACGCTCGTCTCGGTCGACGGCATCGACGTCGGCACCGTGCTGGACTCGACGGGCGCGGAGGAGCTGTTCGCGACCGCCTTCGCGTGGGCCGAGCTGCACGGCGCGGATGCCGAGGTCGCCCTTCAGTGGGCCGGGCTGTACGGCGCGCTGTCGGTCAAGGCCCCGACCGGCGCGGGAGCCGCGCTCACGCGCGAGCAGCTGCTCGAAGAGGGTCGCGAGCGCGGCCTCCCCGAGCTGCCCGCCTCTGTCTACAGCGCCTGATGTTCGAACGTGTTTGACTGACGTTCGAAGTCGTGCGAAGGTGTCGCGACACGTTCGGACGAGGGAGGGGCGGCATGCGACGAGTCAGCGTGGTGGCGGCGATGGTGGCGGCGATCGTCCTCGGCTCGGCCGCGCCGGCGAGCGCCGGCGGCTCCTACAAGGCCGACCGCGCGGTCAAGCTCGACGTCATGGGCGAGTGGGCCCATCCGGACGACGACACCAGCATCATCGGCCCGTGCGGCGTCTGGCACGCCCGCTACGGCGTCAAGTGCGGGATCATCATGGTCACCCGCGGCGAGGGCGGCGGGAACGCCGTCGGCCAGGAGCTCGGCCCCGAGCTCGGGCTGCGGCGCGAGAACGAGGACCGCGTCGCCCACTTCCGCTCGGGCACCGTCGACATCTTCAACCTCGACCGCGTCGACTTCTTCTACAACACCAGCGCCCCGCTGACCCAGCACTTCTGGGGCCAGGACGAGACCCTGCGCCGCATCACGCGGATCATCCGCATGACGCAGCCCGAGATCTACATCGGGTTCACCCCGTCGCTCAACGCCGGCCACGGCAACCACCAGCAGGCCGGCCGCTACATCTGGGAGGGCGTCAAGGCCGCGGCCGACCCGAACATGTTCCCGGAGCAGCTGACCGGCCCGAACGCGCTCAGCACGTGGCAGGTCAAGAAGATCTTCTCTGGCGGCAGCACGGCCGGCACCGGCGGTACGACGGCGTCCGCCCACTGCACCACGGGCTTCACGCCGAACGCGACCAACGTGGACACGGTGGCCGGCGTCTGGACCGGCTACGACTCGCCGTACAAGTGGCCGCCGGGCAACGTCCAGGGGCAGCCCGCGGGCACCGCCAAGACGTGGGCGCAGGTCGCGGCGGAAGGCGGGCGCGCGTACCCGACGCAGAGCCGCGTGATGTACCAGCAGCTGGCGGCGAACGGCTGCTCGCGGTTCGGGATGACGGACTCCTAC
>DASTIC010000212.1:0-8968 GCA_035717845.1 Solirubrobacteraceae bacterium
AGTGCCGCGCCCGCGGCGACGTCAGACGGGTAGTGCACGCCGAGGTAGAGCCGCGAGAACGCCATCGCCCCCGCCGCCCCCAGCAGCGGCGTGCGCGGCAGCAGCCGCCCATAAGCCTGCGCGGCCGCGAACGACGAGGTCGAGTGCGACGACGGGAAGGAGAGGCCCGTCGGCGTCGCCATCAGGTGCGGCAGGTCCTCGATCACCGGCCGCCGCCGGCCGATCGCCAGCTTGATCGAGGTCGAGATCAGGTACGCGGCGCCGACGCACCCCGTGGCCCGGACCCAGCGCCCGCGGCGCTCACGATCCACGCCCGCGCCGGCCACGCCCACGACGAGCCAGACCGCCCCGTGCTCGCCCAGCCGCGAGTACCGCCGCACCCAGTGCACGGTCGCGGGCTTGTGGGCGAGCGACCGCACGCGCTTGTAGAGCGCCAGGTCGACGGCGTTGAAGGCGACGCGAAGACGGCGCAAGAACTAGAAGCCCACGCGGTGCTCGCCGGACTCGACCCGGAGGTACGTCACCTGCCCGAGGTCGACGAGCACGGCGCCGTCGGTCGCCTCGACCTCGTACCACCGTTCGCGGCCCTCCTGGAGTGCGCGCCGGAGCCCGGCGAGCTGGTCGTCCGTCACGCGGAGGGAGAGCACCTGGGAGCTGCCGGCGAAGCCGAGCGCCGCCCGGCGCGCGCTCGGGGGCGCCTTCGATGGATCACTCATGGCGATGCAGAGTGGCAGGTTGGACGATCTCGGTCAGCACGCCGCCGGCCGCCGACGGGTGCACGAACGCGACCCGCGAGCCCCGGATGCCCGGCCGCGGCGCCTCGTCGATCAGCCGCACTCCCGCGGCCCGCAGCCCGTCGAGCGCGGCCTCCACGTCGTCCACCCGGTAGGCCACGTGGTGCAGGCCGGGCCCGCGGCGGGCGAGGAACCGGCCCACCGGCGTGTCGTCGCCGAGCGGCGCCAGCAGCTCCACGTGCGAGTCCCCGACGTCGAGCAGCGCGGCCTCGACGCCCTGCTCGCCGATCGTCTCGCGATGGACGAGCGGCATCCCGAACGTGTCGCGGTGCGTGGCGATCGCCGCATCGAGGTCGTCGACTGCGACCCCGATGTGGTCGATGCTCGCGAACACCGGCGCGAGTGTACCCTCACCGCCAGTGCGGATCGCCCTCGCCGCCAACCGCGCCTCCGGCGGCGGACTCGATCCCGAGCCGCTGGCCGCAGCCATGCGCGAACGCGGCGCCGAGGTCACGGTCTTCTCGTGCGAGCAGGACGATCTCGAGCGGATCGCGGCGAGCCGCCCGGACCGTGTCGCGGTGGCGGGCGGCGACGGGACGGTCGGGCCCGTCGCGGAGGTCGCGGGACGGATCGACGCGCCCCTCGGCGTCATCCCCACCGGCACGGCGAACGACTTCGCGCGCGCCTACGGGCTCCCCGACGACCCCCGGGAGGCTGCCGTGCTCGCCGCCACCGGGGAACGCACGAAGCCGCTCGAGCTCGGCCGCCTCTCCGACGGCCGGCCGTTCGTGAACGTGGCGAGCGCCGGCCTGGCGTCGGTCGCCGCCCGCAACGCCCAGCCGCTCAAGCCCCGCCTCGGGCCGCTCGCCTACGGCGTGGGAGCCGCCCGCGCGGCGGCCACCGAGGCGCCGCTGCGCGCGACGGTCCGCGTCGACGGCCGCACGGACTTCGACGGCCGCAGTTGGCAGGTCATCGTGGCCGTCAGCGGCGCCTTCGGCGGCGGCTCCGGGGTTGCCGAGGCCGACCCGGACGACGGCCGGCTCGACGTCGTCGTGCTCCCCGCCGGGTCACGGCTCGGGTTGGCGCGCCGCGCCTGGGGCCTGCGCACGCAGACGATCGCGAGCCAGCGCGACGTGGAGCACCATCGCGGACGCGTCGTCGAGGTGGACCTCGCGCCCGACTCCGAGCTCAACGTCGACGGCGAGATCCGCACGGGCGGCCTCGACCGCGTGACGGTGGAGCCGCGGGCCTTCAGGCTCGTGGTGCCCGCGGAGCAACCATGACGAGTCAGTGGCGCTGCTGCTCGCGGCGCGCGGCGACCACGCGGAGCCGCGGCACGCCGTCCATGATCCGGTCGATGTCCGTGCGCTCGAGCACCTCGTTGCGCAGGAGCTCTCCCGCGAGCGCGTCGAGCTGCTCGCGGTGCTCGACGATCAGGCGCGAAGCGGACCGCATCGCCTGGTCGGCCATGTGCTGCTGCTCCTGGTCGCGCAGCTCCCGCGTGCGGTCCGACACCGCCCCGCCCTCGGCGGAGACCCGGAGCGACATGATCGAGGTGCCCATCGCGTACTCGTGCACCATCTCGCGCGAGATCTCCGCCACCCGGCGCAGATCGTCGGACGCGCCGGTCGTGATCGCCCCGAACACGATCTCCTCGGCCGCCCGGCCGCCGAGCAGGACGGTCATGTAGTCGATCAGCTCCTCGCGCGTCTTCAGGTAGCGATCCTCCTCCGGGAGGTTCAGCGTGTAGCCGAGGGCGCGCCCGCGGGGGACGATCGAGATCTTGTGCACGCGGTCCACGCCGGGCAGGAGCTCTGCGCACAGCGCGTGGCCGGCCTCGTGGAAGGCGACCACCCGCCGCTCGTGGTCGTTGAGCGCGCGCCGCGACTGCATGCCGGCCACGACCCGCTCGACCGCGTGATCGAAGTCCATGTGCTCGATCGCCGTGCGCCGGTCGCGGGCCGCGAAGATCGCGGCCTCGTTGCAGATGTTGGCGAGGTCGGCACCGGTGAAGCCGGAGCTCTGGCGCGCGATCATCGGCAGGTCGCAGTCCGCGCCGAGCGGCTTGTCGCGCGTGTGGACGCGCAGGATCGCCTCGCGGCCGGCGACGTCAGGCGGCGAGACGAACACCTGGCGGTCGAAGCGCCCGGGCCGCAGGAGCGCCGCGTCGAGCTTCTCGAGCTGGTTGGAGGCGGCGATCACCACGAGGTCGCCGCTGGTGCTGAAGCCGTCCATCTCCACCAGGAGCTGGTTGAGCGTCTGCTCGCGCTCGCTGTTGTTGTCGGCCCCCCGCTCGCCGCCCACGGCGTCGATCTCGTCGATGAAGATGATCGCCGGGCGGTGCTCGCGGGCGATCGCGAACAGCCGCCGGATGCGCGCCGCCCCGAGGCCGGCGAACATCTCCACGAAGGCGGCCGCGCTCTGGGAGAAGAAGTGGGCGCCGGACTCGTGCGCGACGGCCTTGGCGAGCAGCGTCTTGCCGGTGCCGGGCGGGCCGTGGAGGAGGATGCCCTTCGGGACCTTGGCGCCGAGGCGGCGGAACCGCTCGGGATCCTGGAGGAACTCGACCACCTCACGCAGCTCCGCCTTCGCCTCCTCGACGCCGGCCACTCCCTCCCAGGACACGGAATCGCTGGACTCCGGCTTGATCTGCTGCGGCTTGGTCCGCGGCATCAGCTTCATCGTGCGCCAGATGAAGAACACCAGCAGCCCCATGAAGATGATCGGGGCCCATGTGATGATCCAGTTCTCGATCTGGTACCAGGCGACGGCCATGCCGTGAGTATGCCCTTTGGGCAGGATTCCGGACTAGGGTCTAGACCCTATCCCTCCGGCGCCGGCTCGACGCGAAGGATCTCGGCGAGGGCCGCGCGGCCCACCTCGAGCTGGCGCTCGTCGGGCTCCCGCGTGCCGACCGCCCGCTGGAGCTCGAACCCCGGGCGGCGCAGCGCGCGGGCAAGCGGCGTGCCGGCGTGGCGCTCGCACCAGGCGAAGACCTCGACCGCCGCGGCGGTGGACGCCACGGCGACCCCGGCGCCGGCGACCGGGCCGGGCCGCTCGAGCACGCGGCGCACCAGGAGCGCCCCCGCGAGGTTCGACGCCAGCAGCGGGGTGACGAGGTGCGAGCCGCAGCGGTCGTGCTCCTTGGCGGCATCCGCGGCGTCGGGGGCGTCGGACTCGTAGGCGGCGATCGCCTTGTGCTCGACGCCGTGGTAGGCGGCCAGCTCCCCGCCGCGCAGGGCGAGCACGGCCGGCGCGAGCGAGAGCGCGGCCGCGGCGGCCTCGGCGGTCGGGCCGGGCAGGCGGCGACGGAGGACCGCACCGGCCAGCGACGCGCCCGCCGCCACGCCCAGCACGGACGGGTTCTCGAACGGCAGCTTGGCCTGCGGCAGCGCGCGCTTGACGAGCGGAATGACGAGGAACGCCTCGCCGAGTCGCACCACGCCGCGCACGCCCGGTAGGTCGCCGGCCGCCTTCAGGCGCGGCTTGCGGCCGGAGGCCGTCCGGATCTCGCCGGCGTCGTCGCGCACCGCTGCGGCCCAGTGCGTCGGCCCGTGCACGAGCAGGCCGTTGCGCAGCGCCATGCCTCCGAGCCGGAGCTTTCCTTCCTTGACGGGACTCACAGCAGTCTCCTCGGCAGGTCGATGAAGAAGTCGGTCGCGAACGCGAGGTCGCGAAGGTCGATGCGCTCGTCGCTCGAGTGCACGAGCGGCCACGTGTCGTAGAGCGTCTGATGACGGTGGGGGAAGAAGCCGTAGGCGGCGCAGTCGGGGAACGCCGCGCGGAACCAGCGCGAGTCGGTGAACGCGGGGAGCACGGTCGGCACCGCCTCGGCGTCCGGCTCCTGCTCGCCGACCCAGGCGCGGATCGCGTCCATGAGCGGCGAGTCGATCGTGGAGCGGTTTCCCACCACCTCCTCCATGAAGGCGATCTCGAGGCCGTCGTGGGCGCCGACCAGCTCGCGCACGCGCGCCATCGTCTCCTCGCCCTCCATCCCGGGCGGCACGCGGCAGTCGACCTGGAGCTCGGCGTGGGCGGGGATCACGTTGATCTTCTCGGAGGCGAAGATGCGGGTGGGGACGGCGGTCACCCGCAGCGTCGGCTCGACCATGACGGCCAGCCGGGGCTCCGTGGCGCGGATGCTGGCGACGGCGGCCGCGGGGTCGGCGGGATCCTCGTGCAGCGCCTCGAGCAGCGCGCGCGGCTCCTCGACGACGTCGTAGCCGGGCTGTTGGCTGCCGAGCCGCTCGATCACGGGGGCGAGCTTGAGCAGCGCGTTGTCGCCGACCCCGGGGACGGACGCGTGGCCCGCCTTGCCGCTGGCGCGGACGGTGAAGCGGAACGTGCCCTTCTCCGCGCAGCACACGCCGAACAGCCGGCGGTCGCCGTAGGGCATGACCGCGCCGCCGCCCTCGTTCACCAGCCAGTCGACGCGCGCGATGTCGGGGCGCTGCTCGGTGAGCCATTGCGCGCCAAGCCGGCCGCCGACCTCCTCGTCGACCACCGAGATGATCTTCAGCTCCCCCCGGGCGGGCCGCCAGCCGCTGCGGGCCAGCGTGGCGGCGGCGACGATCTCGGCCGCCGTCTGCGACTTCATGTCGAGCGCGCCGCGGCCCCAGAGGTAGCCGTCGGCGACGTCGCCCGACCACGGGTCGTGGGTCCAGTCGCCGGGATCGGCGAGCACGGTGTCGACGTGCGACAGGTAGCCGAGCACCGGTCCGGGCTCGTCCCCCGTCAGGCGGGCGACGAGGTTGGGGCGGTCGGGCTCGGCGCCGAGCAGCTCGACCTCAAGACCGGCCTCGCGGAGATAGCCGGCGATCCACTCCTGGCACTCGCGCTCGCCCCCCGGCGGGTTGACCGTGTCGAACCGGATGAGCCGCGCGAGGACGTCGGCTGTCTCGTCCTGCATCGCCGGCTGATGCTAGTTGGTGGCAGCTCGGGCGAACGTCAACGGCGGCTGGGTAGGGAGGGGTGGGTACCAAAGGGACAACGGTCCCCCCTAGGAGGGTCGCGTGGCCGGTTGGGAGCCGTAGCGGCTCACAAGTGGACACACGGCCCTTCCCCGGAGGGTGGCTGTCCACTTAGGAGCGATAGCGGCGCATAAGTGGACAACACCGCCGAACGAGATCGCGATTGTCCGGTTCTGCACGCCCGCCGGCTCCCAAGCCTCCCTACCCAGCCGCCGTTGACGTTCGTCAAGGGACCGCCAACCCGGCCAGCGCGGCAGTCAGCCCGGCGAGGGCGCCGCTGGCGAGCGCCCAGAACGGCGACAGCCGCACGACGAGCACCGCCGCCGCGCCCAGCACCGCGTACTGCCACGCCTCCTCGAGGGCCGCGAACAGCGGCACCGCCACGCCGAGCACCGCGCCCGCGGCGGCCGGGCCGGCGCCGTCCAGGAACGCCCGTGCGCCCGCCGAGGCGCGCAGCCGATCGAACCGCTCTCCCGTCGCGGCGACCACCAGGAACGACGGCGCGAACGCGACGGCGGCGGCGAGCAGGGCGCCTGGAAGCCCCGCCGCCGCCCACCCGACCATCGCCACCGTCTGCACGACCGGCCCGGGCGTGAGCTGCCCGTAGGCGACGGCGTCGGCGAACTCGCCGCGCGTCATCCACGCGTAGGTGTCGACGGCGTCGGCCTGCATGAGCGGGATGATCACGAAGCCTCCGCCGTAGGAGAGGGCGCCGACCTTGAACGCCGTCCAGGCGAGCGCCGGGAGAGCGGCGGCGCCGGTGGCGCCGAGCAGCACGAGCCCCGCGGGCCACGCGTGCAGCGCCGCTCCGGCGCGGCGCCGCCCGGCCAGCTCGGCGAACCCGCAGGCGAGCAGCACGAGGACGAGGCCGGTGCCGGCGAAGATCGCGGCGGCCGCTCCGGCGAGCAGGTAGAGCGCCGTCCGTGCGCGCGCTCCGGCGTGCCGGCCGGCGAGGCTCGCGCCGGCGAAGTCGATCCCCACCCGCACGACCACCGCGACGACGGCGGCCGCCGCTCCCGCGCCGATCCCCTCGACCCACGTCGGCGGCGACTCCGACAGCGCGACGGCTGAGATCGCGAGGATGACGACCAGCCCCGGGAGGATGAACGCGAGCCCACCCGCGATCGCCCCGGCGACGCCCGCAAGCCGGTGAGCGCAGTAGATCGCCAGCTGCGTCGAGCCCGGGCCGGGGATGAGCTGGGTGGCGGCGTTCGCGTCCTCGAACTCGCGCGCATCGATCCAGCGGCGCTGCTCGACGGTGAGCTCGCGCAGCAGCGCGACCTGCGCCGGCGGTCCGCCGAAGCTCAGTGCGCCCATCCTCGCCCACTCCTTGACGACGGTCCTCACGGGGACTCGCATGGCTGCGCGAAGATAGAGGGGTGGAGCGACTCTTCGACCCGCCCGAGAAACGCCCTGATCGCCGGCTGCCGCCCGACGGGCCGCTGGCCGCGCGCATGCGGCCGCGGTCGCTCGACGAGTTCGTGGGCCAGGAGCACCTGCTCGGCGACGGGTCGGCGCTGCGGCAGGCACTCGATTCCGGCCGGCCGCATTCGATGGTGCTGTACGGGCCGCCGGGCACCGGGAAGACGACGCTCGCGCGGCTGGCCGCCGAGCACGCCGACGCGGCCTTCGAAGAGCTGTCGGCCGTCCAGGCGGGCCGCGCCGAGGTGCGCGAGGTGATCGCGCGCGCCACCGAGCGCCGGCGCGGCGGGCGCTCGACGATCTTCTTCCTCGACGAGATCCATCGCTTCAACAAGGCCCAGCAGGACGCGCTCCTGCCCGCGGTCGAGGACGGCCTGCTGACGCTGATCGGGGCGACGACCGAGAACCCCTACTTCGAGGTCAACAGCGCGCTCCTCTCGCGCACGCAGATCTACGAGCTCCAGCAGCTGACGGCCGAGCAGATCGAAGGACTGGTGCGGCGGGCGATCGAGCGCGGCGAGTGCCCGAAGGTCGGCGTCGGCGACGAGGTGATCGAGTTCCTCGCGGCCCGCGCCGGCGGCGACGCCCGGGCCGCCCTGAACGCGCTCGAGCTGGCCTGCGCGACCGCGACGGGCGCCGAGGTCACGCTCGCCGACGCCGAGGACGCCATGCAGCGCAAGGCGGTGCTCTACGACAAGGGCGGCGACCAGCACTACGACTACATCTCGGCCTGGATCAAAGCCACCCGCGGCTCGGACCCCGACGCGTCGCTCTACTACCTCGCCGCCATGCTCGAGGGCGGCGAGGACCCGCGCTTCATCGCGCGGCGCATGATCATCCTCGCGTCGGAGGACATCGGCAACGCCGACCCGCAGGCGCTGCCGATGGCCGTCGCCGCCGCCCACGCGGTCGAGCACGTCGGCCTCCCCGAAGGCCAGTACGCGCTCGCCCAGGCCGCGATCTACCTCTCGCTGGCCCCGAAGTCGAACGCCGTCAAGCGCGCGATCGGCGAGGCGCGCGGCCATATCCGCGAGGCGGGAGCCGCCCGCCCGCCCGCCGCCCTCCAGTCCGCCGCCTACCCGGGCGCCGCCGAGCTCGGCCGCGGGGTCGACTACGACTACCCGCACGACCACCCGGGTCACGTCAACGCGCAGGAGCACCTCCCGCGCGGCCGCGAGGACCTGCGCTTCTACCGACCGGACGACGCGGAAGCCGAGCAGCGCGAGCGCCTCGAGCGCATCCGCAGCGCGCGCAAGCGCCGGTGATGCTCAGGCGGCGGTCGCCGCGGCGTCGCCGAAGCGGTCGGGGTCGAACGGCGTGAGGTCGACGACGACCGGCTCACCGCAGAAGGCCTGGGCGAGCAGGCGCCCGGTGATGGGGCCGAGCGCCACCCCCGCGCCCTCGTGGCCGGTCGCGACCCACAGCCCTTCGACCGCCGCCGACGGCCCGATCGCGGGAAGGTGGTCCGGCAGCCACGGCCGCAGCCCCGCCCACGCCGCCACACGAGGACGGTCGTCGAGACCTGGGAACAGGCGCGCCGCGCGGGCGACCATCGCCGTCGACACCTGCGCGTCGACCGTCGTGTCGAACCCGCCCCGCTCGCGGCTCGACCCCACGAGCACGTCGCCCTCCCAGGTCGTCTCCACCACGGTCGTGACCTCGAGCCCGGCGGCCTCGCTGACCACGGAGGCGAGGTAGGAGCCGTCGACGACCTTGAGCCGCACGTCGGCGGGCCCGGCGAGCCGCACCAGCTGTCCCTTGCGCGGCTCGACGGGCAGCGAGAGGCCCGCGGACGCGGCGAGCGCCGCGCTCCACGGCCCCGCCGCCAGCACGATCGCCCCG
>DASTIC010000213.1:0-11548 GCA_035717845.1 Solirubrobacteraceae bacterium
TCCTCCTCCCGCGGCTGCTCGCTCATTCGCTCAGCTATGCCCTGCTGTATCGCTTCTACGGCTGGGCGGGCGTCCGCCTCGGCGATCGACGGGTCACCTTGGGCGGTCGGGTGCTCCCGGGCCGGCGCCCGCACTGGGTCCACAACCGGGCCGAGAACCAGCTCCTTCTCGCCGTTGCACACCTGAACGAGGACACGGTCGACGCCTACATCGGGCGCATGCGGTCGTTCGCCCCGGTGTTCGTCGCTGCACATCCGAGTGCCGCGGCGTTCATCGCCGCGCGACTGCGTCAGAGACACGAGACACTAGCCGTCCGTGCCGTCTTCACTACCGGCGAGACGCTGGACCCCGTCCAACGAGAGGACATCGAGCGTGGCTTCAGCTGTGAGGTTTTCGAGTCGTACGGGATGACCGAGAGCGTCGTCGCGGCGTTCGAATGCGAGGCGCATCGGGGGTTCCATGACGCCGTCGAGCTCGGGATCACGGAGCTCCTTCCGCATTCGCGGGAGCTACGAGCCGTCGTGGGGACGTCACTGTGGAACGACGTCATGCCGTTCATCCGCTACGCGACCGGCGACCTCGTCGAGCCTGCCGAGTCGCCGCACTGCCCGTGCGGGCGCGGCCTTCCTCTCCGATTTCGGCGCGTCGTCGGGCGACACGACGACGTCTTGCGCACCCCCGACGGTCGGACGGTCATCCCCGTCGCCGTGAGGACACTGGTCAAGCCGCATCTCGACCCCTTCGAGACGTACCAGGTGCAGCAGCTCGACCGGCGGTCATACCGGCTCCTGCTCGCGGGCGCAGGCGGACGGCAGCCCGTGCTCACCCCGAGCCGCGCGCATGCGCTTGATTCCGCGCTCCGCGAAGTGTTGGGAGGCGACGCCCGCCTGAGGATCGACCGGGTCGAGGCTATCGAGACCACGAGCCTCAAGGCGCGGACCGTCGTCAACCTCAGCGACTGAGCCCTCGGCGTGAGCAACTTGACGCCGGCTCGCGTCGCAACGAACATGGGCCGGTGTCGAGGGGTCGGTTGCCGGGCGCACGCATTCGGCCTGCCGCCGGTGTCCTGCGGCGGGTGACATCGTGACGACGTGGATTGCGCAGCGACCGTTCGCCGGCCGGCCAGGTCTCCCGGCGACCCTCGCGGTCAGCGCGGCAGCCGCTGCGCTGGCGGCCGGTGCGGCGGTGGCGATCGGCACGGCGGCGCTGGCGATCCCGCTGGCGCTGGCCGCATGCGTCTTCCTCGTCCGCGAGCGCCTGGCGCTGCTGACGCTCTTCCTGTACGTCGGCCTCTTCAAGGAGCAGGCGGTCGTGGAGGCGTTTCCGCTCGACGTCACGTTGGGTCTCGGGCTGCTGCTCGCCGGGGTCTGCTTCGTCAGGTGGGCGTCTCGTCGGGCGCACAGCATCCCGATCGGGCTGGCCGCCCCGGTGACCCTCATCGGGCTCATGCTCGTCATCAGCCTCAGCTGGACGCCGTCGCCCGACTACGGGAGCGACAAGGCCGCGAGGTTCCTCACGTTGACGGTGCTCGCCACCGTCGCGCCGTTCTTCCTGATCGACGGGGAACGTGACGTGCGTCGGTTCCTCGCGTGGCTGGTCGCCGTTGCGGTCGTCGCCGGGGCCATCACGCTGGTCAACCCGCCCGCGGAGGGAGATCGGCTCACCATCGGCTCCGCCGGCAACACGATCGGCGTCTCCCAGCTCCTATGCACGGCAGCGGTGATCCTGCTGGTCGGTGCGCTCACGGACTGGGTGCGGCCGCGCGGCTGGGCGGTCGTTGTCGGCCTTGGGCTCATCGGCATCGCAGCAGCCGTCGGCTCGCGCGGACCGATCCTGGGCCTGGTGCTCGCGCTCGCGGCCACGGGGGCTCTGTGGCTCGCTCGCGTGCCCCGCAAGGTGCTGCCGGTCCTCGTCGTGGTCGTGCTCGGTGTAGCCCTGCTGCCGTTCGTGTCACTACCGGAGACCTCGGCGGAGCGGCTCGGCGGGGCCGTGCGCGATCCCGTCGGCGTCCTGCAGTCCAATGCTCGCTACACCACATTCGGGCAGGCGATCGAGTTGATCGAGGATGATCCTCTGGCCGGCATCGGCGCGGGCGGGTTCCAGAGCGTCGGCGCGCTGGCCTACCCGCCTGAGGACTACCCCCACAACCTCTTTCTCGAGGTGTGGTCCGAGCTCGGACTCGCGGCAGTCCTCGTGCTCATCGCCTCCATCGTGGCCGTCCTTGCCGAGATCTGGCGAGGCGCGTGGCGGGCCTCGCCAGGGCCAGAGGGCCGCCTCCGGTACGTGATCAGCGCCGTGGTGGTCTTCACCTTGCTAGCTGCACAGGTCAGCGGCGACGTCAACGAGAACCGCGCGTTCTGGACCAGCTTCGGACTGGCCTGGCTGATCGTGCAGTACGGGGTCTCGGTTGATCGGAGGGAGCGTGATAACGGTTACACCTAGCCACGTATGCTCTCGGTGCCAATGAGCGGCTATCTGGGTATGGATCTCCCGCGGTTCCTCGCGCTGCTTCGGGAGCGCCGGCGGCTGATCGCGGTGATCGTGCTCACGGCGGTACTGCTTGCGCTCGTGCTGTCGCTCGCCCAGTCCGATCGGTACACGGCAAGCGCCGACCTGCTGTTCGGCCGGACGACGAACGCGGATGCGATCGTCGCAGGCGGCACGACCGACACCGGGGAGCTTCCTGAGAGGGCGGCCGCCACGAACCTCGCGCTCGCTTCGCTGGACACGGTGGCCGCCCGCGTCGCGCGGCGGTTCGAAGGGGTCACGGTGGGTCAGCTCAAGGATGCGGTCTCGATCGAGGCCGCGGGCGATTCGGACGTGGTGACGGTCACGGCGGAGTGGGGCTCGCCGACGCACGCCGCGGCGGTCGCCAACGCGTTCGCCAGGGAGATCGCCGCCTTTCGTCGCGACAGCGCGCGCCGTGAGATCCAGCGTGCCATCGATGCCCTGACGACCACGCTGCCGGCGCAGTCGGACGGCACCGGCGCCGCCGGAGAGCCGTCGGAGGCCACCCGGGCTGTCCGGGAGAGGCTGGCCCAGCTCGAGGCGCTCAAGGCACTGCAGACAGGCAATGTGCAGGTCGTCGAGGAGGCGACCCTACCCGAGAACCGCAGCTCGCCCACACCGCTGCGCAACGCGCTGATCGCGGCTCTGGTAGCGCTGCTGCTGGCCCTCTTCGTGGTGATCCTGCTCGCCCGCTTCGACGATCGCGTCAGCGAGGAGGAGGAGCTGACCGCTCTCATGGGTCTGTCCGTCCTGACGAGAATCCCGCGGGTCGGGAACCCGGAGCGGCTGCAGAGGGTTTGGGCTGGGCATGAGGAGGAGCCGGTCTTCTCGGAAGCGTTTGAGTTCCTGCGCCTGAACCTCGAGCTGGTGGGCCATGACAGCGACAGCGTCGTGGTCGCGGTGACCAGTCCCGCCGCCGACGACGGCAAGACCACCGTGGCGGCCGGCCTCGCACACTCACTCGCCACGAGCGGAGCCGAGATCGTGGCCGTCGACCTCGACCTGCGCAAGCCCGATCTGCACAGGTACTTCGACCTGCACCGCATGCCTGAGACCGGCGTGCTGGATGCCCTGCTGGAATCGGGCTACGCCGAGAACGGGAGCGCCGCGGCGCCGTCCCAGCCGGCGCAAGCGCAACCTGAAGCTCCCATAGAGCCTGAGCCTGAGGCCGAGCCCGGGTTGGCGCGGGGACGACGGGTCCACGCGCAGGAGGACATCGAGACCGCTCTGGTCGCGCTTGCGCGATCCAAGGGTCACGCTCGGCGGGCCGCCCGGGCGCTGAAGGCGACCGGCCACAACATCCCGGAGTCGACGTTGCGCCGCTGGAAGGACGTCCACGCGGAGCTCTACGAGAGGATCCGTGCCGAGCGCAGGCACGGCATCATCGCCGGGCCGCACCTACGGCTGCTGGCGGGCGAAAACTATCCGCAGATGTCCACCGGCCTCGTCGCGCGGGCGCGCCTGCAGCAGATGTTCGACGATCTCAGGCAGCATGCGGACTACGTCGTCGTCGACACGGTTCCGGTCTCCACGGTCGCCGATGCGTCGGCGGTGGCCGCTGCCGCGGACGGCGTCATCCTCGTCGTGGATCTCAACCACGCCAGACGACGGGATCTGCTGGCGGCCAAGAAGCAGCTTGCGCACGCGCGCGCCAAGGTGTTCGGGATGGTGGTAAACCGCGCCGCCGTCGATCTCCCGGCATACCACGCGCACGACGACGACCGCAAGACCGAACGCGCGCTCGGTTTCTAGAGGACCCAGGGGCCCGGGGCATCGGTCCGTGTCAGCGGTCGCCATGGCAGTCGTGATGGGCGACGTGGACATGGTCCGGGCACTCGGCCTCGCCGGCATCTCGAGCGCCTACCTCGGACCTCCCGAGTATTCCGCGCGCTTCTCCCGGCACGTCCGCGTCGTCCTGCCCTGGATCGACGAGTGGCAGCGCCAGGAGGAGATCGTGACCATCCTGCTGGGGTACGCCGGCTCTCAGCGCGAGCCGCCGGTGCTCTACCCGCAGACGGACGCGGCCGTTCTACTCACCTCGCGGTACCGAGACGAGCTGCGGCGGGGGTTTCGCTTCATCCTGGCGGATGCCGAGCTGATCGAGCAGCTCGTCGACAAGGCCCGCTTCCAGCTTCTCGCGGAACGCTACGGCCTCCCGGTCCCGCCCGCGCAGCGGCTACGCCCGTCGCTCGAACGCGCCGCCCCCGATCTCGAGGTGCCGTTCCCGGTGATCGTCAAACCGGTTCAGCGGGGCGGCGACTGGACGGCGACGGGTGAACTCGGGAAGGCCTTGCGCGTGCGCACGCAGGATGACTGGCACGCGGTCTGGCCGCGGCTGGCCTCGCTTCGCTCGGAGCTGCTCGTCCAGCGACTCGTCCCCGGGCCCGAAAGCGCGATTGAGAGCTTCCACGCGTACATCAACGCAGGCGGTAGGCTCGCGGGCGAGTTCACCGGGCGCAAGATCCGCACGTTCCCACCGCACTACGGCTACAGCTCGGCGGTCGAGATCGTCGAGCTGCCGGACGTCGCGGATCTGGGCCGCCACGTTCTCACCACTCTGGACATGCGCGGCGTCGCGAAGGTGGATTTCAAGCGGGACGATCGCGGCCGCTTGCATCTGCTCGAGATCAATCCGCGATTCAATCTCTGGCATCACCCCGCCGCGGTGGCAGGCGTCAACCTGCCGGCGCTCGTCCATTCCGATCTCAGCGGGTGCCCCTCCCCGCCGGGCCGGCGCCCCACCCGCCACGTGACGTGGTGTGCGCCGCTCCTGGACGTACGGGCCGCGTACATGGACGGTACGTCGCTGCGGGTCTGGCTTCGGTGGGCGAGCCGCTGTGAGGCCGTATCGGGCCTGTCCTGTGATGACCCTCTGCCGTTCCTGCGCGGGACGCTGTGGGGCGCGATACGGCGCCGTCTACCCCGACCAGCCGGGGTTCGACGTCGCATCGGAGCCCGCGACGCGCCCTGAGCGGAGTCGGGACGGAAGCGCAGGCGCGGGTCCGATCTTGGCGCGCGCGACCCACGACAGGGGCCGCGGAAGGGAGTACGCTCGTGTTTCGCTCGTACGTTCGCCCTGGGAAGATGCGGCTGGGGATTCGAGGAGCATGGTCAGGTTCTTAGCACTCATGCTGGCTGTCACCGTGATCGGCACGGGGCCGGCGTTTGCGCAGACGCCCGCGGCGCCGACCGATGCAGCGCTGGACGAGACCGGAGCGGGCGATCCCAAGACGGGCACCGAGCCGAAGGCGCAAGAGCCGCAGGCCGATAAGCCCCCGCGACCCGAGAAGCCCGCGAAGCCCGACGACGGGTCGGTGTCTTTCAAGCCGCCGAAGGTCGAGAAGCCGCCGAAGGCCGAGAGACCGGCGAAGGCCGAGAAGCCGGCGAACGTCGAGAAGCCGGCGAAGGTCGACAAGCCGCCGAAGGTCGACAAGCCGCCGGAGGTCCGAACGCCGCCGAAGGTCGACGCGCCGCCAGCGCCCGGAGCGCCGGAGCTGACCCCGCACGGGGCGCTCGGGAAGCGGGACACGCCGACCCGGGACCACCCGACTCCGACACAGTCCGGCCGGAAGCCGGACAGGCCTACGCGCGCGGGGGGCGGCGTGCCGGGCGCCAAGCCGAACGAGCCCGTGGTGCAGCGCCACTCCGGAGTTGCGCAGGCCGGTTCACCGCAGCCGGAGGGCGAGCCGTCCAGTACCGGCGCCGGGACGCTCGAACGCGCGCCGACCGCCGCAGCGGCGAGCCCCGCCGATGCCGGCGGCGCCACCCCGATCGCGTCACGAGTCGCCACGGCAACACCAAGACGCGCGCTTCAGCTGGCTGACGACCGAGTCGCCGCGGCGCTTGGCGGCACGATGAACCGTCGCGAGTCCGCGGTGGTGACGACCCTCAGCGCCCCTGCGCGCTACGACCTCACGCTGCTGCTGATCGCCTTCCTGCTCGGCACCATGTACGCGGCCGGCCTGCGCGCCCTGTTCGCGCACGACATCTGGCGTCGCGCCCCACCCACGTCGTGGCGGCGACAGCCCCCACGCGCCGCCGCGCTTGAAACACGACGGCGGGCGCGTGCGTCCCCGCGCCGCTGAGGCGTCGCCGCGATCTAGGCCATGTGGAGAAGAACCCCCGCCTGCGGGGGTTCTTCTCGTTCCCGAGGCCTCGCGTGCGGCAACATCGGCGTGCGGGCGTGGCTCGCCTCGGCCGTCCGCCCAAGCACCGCAAACAAGATCCGGTGTTCTTCGGAACCGACGTCGACCGAGAGCTCCAGCGACCCACGACGACGACGGCTGCTCGCGACGAGGCCGAGCTGTTCCGGAGCCACCACCGCCCCCTCGACGTCGGTCCGGCGGCCACGACGGGAAGTCGTGGACGCCGTTGACGACGTGCTGGTCCGGCCGGAGGCGGGTGCCGTCGACTCTGTGGGCGGTGAGTTCGCAAACCTCGTGAGACCGGCGACATACTGAGTCCCGCGCCGGCTCCGATGACCGCTATGGCCGTTGACCCTCGTGGGTGTCCAGGTCTGCGCTGCAGGGCTGCTCGTCGGACAGACCTCCCGCTCCGCGGTCACCGCGGTCGTGATCATCGCGCTGTGGACGTGGGAGCACGCGTGGAAGCCAGGCCACGTATTCGACCGCAACACGAACGTGGTTCTCGCGGCGTTCGTCGCGCTCATCCCACTGCTCGGACCGGTTCCGCTCGCGCTCGCCCAGGATGCGGGCTCGTGGGCGCAACAAGAAGCCGCACGCCTACTCGTCGATCCGGCGATTGCGTGGGGCGGCCCGCTCGCGGCGATAGCCCTCGCATGCGGTCTCGCGCAGCTGACGCAACGGTTCAGCGACCACGGCGAACGACAGCTCGCCACGGCCGCCGGAGTGCCGCTCGTGCTCCTCCTGGCGTCGATCCCCGCGCTGCCAAACGGCGTCGGCACCTGGGCATTATTCGCGTTCACGATCAGCCTAGGGCAGTTCT
Organism: Solirubrobacteraceae bacterium; assembly: GCA_035717845.1. GTDB lineage: Bacteria > Actinomycetota > Thermoleophilia > Solirubrobacterales > Solirubrobacteraceae > DASSUW01. The sequence continues at coordinate 7,474 of DASTIC010000213.1, forward strand.
TCCTATGGGCCTTCAAGGCGGCCGCGCAGTAACAGCGAGAAGACACGGAAACGGCGAGCAGCGAAACGGATGCGCACGTTTAAGGGACGGGTCATTCCCTCCGGCTGGCTCCTCGGTCGCGCGCGAAGCGCCTCGGGGATGTCGTTCGAGCGCCTGGCCGAGCGCGCGGGGGTGGAGGAGTCCTTCCTCCGTGCCATGGAAGCCGGCGAGCGCGCCGGCGACTTTGACGCGGTTCAGGAACTGGTGGCGCAGCGGGTCCACGTAGTCGAACCGCGTGCCGTCGCGGCGCACCCCGAGGCGCAGGCCGTGGTGGGCGGTCGAGGCCGCCACCGTGCCGATCACCGCCCCGCGCCTCATGTCCCCGCGCGCCGCGATCCGCGCCAGCGGCATGTGCGTCACCCGCCACCGCCCGCAGCGCACCGTGACGATGCCGGTGCCGCCGATCCGCCCAGTGAACGCCACCGGGCCGCCGCACGCCGCGCGGACCGGCGTCTCCGGCGCGGTCGCCAGGTCGACGCCGCGATGGCGGCCGCCCTCGTACGGAGACCTGGGTCGAACCCGCGCCGTGACGTCTCCCGGGACCGGGGCGATGAGTGCCAGAAGGGCGAGCGCGAGCATACGGCCGACCTTACGGCCGGACGGTCTCGATCCCGCGCGGTGTCACACATTCGGCGCAGAATCGGAACGGTCCCGCGTGAAACCGCCGGCAGCTAACGACGCGAGTTGACGGGCGCCCGCTCAAGAGCCCTTTCCAACGGTATGCGCAGCGGTGTAGCGTCACTCAACACAGAGACATGGACTTCAGGATTCTCGGCCCGCTCGAAGTGCATGGCGATGACGGCCCCATCGACGTCCGTGGCCGCAAGCCGCGCGCGGTGCTGGCGGTTCTCCTGCTGCACCCGAACCAGCCGGTGAGTGCCGAGCGGCTCGCGGTCGCCCTGTGGGGGCACGACGCTCCCGCCGGAGCGGTCCGCACGGTGCACGTCAACGTGTCGCGCCTGCGCAAGGCGCTGCGCAAGGGCGACATCCTCACGACCACGCCGGCCGGCTACCGGCTCCGCGTCCTCCCCGGCGAGCTCGACGCGGAACGCTTCGAGGACCTCGTCGAAGACGGACGGCGCGCGATGGCGGCCGGCCAGCCCGAGGCGGCAGGGCGGTTGCTGCGCGAGGCGCTCGCACTGTGGCGCGGGCCGCCCCTCGGCGACCTTGCGTTCGAGCCGTTCGCACAGACCGAGATCACGCGGCTCGAGGAGCAGCACGAGGCCGCGATCGCCGCCCGCGTCGACGCGGACCTCGCCGCCGGCCGCCACGAGGAGCTCGTCGGCGAGCTGCGCCGGCTGGTGGCCGAGCATCCGACGCACGAGCCCTTCGTCGGCCAGCTGATGCTCGCGCTCTACCGCAGCGGGCGCCAGACCGACGCGCTCGACGCCTACCGCGAGGCGCGGCGCCGGCTCGTCGAAGAATTCGGCGTCGAGCCGGGTGACGAGCTACGCGCGCTGCAGAACGCGATCCTGCAGCAGGACCCCAGCCGCCTCGTGCAGGGAGAGCCGGGCCCCGGCGTCCAGCTGGGACGGCTTCCCCGGCGGCTGCAGCAGGCGATGCGCGCCCTGTTCGTGGGCCGCGACGTCGAGATGAACGCACTCGCGGACGCCTGGGCCGACGTCAAGGTCGAGGGCCCGGGCCTGGTCCTCGTCGAGGGCACCGCAGGGATCGGCAAGACGCGACTCGCCGCCCAGTTCGCCGACCGCGCGAGCCGGGAGGGCGCGGCCGTGCTCTACGGGCGCTGCGACGAGGACCTCGGCGCGCCCTACCAGCCGTGGATCGACATCCTCGACCAGTACCGGGAGGTAGCCCCGCCGGCGCTGATCGAACGCCATAACGAGGCGTTTGGTCCCGTGCTCGCACGCCTCGTGCCGGAGCTAGGTCGGGGCGGCGCGGCCGAGGCGCCCCGGACCAACGACCCGGAGGCGGAGCGGTACCTGCTGTTCGGTGCCGTCGCCCACCTGCTGGCGGAGGCCTCCGCCGACCGCCCGCTCGTCGTCGTCGTCGACGACCTCCACTGGGCGGACAAGCCGTCCCTGCTCCTGCTCCGGCATCTGTTCCGCAGCGGCAAGCCGATGCGGATCCTCGTCGTCGGCGTTGGCTGGGGCGGCTCGGACGACCCGAGCGACGCGCTCAGGGACCTGATGCGCGAGTCGGAAGCGACAAGGCTCGAGCTGCAGGGCCTGACCGTCGATGACGTCCTCGAGCTGTTCGAGGCGGCGACGCAGCGGCCGCCGAGTGCGTCCGAGCGCTCGTTCGCCGACGACCTCACCGTCGAGACCAACGGCAACCCGTTCTTCCTGGTGCAGATCCTCCGTCACCTGATGGAGTCGGGCGTGATCGCGACCGGCCCCGACGGCTGGCGGTTGACCGGCCCAGTCAGCAGCATCGAGCTGCCCGAGATGGTCCAGCACGTGATCGCCCGCCGCACGAGGCGGCTCGGCGTGCCCGCGGCCGAGCTTCTGCAGGTCGCCGCAGTCATCGGTCGCGAGTTCGACGCCGACGTGCTCGCGAAGGTCGCCGGGCAGGAGGAGCCGTCGGTGCTCGACGCGCTCGCGGACGCGGTGGCCGCGCGGCTCGTCGTGGAACAGGGCGGCCTGCGGTTCACGTTCTCGCACGCCCTTCTCAACCGCGCGCTCGCCGCCGAGTTGCTCGCGGCGCGGCGCGCCCGTCTGCACCTGGCGATCGCCGACGCCGTGGAGGCCTTGCGCGGCGACGCGAACGCCGGCGAGATCGCCCACCACCGTCTCGCCGCGGGCATGGAACCGGATCGCGCCATCGAGGCGGCCGTGCGCGCCGGCGCCTGGGCGCTCGCCCGCCTCGCACCCGACGAAGCGATCCGCTGGTTCGAGGCGGCGCGCAAGGCGTTGCTCGCGACGCGCCCGGACGACCAGGCAGGCCTTTGCGAGATGCTCATCGGCCTCGGCGAGGCGCAGCGCCAGGCCGGCGACGGCACCTACCGCGCCACGCTGCTCGAAGCGGCCACCCTCGCACGCAGAACCGGCGATGCCGACCAGCTCGCGCGAGCCGTTCTCGCGAACAGCCGCGGGTTCGAGAGCGCGTCCGGCAACGTCGACGCCGACCGCGTGACGAACCTGGAGGCGGCGATCGCGCTGCTGGGCGAACGCGACGACCGGCAGCGCGCGCGCCTGCTCGCGCAGCTGCAGCTCGAGCAAACGTTCGTCGCGGACCTTGCCGAGCGGCGCGGCCTCAGCGACGAGGCCAAGGCCCTCGCCGAGCGCAGCGGCGACGGCACGACGCTCGCGCACGTGCTTTGGGCTCGCCATGCCGTGCTGTGGACGCCGGACCTGCTGGCGGAGCACCGCGCCAACGCGGCTGAGCTCCAGAGCGTCGCCGCGGGACTGAACGACCTCGTGGCGAGGTTCTGGGCGGCGTGCGACATCGTGCTCACGTCGGTCTGGTCCGCGGCGGCCATCGACGAGATCGACGAGGCGCTGTCGACGATGGAGCAGCTCGCCGACCGCGTCGGGCAACCGATCCTGCGCTGGGTGCGGCTCTGGTACGGATCGTGGCGGGCGCACCTGGCCGGCGACCTGGCTCTCTCCGAGCGGCTCGCGATCGCGGCCGGTCACGAAGGCACCAAGAGCCAGCAGCCGGACGCCGAGGCCTTCCAGATGAACCAGCTGATGGTGGTCGCGTGGGACCGCGGCCAGCTCGGCCACGCGGTCCCCGCCCTCGAGCAGCTCGCCGCCGTGCACACGGGCCTGCCGGTGTTCCGCGCCTGGCTCGCGCTCGCCTACTGCGAGCGTAACGAGCCCGAGCAGGCGCGGCTGGTGTTCGAGCCCGACGCCGCCAAGAACTTCCGCCATCTCCCGTGGGACATCGTCTGGCTCACGACGGTGTGCTTGTATGCCGAGGTCGCGACGCGCCTGCGGGTGACCGGCGCGGCCGGTTGCATCGCCTCGCTGATCGCGCCTTACACCGACCAGGTCGTGTTCAACGCGATCAGCGTGCACGGCTCGGTAGGGCACTACGCCGGCATGCTGGCCGCCGTCATGGGCTCGATGCCGGC
>DASTIC010000214.1:0-25104 GCA_035717845.1 Solirubrobacteraceae bacterium
TCGACCTCCTCGACCCAGCTCGCGCGGCACTCGGCCACGATGGCGTCCTGCGTCGCGTCCCAGTACGAGCACGAGACGTACGGGCTGTGCGCCAGGTGGGCGCGCTTGAGCGGCGTCGGCCGGGTGGTGATCCAGCCCTTCGGCCCGTCCTCGGTGTGCTCCCAGTAGGGATGGAGGATGCGGGAGCGGGGCCGACCGTGGCGGTCGACGGTGGCGACGGTGCACCAGACGATGCGATGGGCGACGGCCACCCGCCCCGGTGACCCTGGGCGAACTGCGGCTGGGTAAGGAGGCTGGGCGCCGGCGATTGTGTGCATTTCGTCGACCTCACGTGCTCTCCGGCTCGTGACGTCGACGTTATGCCCCTATAGCGTGCATTTCGTCGACCTCACCGGCGCGGGCGGCGTCAAGTCGACGAAATGCACCCTGATCGCGGCCAACTTCCTCGCTCTCCCCACCCAGCCGCCTTTGACGTTGGCCGGCGGAGACCGGCTACTTGAGCAGCCGCGAGAGGCGGCGGTCCTTCAGGACCCGGTCCTCGGTCTGGCAGTGGGGGCAGTAGGTCATCACGTAGTCCTCGTAGAAGACAGCCTCCAGCACCGTCTCGCAGCGGGGGCACGGCTCGCCCTGGTGAGCGTGGACGCGCGTGGGCTTCGGGAACTTCTCCGGGAGCGGGAGCTGGACCTGCTCCTCGTAGACGTCGAGCACGCGGCCGAGCTCGCCGACCATCGCGTCGCGCAGCGCCGCCGCCTCCTCCTCGGAGAGGTCGTCGCCGCGCTTGAACGGCGACAGCCGCGCCTCGTGGAGGATCTCGTCGACCCAGGTGCGCCCGATCCCGGTGACGACGCGCTGGTCGCGCAGGAGCGTGTGCAGCGGCCGCGGGACGTCGAGCAGCTCGCGCAGGTCCTCCGGCGGATCGGGCCACGCCTCAGGCCCCAGCCCGTCCAGCGACTCCTCGCGCTCGAGCCCCTCCGGCGTGAGCAGCTTCGCCCACGCCCGCTGGCGCGTGCCGAACTCGCGCACACGGAGCTCGCGGTCGCCCGGGAGCCGCAGCAGCACACGGGACGTCCTGTCCCGCAGCGAGGCGCGCTTGTCGAACAGCTGGAGCCGCCCGGCGCTCATCAGGTGCAGCAGGAGCGTCAGCGGCCCGTGGGAAGCGGTGTCGACGTCGAGCATCAGCAGCTTGCCACGCCGCCGCGCGCCCGTGAACTCGGCGCCCGTGAGCGCGGAGAAGGGCGGGTCGAAGGTCTTCAGCGCGTTGATCCCGGGCGTCAACGCCGACTCGATCGTCTCGCCCGGCAGCGCCTCGTCCAGCCGGCGGGCGACGATCTCCATCTCCGGCAGCTCTGGCACTCAGAAGACGTTACTGCGCGCCGCGCGGCCGCAGGCGGCGCGCGAGCCCGGGGTAGTCGAGCACGAGGCCGTCGGCGTCGACGTCGAACTCGGTCGTGAAGCCGGAGCTCAGCGCCTCGTAGCGCCAGCGCGCCCCACCGGCCAGCGGCGTGTAGCGCTGCGGCAGCGGCTCGACGGTCAGCTCCGGGATCTGCACCCACGCGGCCGTCGTCTCCGCGCCCGCGCCGAGGCGGCGGATCGGCAGCGAGTTGGTCAGCGGGCTCGGGAAGATGTCCACGTCGATGCAGCCGTCGAGCTCCGGCCGGTCGACCCAGTGCCCCTCGCCGTCGGCCTCGAGCCGCAGGACCCGAGGCTCCGGCTCGAGCACCGTCACCTCGACATGCCGGGTGCGCCACTGCGCATCGCAGCGGACGCGGAAGTGGGCGTGCACGTTGTCAGGCGTGAGCAGGTCGCTGTCGGCGAACACACCGTCCGGGCCGACGGCGACGCACGCGTGCTCCATCCCGTGACCCTCCCAGCGCTCCCAGACGACGTCGACCCGCTCGCTCATGTCACGCCGCCAGCGCCTCCAGCACATCGTCGTGGGTCTTCGGCGACGCCTTCGGGATCACGTGGACGACCGTGCCATCCCCGTCGATGATGAACGTCGCGCGCGCCGCGCGGGCGGGTCGGGACTCATTCTTGCCGTACCTGGACTTCTCGATCCAGACGCCGTAGCGCTCGCAGACCGCATGGTCCTCGTCCGCCAGCAGCGTGAAGTTGAGCGACTGCTTGCGGTGGAACCTCTTGACGGCCCTGACGGGATCGGGCGAGACGCCGACGACCATCGCGCCCGCGGCGTCGTACTCGGCCGCCCGGTCGCGGATGCTGCACGCCTGGCTCGTGCAGCCCGGCGTGTCCGCGTTGGGATAGAAGTAGAGGACGACGGTGCGGCCGGCGAGGTCCGCCAGCGCGACCTCCTCGCCGTCCTGGTTGGGGAGCGTGAACGGGGGCGCCTTCTCGCCGACTTCGATCATCCGCGAGACAGTACCGTGGCGCCTCATGGACCCCTGGGTGCACGCCGCGGCCGCCGAGATCGGGCGCCGCGCCGTCCGCGAGCTGGAAGCGCTCGTCGGCGTCTCGTCGCCGTCGGGCGATGTCCAGGGCGCGGACGAGTGCGCGGCCGTGTGCGCCGCTCTGCTCCCCGACGAGGCGGAGATCGAGCGGGTCCCGTGCTCCTCTCCCGACCACGCGCCGGACCTGCTCGCCACGCTCCGCGGCTCGGGATCGAGGCGGCTGCTGCTGCTCGGGCACCTGGACACGGTGGTCGCCCACGACCGCCACCGCCCGCTCCACCGCGAGGGCGGCAAGCTGGTCGGCTCCGGGGCGATCGACATGAAGGGCGGCGACGTGCTCGCGATCGGCATCATGCGCGCGCTCGCCAAGCGCCCCGAGGCCTACGACACGACCTCGCTGCTGCTCGTCTGCGACGAGGAGTGGCGCACGCGCGACCTCGCCCACCTCCCCCGCTTCGCCGGCTACGACGCGTGCCTGTGCTTCGAGGGCGGCGAGCAGACCGCCGACGGCGAGGACGCCGTCGTCGTGCGGCGCAAGGCGGCCGGCACCGTCCGCGTGACCGCCCGCGGCCGCGCCGCCCACTCCGGCTCGGCTCCCGACCGCGGCCGCAACGCCCTGCTGGCGCTCGCCGCCGCGGCCCAGGCCGTGGCCGCCTGCCACGACCCGGGCGGCCCCGACCACCTGACCTCGGTGCCGACGATCCTCAACGCCGGCGACGCGTTCAACGTCGTGCCCGGCGGCGGCGAGCTGTTCTGCGACTGCCGCGCCGACGAGCTCTCCGCGATCGAGCGCGTGCTCGCCGCCATCCCGGCCGAGGTCGGGGGCGCCGCGCTGCACCCCGAGCTGATCCGCCGCTGGCCGGGGATGCACTCGGAGGTCGCCGTGGCCCCGGTGCTCGCCAGGGCCGCGGAGGCGCTCGGCCGCCCGCTGCACCCGGCGTCGCGCGGCGGCGCCAGCGACGCGAGCCACTTCGCCTCCGCCATCCCGGTGACCATCGACGGCCTCGGGCCCCGCGGCGGCCGCGCGCACAACCCTGAGGAGTTCGTGCACGAGGACTCGCTGACGCCGCGCGCCGAGGTCGCGCTCGCGGTCGTCGCCGCCGTGCTCTAGCTGCGGGCGAGCGACTCGAGCTCGCGGGGGCGCAGCACGGCGAGCAGCTCGCCCCCCGCGCGCACCCCACGCACCACCGTCACGCCGCCCTTCTTGAAGTCCACCCGCCCACCGGTCATGTCGTGCACCACCTGCGTGAACGACGGATCGTGGCCCACCGCCAGCACGCGCGCGTCCTCGCCGTGCGCCATCAGCAGCTCGAACGCGTCCTCGGCGGTGAAGCCGTCGGCGAGCGCGTCCGCGACCTGCGGCTCGATGTTGAGCGCCCGGCACGCGAGTTGGGCCGTGGCCAGCGCGCGCAGCTTGGGGCTCGTGTAGCAGGCGTCGAACTCGACGCCGAGCCGTGCGAGCGCCTGCCCGGCCGCGATGGCCTGGCGCTCGCCGCGGGCCGTCAGCTCGCGATCGGCATCCGGCTTTGACTCGTGGGGGACTGCCTCGCCGTGGCGAAGAAGCCAGAGCTGGGGCGCCATAGCGCCGTCACCTTACCTGCGCCGACCCGCTCCTCGAACTGCCAGTAGGAGATCGCACGGTACGGGTCGTCCGCCCCGTGGACGCCCCCCTCCGGAGCGGGGGCGTCCTCGATCTGCACCTTCGTGAACGGCACGGAGAGCCAGCCACCCCACACCGCCACGTCACCGACGGGGATCATGCGGCGCTCGCCGAAGCGTTGCATCCGCACGACTACGAGCTCGACCTCCCAGCCCCCGTCGTCGGGCCACGTGTCCACGACCTGGCCGATCTCTTCCCCGGAGCAGTCCAGTACTCCGAGCCCCATGAGGTGATGCCGGGACACGTTCATGGCAAATGGATCGTCCTCGCTGGCCACATGGCCGATCCGGTGTCGACCCCATTCGACATCCGTCCAGGCGGGCCGGAACCCTCGGACATGCGTCCAGCTCAATACGAGCGGACTGGAGGCCCGGTGCGCCGCTGCCCGCTCTTGGCCGTCCAGCGGACGCGGTAGAGCTGGCGGTTGCGATGGCGCACGCGCAGGCCGTAGACGCCCGTGGCCGTGGTGGTCAGCCGCCGCAGGCGGCGCCAGGCGGTCGTCCCGGGCCGGCGCACCTCGATCTCCACGCGGGTCGCCGACCGCTGCGGCCGGAGCAGCCCCCAGAGCACGTCGCTGCGCCCGTAGCGCTCGACGGCCAGCGGGTTGGCGAACGCGCGATAGGCCGGCTTGGCGCGCCCGTCGCTGGTACGCAGGCCGCTCTCGAACCCGCGGAAGCGGTAGCCGTCGGGCCGCGGGGGGTCGTCGCGCATGAGGTACTGGGAGAACAGCGCCACGCGGCGGTTGACGTACGCGATGTGCTCGGCGATCGCGTACTCGGCGGGCTGGCGCTCGACCGGGACGCCCGACTCCTTGTCGGGGTACGACTGGATCCCGAACTGCGTCAGGTAGATCGGGAGCCCGCGCGGTATCCGCCCGGTCCGCCCCGCGCGATCGAGCGCGCGGACGAGCCGCGGGAGCACCCCGATCGTCACGTCGTCCTTGTGCGGCGGCTCGTAGCGCGGCCCCAGCTTGGACGTGTAGGCGTGGTGGGCGTAGCCGTCGGCGCGCAGCGGCACGCAGGAGCCGATCCGCTCGTAGTCCTTGTCCAGGCAGGCGACGCCGCGAAGGAAGCGCAGCGGGTGCACGGTCGCGCGGTCGCCCCGCGGCGCGGTCTCCCCGAGCAGGATCTTGTCCCGCCGGTTGCCGGGCACCGAGCGGATCGCCCGGTGCGCGGCGCGGTACAGGTTGCGGTAGTGCGACGGGGAGAACGGCTTGCCGTCGCGGTACTGCGGCATCAGGAACTGTGGCTGGTTGGGCTCGTTCCAGATCGACCACTGGTCGACCTGCTCCCCGTAGCGGCGCACGAGCGCCTTGACCCACTGCTCGAACAGCCGCGTGCCCGGCCGGTCGACGTCCCCCTTCTTGCTCGCCGTCGCCCACGTGGGGACCGGCCCGGTGGGCGTGAGCATGACCGCGATGCCCTGCCGCCGGGCGGCCGTCATCAGCTCGTCGAGCCGCGTCCACGTCCCGCGCGGGTAGGCCTCGGGATCGCCCGCCTCGAAGTCCGGTTTGCGCTTGCTCGTGGGCGCCGGCGCGAAGTCGCGCCAGTAGACGACCTGGCGGACCTGGGTGACGCCGAACGCACCGATCTGCCGCAGCGTCTCCGCGCGCGTGTAGTCGAGCAGGTCGGCGGGCGCCTCGAACGACATCACCTGCTGCGGCGACGCGGCGGCCCCTGCCGGCAGGACCAGCAGCGCCACCAGCGCGATCGTCGTCAGGCTCGCTCTCATCCGTGAACGGCCCAGGGTACGGTGGCGGGCCGGTGAGCGCCATCGTAGACACGCCGGAAGAGGCCGCCGCCCTCGAGCTGCCGCCGCTGCTCGTGCGCCGGCCGCTGGAGGCGTTCCTCGACGCGGCGGGGCTCGGCGAGGGTCCTCTGGAGGCCGAGCCGATCGGCGACGGGCACTCGAACGTCACGTACCTCGTGCACCGCAACGGTGGCTCGTGGGTCCTGCGGCGGCCGCCGCGGCCTCCCCTCCCGCCGTCGGCGCACGACGTGCTCCGCGAGGCGCGCCTCCTGCGTGCCGTCGAGGAGGCGGACGTCCGCACGCCGCGCGTGCTCGCCACCTGCAACGACCACGCCGTGATCGGCGCCCCGTTCTACGTGATGGAGCGGATCGAGGGCGAGGTGCTGACCACCGCGGTGCCGGACGCGCTCGCGGGTCGGCACGCGGAGATCGGTGCCGAGCTGGTCGACGCCCTGGCCGAGCTGCACGCCGTCGACTGGCCGGCGTGCGGGCTGGAGGGCTACGGCAAGCCGACCGGCTATCTCGAGCGCCAGCTGCGCCGCTTCGGCGGCCTGTGGGAGCACAACCGCACACGTGAGCTGCCGGTCATGGAACGGGTGACCGAGTGGCTCGCCGCCCACCGCCCCGAGTCGGCCGAGGCGACGATCGTGCACGGCGACTACCGGCTCGGCAACACGATGTTCGCGCCGGCCGCCCCCGCCCGTTTGGTCGCGATCTTCGACTGGGAGCTCGCCACGATCGGCGACCCGCTCGCCGACCTCGGCTACCTCGTCGCCACCTGGGCCGAGCCGGGCGACGAGGAGGACGCGCTGTTCGGCCTCGGCGCGGTCACCCGCGAGCCGGGCTTCCCCACCCGCGAGGAGCTGGTGGCGCGGTACGAGGAGCGCACCGGCCGCTCGCTGCCCGAGGTGCGCTGGTACGCCACGCTCGCGCTCTGGAAGTCGGCCGTCTTCCTCGAGGGCTCCTACAAGCGGCGCCTGGCGGGCACGACGGAGGACGCGTTCTTCGACCGCCTCGAGACCGGCGTCCCGGCGATCGCCGACCGCGCTTGGGAGACGGCTACCGGCGGCGGGGGCGGCCGTAGAAGAGCCGGATGAGGCGGCCCATCAGCTCCGACGAGCGCGACCCGTAGGGGAAGTAGTGCAGATCCCGCTTCGGCGCCAGCCGCGTGATGTAGAGCGCCTGCTGGCGGGTGTACTTGCGAATGCCGCCGGCCCCGTGGCGCACGCCCATCCCGGACTCCTTCCACCCGCCCATCGGGAGCTCGTAGGCGTAGTAGTTGAGGTTGGCGTCGTTGATGCACGCGAAGCCGCTCTCCAGCCGGCGCGCGATCGCCTCGCCGCGCGCCCGGTCCCGGGTCCAGACCGAGGCGCCCAGGCCGTAGGGCGAGTCGTTGGCCAGCCGCACCGCCTCGTCGGCGTCCGCGACCTTCATGACCGGCAGCGTGGGCCCGAACGTCTCCTCGCGCATGGCGGCCATCGAGTGGTCGACGTCCGCCAGCACGGTCGGCTCGTAGAAGCGCCCCTGCCCGTCGCGAGCGTGGCCGCCGGTCGTGATCCGCGCCCCGGCCGCGCGCGCCTCGTCGACGTGGCGGCGCACGATCTCGAGCTGGTCCGGGAAGGTCATGGCGCCGACCTCGACGCTGCCGGGGCCGGCGGGGACGCCCTGCCGCAGCGCGCTCACGCGCTCGGTCACCGCGTCGACGAAGCGGTCGTAGACGGGAGCCTCCACGTACACCCGCTCCACCGACACGCACGTCTGGCCGCCGTTCTGCATGGCGTAGAACGTCGCGGCGTTGGCCGCCCGCTCGAGGTCGGCGTCGGCGAGCACGATCATCGGGTCCTTGCCGCCCAGCTCGAGCGAGACCGGCGTCAGCGTCTGCGCGGCCCGCGCCATCACCTTCTTGCCCGTCTCGGTCGAGCCGGTGAACATCACGAAGTCGACGGCGTCCACGATCGCCGAACCGACGCCGCCGCCCCCGACCGCGACCTGGAGCACGTGCTCGGGGAGCCCGCACTCGCGCATGCCCTCGGCGAGCCGCAGCGACGTGAGCGGCGTGATGTGCGAGGGCTTGAGCACGACGGCGTTGCCGGCGGCGAGGGCAGGGATCGCGTCGCCGAACGAGTTGGTCAGCGGGTAGTTCCACGGGCCGATGACGCCGACGACGCCGACCGGCCCGTAGCGGACGACCAGTCGGCGACCCATCGCCAGCAGGGTCCTCGGGCGGATGCGCTCGTCGGCCAGGTACTTCGGCGCGCGGCGGGCCCAGAAGCCGAGCGCGCCGGCCCCGTACACGACCTCGGCGAACGCGGCGTCCTCCCACGTCTTGCCGGTCTCCTCGACCAGCGTGCGGGCAACGCTGTCGGCGTTGTCGACGAGCCACTTCTGCATCCGCAGCAGGACGCTGCCGCGGCCGTCGAAGCCGAGCGCCTCCCAGCCGATCTGGGCGGCGCGAGCCCGCTCCACCATCGCCGGCACGTCGTCCGGCGAGACGGCCGGCACGCTGCGGATCACCTGGCCGGTGGCCGGGTTCTCGATGTCGATGGTCTCCGTCGCCTTGGGCTGCTCGATCGTCGCCATGCCCGGAGGCTAGCCGTCAGCCGCTGGCGGCGAGCCGCTCGATCCGGGCCTCCTGCGTGGGCCGGTCGCGCGCGTCGGTCGGCAGCGTGCCGATCTTGTCGACCACGTCCATGCCCTCGCGCACCTCGCCGAAGACCGTGTGCTTGCCGTCGAGCCACGGCGCCGCCGCCGTGGTGACGATGAAGAACTGCGAGCCGTTCGTGTCGGGGCCGGCGTTCGCCATCGCCAGCGCGCCCTTGACGACCTTGTGGTCGTTGATCTCGTCCTTGAACGTGTAGCCCGGGCCGCCGGTGCCGGTCCCCTGCGGGCAGCCTCCCTGGATCATGAAGTCGGGGATCACGCGGTGGAAGATCAGCCCGTCGTAGAAGCCCTTCTCCGCCAGGTTGCGGAAGTTGCTCACCGTCTCCGGGGCGTCCTCGTCGAACAACTCGAGGACGATGTCCCCGTGATTCGTGGTCATCGTCATCTGCGACATGCGGCCACGGTAGCGCTCAGGGGCGTGCTGTCTCGATCCGCAGCGTGTGCCCCCTGACCGCCGTGCCGTCGACGGCGCCGGCCACCCGGGTCGCGTCGGCGGCCGGGACCTCGAGCAGCGCGAAGCGCTCCAGCACCCGCACATTCCGCACCGCCTCGCCGTCGAGCCCTGCCTGCGAGGTGACCGCGTGGATCAGGTCGGCCTCCACCAGTCCGGCGCTGCGGCCGCCCGACGCGATCAGCTTGGTGAAGTCGCCGTTGACGATGCCGACCTGGTCGTGCGGCTTGCGGTGCCGGCGCGGCGGCTCCTGCGTGCGCACGGGCGCCACGTGGGCGCCGTCCGTCCACGGCGCGACCTGCGTGCCGGCGTGCTTCTCGATCGCCTCGAGGTCGCGCCGCTGGCGCGGCTCGATGAACGTGATGGCGCGCCCGGAGCGACCGACGCGGCCCGTGCGGCCGATCCGGTGCACGTAGACGTCCGGCGAGGTCGGCACGTCGAAGTTGACGATGTGCGTGACGTCGGCGATGTCGAGCCCGCGGGCGGCGACGTCGGTGGCCACGAGGATCGGCACGCGGCCGCCCTTGAAGGAGATCATCACGCCGTCGCGCGAGCCCTGCGACATGTCGCCGTGCAGCGCCTTGACGTTCATGCCCTTGTCGCGCAGCGTGCGGTAGAGCTGCTCGGTGCGGATCTTCGTACGCGCGAAGACGATCGCCTGCGTCGGGCGCTCGGCCTCGAGCACCCGCACCAGCGAGCTCACCTTGTCGGCCGACTTGGTCTCCAGGAAGAACTGCTCGACCGTGTCGATCGTGAGCGTGGCGGCCTTGACCTTGATCATCTCGGGGTCGTACATGTGGCGCTCGGCCAGCGCCCGGATCGGCCCCGGCATGGTGGCGCTGAAGAGCGCCGTCTGTCGGCCGTTGGAGGTGTAGGAGAGGATCTTCTCGACGTCCTCGAGGAACCCGAGGTCGAGCATCTCGTCGGCCTCGTCGAGCACCACGTACCGGCACGAGTGCAGCATCAGCGAGTGACGCGAGATGAGGTCGAGCACGCGACCGACGGTGCCGACCACGATGGGCGCCCCGCCCTTCAGGTACGCCTGCTGGTCGCGGATCGGCGCGCCGCCGAACACCGCGACCGGGTTCACCCCCTTGGGCTCGCCGTACGCCCGCAGCGCCTGCGTGACCTGGATGCACAGCTCGCGCGTCGGCGTGAGCACGAGCGCCTGCACGTCGTGGTCGTCGGCGTCGACCGACTGGATCATCGGCAGCCCGAAGGCGGCGGTCTTGCCGGTCCCGGTCTGCGCCTGGCCGATCACGTCGCGGCCCTCGAGCAGCACGGGGATCGCCTGCTCCTGGATCGGGCTCGGCGTTTCGTACCCCACGTCGCGCAGCGCCGTGAGGATCTCCTCGGAGAGGCCGAGGTCCGCGAAGGTTGTCATTCCGAGCGTGCAGCTTATGACGCGGCGTCGGGGCCGGGCAGGGGCCCGGCCCGGTGACCGCTATTCGTCCTGCGGGCCCGACGCGCTGCCGGGCGCGAGCTGGAGCGCCTCGGCGACGGCGATGTCCGCGTCGTAGAGGCTGCCGTCGGCCAGCCCCTCGATCACCGACATGCCGGCGTGGAAGGCCGTCTTGGCGAGGTAGCCGCTCGACTTCTGGCCGATGTCGCCGCGCATCTCGATCAGCACCGACGCCGAGCCGAGCAGGCCGTACGCGTTGCGGGAGATGCCCGGCGGCGTCGTGCCCGGATAGCGCGAGAAGTTCGCGTACCCGTACCGCTCGATGCCCTGGAGGAGCGTCGAGACGACCTGCTTGGAGCGGAAGATGACGTCGTCGAACTCCGGGCGGATGCCGAGCTGGTCGGCGGTGCCCGTGGCGTTCGGCCACAGCGTCGACCCGGTCACCATGTCGCCGTTCGCGTCGACCGGCGTCCCCTGGTGGTGCAGGTCGAGCACGACCTCGACCGTGTCCGCCCCGCCGGCCGCGTCGTAGGCGTTGCGCACGGCCAGCGCCTCCGGGACCGGGTTGTCACCCTGCCCCACGGCGACCGGACCCGTGTTCGGGTCGTCGCGCGGATCGCTGCGCAGGTAGGAGTGGTAGCGGTTGATGTCGAACCCGCGACCGACCGCGTAGAACGCGGGGCACGGCGCCGCCGTGCAGAACGGGTCGACATTCTGGCGCCACGGTTCGCCGATCGGCGTCGCGTCGAAGCCGTCGACGTTCACGCGCGGGATGACCGTCACGGTGAGCTCGTCGCGGATGGCGCGCGCCGCGGCGGCGTTGCTCGTCAGGGCCTTGACGATCTCCACCGCCGAGTTGCTGACGACGTACTCGTTGCCGTGCTGGTTGGCGATGATCACGATCCCGCGGCCGCCGCTGCCGATCGTGACGATCGGAATGCCGCGCCCGCTGCCCTTGGCGCGGAAGGGCGAGTACGTGAGCCGCGCCGCGCCGTGGCTCGACGCCACCGCGCGCTCGAGCGTCGCCACGAGCTGCGGGTAGTCGCGGATCGACGCGAGGGACTCGTTCTGGCCCGGCTGCGACCACGGTCCGCCCGGGTTGGTCTCCGGCGGCGCGGCCCCTGCCGATCCCGCCTGAAGCGCCGTGAGGAGACAGGCGGCGACGAGCGCCGCGCCTGCGCGTCTGATGGACATGTTCCCCCTCCCGAAGGGTGATGGTTCCGCCTACCGGATACCCTGCCCGCCGCAAATGACGCTCACCGTGGTCGGATCCATCGCGTTCGACGCCGTCGAGACGCCGACGGGCCATCGCGACCGCCTGCTCGGCGGCGCGGCCGTGCACTTCTCGCTCGCGTCCTCCTTCCTGGCCGAGACCCGGGTCGTCGGACCGGTCGGCGACGACTTCGGCGAGGCCGAGTACGCCGTGCTGCACGAGCGCGGGGTGGTTACCGACGACATCGAGCACGTCCCGGGCGGCAAGACGTTCTTCTGGGCGGGCCGCTACGAGCGCGACCCGAACGTGCGCCACACGCTCCAGACGGACCTCAACGTGTTCGCCGACTTCGAGCCGAAGCTCTCGGAGGCCTCGCGCGCGGCGGACACCGTGTTCCTGGCCAACATCCACCCGGACCTCCAGCGCGCCGTGCACGACCAGTGCCTGGAGGCCCGCTTCGTGGCCATGGACACCATGAACATGTGGATCGAGGTGACGCGCGACTCGCTGGAGCGCACGATCGCCGGCGTCGACTGCCTGATCGTCAACGACGAGGAGGTCAAGCAGCTCACGGACGAGCCGAACCTCGTCCGGGCAGCCCGCGCAGTGCACGAGATGGGGCCGCGGGTGGTGATCGCCAAGCAGGGCGAGCACGGCGCCGGCATGTACACGCCGGACGGCTTCTTCGGCCTGCCCGCCTACCCGACCGCCGACGTCGTGGACCCCACCGGCGCGGGCGACACGTTCGCGGGCGGCTTCATGGGCTACGTCGCCGCCCACACGGGCGAGGAGCTCTCGGACGAGCTGCTGCGGCGCGCGATCGCCTACGGCACGGCGATGGCGTCGTTCAACGTCGAGGCGTTCGGGACCGAGCGGATGCAGACGCTCACGGGCGACGAGATCGCCGAGCGCGTCGCCGCGCTCCAGCGGGTGACGCGCTTCGACGCCGCGCCCGTGCCGCTGCGCGCCTAGGGGGTGCCCAACGGGACATCGCTCAACACGGAATGGCCCGTTGGGCGGGGCCCCCGCAATCTCGTCTCACGATTACCTCATGAATGCCTCATGGAGGGCGGGCCGAGCGCACCTAGCGTTCACGGTCCCCCCGACCAGGAGTGATCTGCGATGTCAATCGACGTGACCATCGACGAAGCCGGCGTGATGGCGTTCCTCGAGCGCATCGTCGACGAGATCGGCGCGGCGCTGAACGTGCCGATGACCGTGATCGGCGACCGCCTCGGCCTGTACCGCGCCATGGCCGACGGCGCGCCTCTCTCGCCGATCGAGCTCGCCGAGCGGACCGGCACCCACGAGCGCTACGTGCGCGAGTGGCTGGCCGGTCAGGCGGCCGGCGGCTACGTCACCCACGACGCCGAGGCGGGCACCTACAGCCTCCCGCCCGAGCACGCGGCCGTGCTCGCCGACGAGGAGAGCCCCTTCTACCAGGGCGGCCTGTTCCAGTCGACCAGCGCGGCCATCCACGCCCAGGACGGCGTCACCGCCCGCTTCCGCAGCGGGGATGGGCTCGGCTGGCACGAGCACCATCACGACGTCTTCGAGGGCGTCGGACGCATGTTCGGCGTCTCCTACCGCACGTTCCTCGTCGACGAGTGGATCCCCGCGCTCGACGGCGTCGACGCGAAGCTCCGCCAGGGCGCGCTTGTCGCCGACGTCGGCTGCGGCATCGGCATCTCCACGGTACTGCTGGCAGAGGCCTACCCCGCGTCGCGGTTCGTGGGCTTCGACTACCACGAGGAGTCGCTCGCGCAGGCGCGCCGGAATGCCGAGGAGGCGGGCGTCGCCGACCGCGTCGAGTTCCGGGCCGCCACGGCGACCGACTTCCCGGGCTCGGGCTACGACCTGATCGCGTGCTTCGACGCGTTGCACGACATGGGCGACCCGCAAGCGGCCGCCGGCCACATCCGCGCGGCGCTGGCCGACGACGGCACGTGGCTGATCGTCGAGCCGAACGCCGGCGACTCGGTGGCGGAGAACCTGCACCCGATCGGACGCCTCCAGTACGGCTACTCGGTGCTCGTGTGCACGCCGGGGTCGCTCTCGCAGCCCGGCCGCGCCGCGCTCGGCACGGCCGCGGGCCAGGCCCGCCTCGCGGAGGTCGTCCTCGCCGGCGGCTTCGGCAACGTGCGCAGGGTCGCCGAGACGCCGTTCAACATGGTGCTCGAGGCTACGCCCTGAGGCGGTAGCCGACGCCGCGGACGGTCTCGAGCGTGTCCGCCCTGTCGCCCAGCTTGCGGCGCAGGGCGGACACCACGACGTCGACGACGTTGGAGCCGCCGTCCCAGTCGTAGCCCCAGACCTCGCGCAGCAGCTCGGCGCGCTCCACCGGCCGGCCTTCGCGGCTCCGCAGGTGGGCGAGCACGCCGGCCTCGAGGCGCGTCAGGCCCTCGACCTCCAGGTCGTCGGCCTGGACGTGCAGCTCGCGGGCGCCGAGCTCGGCGAGCCAGCCGTCGACCGAGGCGGGCCCGAAGTCGAGCGACACGGAGTCGGGGACGCCGTCGAGCGGCAGGTAGCCGATGACCAGCGAGCAGGAGGAGTCGGCGTCGATGAAGTCGACCGCCGGCGCGTAGACGCGCCGCAGCTGCGGCCGCATCTCGACGTGCCGGCGGGTGATGTCGAGGAACAGCGCGGCGGCCGACGGGCCGTAGGCGGCCACGCTCCGGCGCATGAAGAGGACCCGCTGGTCGCGCGGGACGGGGGTGCGCCGCAGGTGCTCGCGCCAGGCGCGGGCCAGCGGATCGCGGTCGAGGAGCCGCGTGCTGACCGCGGCCGGCTCGGCGTGGATCGCGAAGCCGGTGACGGCGTCCTGTTCGTCGCGGGTCACGACGAACGCCTCGGGCACCGCCTCCCACCACGCGCGCAGGAGCTCGAAGTCGGGCGCGAGCGCCTCCATCGCGTCGAGATCAGCCTCGTGCGCCGGGCCAACACGGTGCTCGCCGGTCACCGGCGGGAAGAACACCTGGCGCACCCCCTGGTCCTCGATCAGGTAGAGGATGTCGGCCGTGTAGCGCGACAGGTCTCGCTTGGGAGCGCCGCGCAGCTCGACCCGCAGGCGGTCCCAGGCCGCGGCGCGCAGGCGCCAGTACTCGCGCGGATCCGCGGCGCGCAGGAGGGCGGCGGTCGCCGCGCGGATGGTGTCGTGCACGACGAGGCCGTGGGCGTCGAGCTCCACGAACGGCAGCCCCCGCAGGCGGGCATACGCCGCGGCGGCGTCCTCGCCGGGCAGCATCGCCTCGAGCAGCGAGAGCGTGGTTCGGCGGGTGAGCGCGGCCGCGTCGAGCGCCCGGCGGGTCGGCGGGTCGAGGCCGTCGAGGTAGAGGCGGGCGAGCTCCTCCCCGACGGCGCCGGCGGCGATCGCCTCGAGCGCGACCCCCGGCCGGTCGCGCAGCGCCCAGGCCGCGAGCTGGAGGCTCAGGGCGTGGCCGCAGCAGAGGGCGTTGATACGACGTGCCGTGCCGTCGTCGACCCCGTTGCCGCGCAGCAGCGCCACGGCGTCCTCGTGCGGCAGGTTGGCGACCGGGAGGAGGGCCAGCAGCGAGCCGTACGCGCGCCACTCGGCCGACGGCGCGAAGCGCCCGGCCAGCACCACGCGGACGTGGGCGGGGAGGGCCGGGATGAACGTGCGCGCGATCCATGTGTCGATGGCGAGGAAGAGCTCGTACGTGTCGATGAGCAGGACCACACGCTCGCCGCGGGCGCCGAGGGCGGCGGCTGCCTGCTCGACCGACGTGGCCCCGAACGCGTGGAGGAAGGAGTTCTGGGTGGCGTAGACGGCGTGCGCATCAATCAGCACGGTCTCGGCGCCGGCTGCGAGCGCATCGGCCTCGAAGGCACGCAGCAGCGTCGTCTTGCCGACGCCGCCAAGGCCGTGCACGTAGGCCGCGATCGGCCCGCCGTCCTCGAGGAGCTCGCCGAGCCGCGCCCGCTCGCGCTCACGCCCGACGATGGCGCTCGATCGTTCCTGAAGCAGGGCTCCGAGCGTCGCGGCCATCGGCCGAGAAACGTACGGGTTGCGCGCTGGGCGGTCACTGGGGCTAGCACGACTCTCGCCCGATCGCGGCTCGTATGGATCGGCCCGAAGGGGTAGCCTCACGCTGTGGGCTGGGCGATGCTCTACCTCTTCGTCGTCCTCAAGCTGCCGATCCTGGCCGCCTGCCTGATCATCTGGTGGGCGGTGCGGCAGGAGGCCGAGCACGAGGACGACTCGGACGGCGGCGGCGGTCGGCGCCGGCCCCATCCGCCCCCGCGGCTCCCGCACGCCCCGCGCCGCGGCCCGCACCGCGAGGCCGCCCCACCCTCGCCGCCGCGCACGCGCGCGGTCGTGGGGCGCGTGCGCGAGCCGCTGCTCTGACTGCCAGACTTGCGGCCGTGATCACGTCCGTCCTCTCCGACGGGACGATCCGGCGGCTCGTCGACGAGGGCCGGATCGGCATCGAGCCCTGGGAGCCGGGGCTCGTCCAGCCCGCCTCGATCGACCTGCGCCTCGGCGACTCGTTCCGCGTCTTCCACAACCACCGCGTCACCGCCATCGACCTGCGTGACCCGCCTCGCAACCTCACCGAGGAGGTCGTGGTCCCGGAGGGCGAGGGCTTCGCCATCCACCCGGGCGAGTTCGTCCTCGGCCGCACCCTGGAGGCCGTCCGCATCCCCGATGACATCGTCGCGAGGATCGAGGGCAAGAGCTCTCTAGGGCGGCTCGGCCTGATCGTGCACGCCACGGCCGGCTTCGTCGATCCGGGCTTCTCAGGCTCGCTGACGCTCGAGATCACAAACCTCACGCGAGTGCCGATCAAGCTCTACGCCGGGCTCCCGATCGCGCAGCTCTCGTTCATGGCGCTGGACGCGCCGGCCGAGCACCCGTACGGCTCGGAGGCGCTGGGCTCGCACTACCAGGGCCAAGTAGCCGCCACCGAGTCCCGGTACATGCGGTAGCTTCCGCGACCGTGCTGCTCACGACGCTGATCGCCGCTGCCGAGGCGGCCGAGGAGGAGAGCTCGAAGACGCTCTTCTACGTCATGGGCGCCGTGCTCGCCGCCTTCGCGGTGATCATTTCCGCCATCGGGATCCGCGGCCACGAGACGTTCCCATCCAGCCAGGGCGCCGCGCGCGGCGTGATGGCCCTCGCCGTCGTGCTCGTGCTGCTGACGATGGGCGCCGCCGTCGTCACTGCGTAGCCGTCGACGGGAACGTCAACGAAAGTCGCCGCCGTTGACGTTCGGCGGCGCAACGACGCGCGAGGAGTCGACGACGCGAGTTTGAGGCGCCGCGTAGGCCCATGCCGCACAATGAACGACATGGGCACCGAGGAACAGACCACTGCGAGCGGTGACGGCCTCGCCACGGCGGCCGAGACGCTGACGATCACGGACAACCGGACCGGGCGGACCTACGAGGTGCCGATCGAGGACGGGACCGTCCGCGCGCTCTCCCTGCGCGACATCAAGGTCGAGGACGACGACTTCGGCCTCATGACGTACGACCCGGCGTTCATGAACACCGCGTCGTGTCGCTCCGCGATCACCTACATCGACGGCGACAAGGGCGTCCTCGAGTACCGCGGCTATCCGATCGAGCAGCTCGCCGAGCAGTCGACCTACCTCGAGGTCGCCTACCTGCTCGTCCACGGCGAGCTCCCGACCCAAGCCCAGCTCGACGAGTGGACGCACGAGATCACGATCCACACGTTCGTGCACGAGAACGTGAAGAAGTTCATGGAGGGCTACCGCTACGACGCCCACCCGATGGGGATGCTGCTCTCCTCGGTCGGCGCGCTGTCGACCTTCTATCCGGACGCCTCGCAGATCAAGGACCCGGAGATCCGCTACTCGCACGTGATCCGGCTGATCGCGAAGATGCCGACGCTCGCCGCCTTCGCGTACCGCCACAACATGGGGCAGCCGTACGTCTATCCGGACAACGACCTGCGCTACCCCGGCAACTTCCTCAACATGCTCTACAAGATGACCGAGCTCAAGTACCAGCCGGACCCCCGGCTGGAGCGAGCGCTCGACATCCTCTTCATCCTCCACGCCGACCACGAGCAGAACTGCTCGACCTCGGCCGTCCGTTCGGTCGGCTCCTCCCAGGTCGACCCGTACTCGGCCACGGCGGCCGGCGTCGCGGCGCTCTACGGGCCGCTGCACGGCGGCGCCAACGAGGCCGTGCTGCGCATGCTGCGGCGGATCGAGAGCACCGACAACATCCCGGACTTCATGCAGGGCGTGAAGGACGGCAAGGAGCGCCTGATGGGCTTCGGCCACCGGGTCTACAAGAACTACGACCCGCGCGCCAAGATCATCAAGAAGGCGACCGACGAGGTGTTCGAGGTCACCGGCACCAACCCGCTGCTCGACATCGCGCTCGAGCTCGAGCGGATCGCGCTCGAGGACGACTACTTCGTCTCCCGCAAGCTGTACCCGAACGTCGACTTCTACTCGGGCCTGATCTACGAGGCGCTGGGCATGCCGGTCGGCATGTTCCCCGTGCTGTTCGCGATCCCGCGCACCAGCGGATGGATCGCACAGTGGCTGGAGATGATCGACGACTCGGAGCAGAAGATCGCGCGCCCGAGGCAGATCTACACGGGCGACCGGGAGCGCGACTACGTGCCGATCGGCGATCGTAGGTAGTAAAATGAAACCATGTTCTACCGCATCCGGCCGATCGCGCCGGACGACAAGGAGCGGCTGGCCAAGGGCCTGCGCCAGCTGAGCCTGGAGAGCATCCGCAAGCGCTTCCTCGCCGCCAAGCCGCGCTTCACCGCCTCCGAGCTCCGCTACCTGACCGAGGTCGACGGCGTCAACCACATCGCGCTTGTCGCCGTGCTGACCGACGATCCCGACCAGCTCGTGGCGGTCGCCCGCTGCGTGCGCCTTCCGGATCGCCCCGAGACCGCCGAGATGGCCGTCGTCGTCGGCGACCCGTTCCAGGGGCAGGGCGTCGGCCGGGCGATCACCAACGCGCTCGCCGACGCGGCCATCGAGGCCGGGATCAGCCGCTTCGCGGCCACCATGGCGGGCGACAACGAGGCCGCTCGGCGCCTCATGCACACGTTCGCGCAGCGGCTCGACGAGGGCCGCATCTCGGGCGGCGTGCGCGAGGTGCTCGTGGACCTGGTCGCCTGAGCCCCGGTACCCTGGGGCGCTTCGGTGCCTCCTAAGCGCTCCCTCGTGTCCACGGTCAGCCACACGGTCGACCATCTCCTGCACATCGAGTCCGAGCGCGCGCAGTCGTACCTGGACGTCACGAGCGCGCTGCTCGTCGTCCTGAGCTCCGACGGCGTCGTGTCGATGCTCAACCGCGAGGGCCGGCACGTGCTCGAGGACCCCCGTGGCGAGCTCGTCGGCGCCAACTGGCTGACCGAGGTCGTGCCGCCCGAGGAGCGCGAGGGCGCCCGCCGCGCGCTGCTGCGGCTGCTCGCCGAGGAGGACGCGGTGGAGCACTACGAGAGCGACGTGCTCACCCGGTCCGGGCTGCGGCGCCGGATCGCCTGGCAGGTGACCTGCCTGCGCGATGCCGACGGCCGCCGCGTGGCGGTGTTCTCCGGCCAGGACATCACCGACCGGGTGCGGGCCGAGGCACAGCTGCGCAAGCTCGCGTTCTTCGACCCGGTGACGGGGCTGCCGAACCGCGCGCAGCTCGAGTCGCGCCTGCGCGCCGCCGTCACGCGCGCCCGCCGCCGCGGCCTGGCGGTCGTGCTCCTGCTCGTCGACCTCGACAACTTCAAGCTCGTCAACGACTCGCTCGGCCACACGGCCGGCGACCGGCTGCTGCGCCGGGTCGGCGCGCGGCTGCGCGGTGTCGGCGGCGACGACGCGCTGCTCGCCCGCCACGGCGGCGACGAGTTCCTGCTGCTCGCCGGCGACCTTCCGCGCCAGGAGGCGGGAGCGGCGGCGCGCGGCCTGGCCGACGAGCTCGCCGCGCGCCTGGCCAAGCCGTTCTCGGCGGCCGGCATGGAGTTCCACGTGGAGGCGAGCATCGGCATCTCGCTGTTCCCGGACGACGCGGACGGCGCCGAGGAGCTGCTCCAGCACGCCGACGTGGCGATGTACCAGAGCAAGGGCCGCGGCCGGGCGGTGTGGACGCTCTACACGGGCGTCACCCGCGAGCCGCTCGAGCGGCTGGCGCTCTCCACGCGGCTGCGGCGGGCGGTCGA
Source organism: Solirubrobacteraceae bacterium (assembly GCA_035717845.1). Taxonomy (GTDB): domain Bacteria; phylum Actinomycetota; class Thermoleophilia; order Solirubrobacterales; family Solirubrobacteraceae; genus DASSUW01. The sequence goes on from DASTIC010000214.1 coordinate 19,715, forward strand.
GCGCCGGGAGCTCAAGCTGCACTACCAGCCGATCGTGTGGACGGCGAGCGGGCGCCTGCACTCGATGGAGGCGCTGATCCGCTGGCAGGACCCCGACCGCGGCCTCGTGATGCCCGACGACTTCATCCCCGCAGCCGAGGAGATGGGACTGCTCGAGCCGATCGGCGCCTGGGTGATCGACGCGCTGGCCGCCCAGATCGCCGAGTGGCAGGCGGAGGGCATCGAGCCGCGCGTCTCCTTCAACGTGTCGCCGCGGGAGCTGCACCGGCCCGACTTCGCGGCTGAGCTGGGCGAGCGGCTGCACGCCGCGGGCGTGGACCCGGCGCTGCTGACCATGGAGCTCACGGAGTCGGCCACTCTGCGCGAGCCGGAGCGCATCGGCCCGCTCCTGCGTGATCTGCGCGCGCTCGGGCTGCGGCTGGCGATCGACGACTTCGGCGCCGGCTGGTCGTCGCTCTCCCGCCTGAGGGTGCTGCCCGTGCAGACGCTCAAGATCGACCGCTCGTTCCTGCGCGAGATCCCCGACGACCCCGAGGCGGGAGCGATCGTGCGCGCGGTGATCGCGCTCTCCGACGCGCTCGGGATGACGACGGTGGCCGAGGGGGTCGAGCTGCCCGTCCAGCAGCACTTCCTCGCCGCCCAGGGCTGCCCGCTCTCGCAGGGGCGGCTGTTCGGCGGCGCGCTCCCGCCGGCGGAGATGACCGAGCGCCTGCGCGCCGAGAGCGCCTAGCGTCCGTGCGCTGGACCCTGGTCGTCCCGCCGCTGGCGGTCGTCGTGCTGGCCCTGACCTGGGGCCGCGACCTCGGCTGGGCCCCCAACGTCGTGGTCGGCGTGATCCTCGCCGCCGCCGTGCTGTCGGCCGTCCACCACGCGGAGGTGGTGGCGCACCGGGTCGGCGAGCCGTTCGGCTCGCTCGTGCTGGCCGTGGCGGTCACGGTCATCGAGGTCGGGCTGATCGTGACGCTGATGGTCTCCGGCGAGCCCTCGGAGACCTCCACGCTGGCCCGCGACACCGTGTTCGCGGCGGTGATGATCACGCTCAACGGGATCGTCGGCGTGTCCGTGCTCGTCGGGGCGTTGCGGCGGCACGTGGCCGACTTCAACGCCGAGGGGTCGGGCAGCGCGCTGGCTGCCGTCGCGACGCTGGCCACGGTCTGCCTCGTCCTGCCGACGTTCACCGAGAGCGAGCCCGGCCCCGAGTTCTCGAGCCCCCAGCTCGCGTTCGCCGCCGTGGCCTCGATCGCGGTCTACGGCCTGTTCGTGGTCGTGCAGACCGTGCGTCACCGCGACTACTTCCTGCCCGTGGAGGAGGGCAGCTCCGAGGACGCGCACGCGCCGCCGCCGCCGGAGCGCGAGGCGCTGGTCAGCCTCGGGCTGCTGGTGGTCGCGCTCGTGGCCGTCGTGGGGCTGGCCAAGACGATCTCGCCGGCGATCGAGGACGGGGTCGACGCGGCCGGCTTCCCGCCCTCGGCCGTCGGCGTGGCGATCGCGCTGCTCGTGCTGGCCCCGGAGTCGCTGGCCGCCGTTCGGGCGGCGCGCCGCGACCGCGTGCAGACGAGCTTCAACCTCGCCCTCGGCTCTGCGATGGCCAGCATCGGGCTCACGATCCCGGCGATCGCGGTCGCCTCGATCTGGCTCGAGGGGCCGCTCGAGCTCGGCCTCGGCGACACCCAGGTGGTGCTGCTGGCACTCAGCGTGGTGGTTGGCGCCCTTACGGTCCTGCCGGGGCGGGCGACGCTGCTCGAGGGCGGCATCCACATCGCGATCTTCTGCGCCTTCCTCTTCTTGGCGGTGAACCCGTGACGTGACGAACGTCAACTGCGCTGGGTAGGGAGAGAACGGGGCCGGCGGGTGTGCAAAGGGGACAAGCGAGCGGTCGTCGACGAGGGCTTGTCCATTTGTGAGCCGCTACGGCTCCCAAACGGCCACGGACCGCTCGGAAGAGGAACGGTTGTCCACTTTCGCACCCCCAGCCTCCCTACCCAGCCGCAGTTGACGTTCGCCCGCTCAAGCACAGGCCCCGCGCGCCCGATGCTCACTAGATGCGGCCGTTCCGGTCCCTGCGCGCGCTTCTCCTCGACGTTCCCCCTGCTCACGGGCGGATCATCGTGCGTGCGATGGAGGAGGCCGGCTGGCGGCTGCGGGTCGAGCACGCGGACGGCGCGGACGAGCTGACCGCCGCGCTCCAGCGGCGCGGCTGGGGCGCCGTGCTCTACGCCGGCGACGGCCCCAGCCCGGTCCCGGCGCGCAAGGCGCTCGCGCTCGTGCGGCTCGCCGATCCGCACCTACCGTTCCTCGCCGTGTCGCCGTACGTGCACGCCGGCGACCTCGCCGCGGTCGTGCGCGGGCTCGACGGGGCGGCCGCCGTGGTGCCCGACCCGGCGGAGCTGCCGCGGGCCCTGCGGCGCGTGCTCGACACGACCCGGCTGCGCCGCCGGGTCGGCAGCGCCCACCGCTTCCTCGCCGCGCAGCAGGCGATCACTGACCACGTGGCCGCGGGACTCGAGCCGGACGAGCTCGTCGCGCGCGCGCTGGCGACGCTCGGCGAGACGCTCGGCTGGAGCTGCGGCGCCGCTTGGCGGCCGTCCGCGGAGGGCGGCGAGCTGCGCTGCGCGGCGACGTGGACGCCCGCCGCCGCCTCGCCGGAGGTCCTCGCGCTGTCCGAGAGCACGCGGGCGACCGTCTTCGCCGCCGGCCAGGGCCTCCCCGGCCGCGTGTGGGCGTTCCGGCGCCCGAGCTGGGTCGCCGACGTGGGCGCGAGCGGGAACGAGCCGCGGGCCGCGGTGGCCCGCCGCGCCGGGGTCATGACGGCCGCCGCCTTCCCGATCGCGATCGCCGATCGCTGCGCCGGCGTGATCGAGTTCTTCTCGCACGGGGTGAGCGCGCCGAACGCCGAGGTGTCGGCGATGTTCGCGACCGTCGGCGGCCAGCTCGCCCAGTACCTCGGCAACCACGCGCCGCCGGCCGACGGCGCGCGGCGCTGGCTCGACGCCGTCGAGGCGCCGCTGCTCGCGCTCGACGCCGAGGGCCGGGTGCTGCTCGCCAACCGCAACGCATGCGCGCTGGCCGGGCGCTCGGAGGACGAGCTGCTGGGCGTCGCATGGGTCGACGCGGCGGTCGCCGCGGGCGAGCGCGAGGTCGTACGGACCGCGCTGGCCGCCGGCGAGCGGGTCGAGCACGAGGTGGACGGCGACCGCGTCGTCTCCTGGCAGCTCACGCCGCTGTCCGAGGCCGAGGGCGTGGTCGGCAGCTGGGCCACCGGCACCGTGCGCGCGGCGGCCCTATCTTGAGCATGTGCGCCGTCTTGCGCTGACCTGCCTGGCCGTCGCGGTGCTCGCCGCCGGATGCGGGGAGGACGACGACGAGCAGCCTGCCGCCGCACCGGCGCTCGCCGACCTCCGGGTGCATGTCGACCCGGACGGCAAGGGCGGCCGGCCGGCCCGGAACACGACCGTCCGGTGCTCCTCGGCGGAGGAGTCGCCGCTGTGCGAGAAGGTCGCCGCGCTGCGTCTGGCGGACATCGAGCCGCCGTCGCGCGCGACCGCGTGCACCGAGCTGTACGGCGGGCCGCAGACGGCGACGATCACCGGAACCCTGCGCGGCCGGCGGATAGACCTGAAGCTCTCCCGGGTGAACGGCTGCGAGATCGCGCGCTGGGAGGCGGCCCGCGCGCTGCTGAAGTGAGCGGCTGGCGGGTCACGGTCCGCACCGGGCCGCGGGTCGAGAAGCTGCGGGCGCCGACCCTGACCGAGGCGCTCGAGCTGCTGGAGGCCGAGACGCGCGCGGCGGCGACCACGACCCGCCGCGGCACGATCGACGCCCGCTTCCGTACCTTCGAGCCAGAGGATCAGATCGCGACCCGCGCCGAGCTGCGCGGCCCGCGCGTGCGGGCGGGGATCGACGTCCGCGGCGACGGCAGCGTCCAGGCGTGGACCGGGCGCCTGCGGCGCGAGGCACTCTCGCCCGAGGCGGGCGAGGACGCCTACGCCGCCCTGCGCCGCGCGGTGGAAAAGACTTGATTTCTGCGGCCGCATCGCAGAGTGTCGTCGCTACCAGTGAGACGGTTCCGGTTACGGCGGCCTTCGCCCGCCATGGTGGTAGCGATCACAGCCCTGTTCGTGGCGCTCGGCGGCACGGGCTACGCCGCGCTGAGCCTGCCACCCCACAGCGTCGGCAAGAAGGAGCTGAAGCGAAACGCCGTCACCACGGCCAAGATCGATAACGGCACGCTGCGCCTGAAGGACTTCTACCGCCCCGACCTGCGTCGCATTCGGCGCGGTGGGGGTGGCGAGGACGGCCTGGACGGATTCGATGGCTTCGACGGCCTGGACGGGGTCGACGGCCTCGACGGCCTCGACGGCGCGAGCGGCTCAGCGTTGCTCACGGGTGGGGCCGGCGGCCTGCCCGATACCGGGGACAGCGAACGAGCCGCAATCAACGGCAACACCAACAACCCGGCGGCCACCACCGCCCAAGTGGCGTCCATGTCGCCGAATCGCGAGCTCGTATTGCGCGACCTCAGCGCAGGCGTCGCGAACGGCGCAGCAGTGACATTCGCCATCGTCGCGATGCCGTTCGGCGGTTCTGTCGAGACCGTCGTCATCGACTGCAGCGTCACAGCGGCGAACCCGACGTGCACCGCCCCGGGACCGGCGACCCTTCCAGCCAACCACCTCATCGCCATGCGGATCACAGGAGGCAATGTGGGCATGAACCCACGGGCGTACTGGGGTGTGAGCGCTGAGCCTGTGGAGGCATCAGAGCCGGAGGAGGAGGGCTAGAGCGTCAGCGTCGAGCCGTAGCGCCTGAGCCAGCGGGCGTGCTCGCGCCAGTCCGGCGCGCGCGACTCGAGCAGCGCCCAGAAGCGCGGCGAGTGGTCCATGACCTCCAGGTGGCAGACCTCGTGCTCGACCACGTAGTCGAGGATCGCTTCGGGGGCGAGCAGGAGCCGCCAGTTGAACGACATCGCGCCGCCGGCGGAGCCGGACGCCCAGCGGGTGCGCTGGCCGCGGATCGTGAGCTTCGTGTACTCGGTGCCTGCGCGGGCCACTGCGGCATCCAGCCGCGGGGAGATCTCGGCGCGGGCGGCGCGGCGGTACCAGCGCTCGATCGCCGCCTCGGGATGCCGGTCCGGCACGAGCAGCGCACCGGCGCGCCGACGCCCTGCTGGTGCCCGACCGGCAGCCCGAGGCGGCGATCGAGCGGTGGTACCGGCGCGCAGCCCGCGCGGAGATCGCGCCGCGGCTGGACGCCGCCGTGGCCCGCGCCGGTACGAGGTACACGAAGCTCACGATCCGCGGCCAGCGCACGCGCTGGGCGTCCTGCTCGTCCGACGGCGCGATGTCGTTCAACTGGCGGCTGCTGCTCGCGCCCGAGGCGATCCTCGACTA
>DASTIC010000215.1:0-9876 GCA_035717845.1 Solirubrobacteraceae bacterium
CGACACCGCCCTCGACCAGCTCCACGTCCGTCTCCTGCGCGCCGGCGCGCACGCGCCCGCCCGGACGCGGCCGGGGGACGCGGGCTATGACCTGCGGTGCGTGTCGGGGTTCTCGCTGTGGCCGGGCGAGCGGGTGACGGTGCCGACCGGCGTGGCGATCGCGCTCCCCTCCGCGGTCGCGGGGCTGATCGTGCCGCGCTCCGGCCTCGCCGCTCGCCACGGGCTGTCGGTGGTCAACGGCCCCGGGCTCGTCGATCCGAACTACCGCGGCGAGCTGCGGGTCGTGCTCGTCAACCTCGGCGACGCGCGGTTCGAGGCGGCGCCGGGCGACCGGATCGCGCAGCTGCTGCTCGTCCCGTTCGTCGCCCCCGACCTGCTCGTCGTCGACGAGCTCCCGCCGGCCACGGACGACCGCGGCGAGACCGGGTTCGGCTCGTCGGGCCGCTGAGCGGCTGAGCGTGTTCGCCGGCTTCAGCCCTGAAGCCTTCGCGTGGTTCGCCGGGCTCGAGCGCGACAACACGAAGGCCTACTTCACCGCCACCCGCGAGGTGTACGAGACGCAGGTGCGCGAGCCGCTCGAGGAGATGCTCGAGGAGCTCGCAGCGGACTTCGGCGGCCACGTCAAGATGTTCCGCCAGAACCGCGACGTGCGCTTCTCGCCCGACAAGTCGCCGTACAAGACGACGACCTACGGGATCCTCTACGAGGTCTCGGTTCCCGGCCAGGGGCTCTACGCCCAGCTCTCGGCCCGCGGGCTGTACGCCGGCACGGGCTACTACCGGATGGCGCGCGACCAGCTCGAGCGCTACCGGGAGGCCGTCGCCGGCGACGCCGGGCCCGGGCTGGAGGCGGCGGCCACCGGGGCCGAGGAGGCCGGGCTGGAGCTGGCCGGCGAGAGCCTACGGACGGCGCCGCGCGGTTATCCGCGCGCGCATCCGCGGATCGCGCTGCTGCGGCGCAAGGAGCTCGTCGCCGGGCGCGCGGCGTCCGGCGAAGGCGGCCTCGACCGCGACGCGGCGCTCGCGCACGTGGCGGGCACCTGGCGCGCCGCCGAGCCGATCAACGCGTGGCTCGACGCTCAAGTGGGGCCGAGTCGACTTCTTCCGGAGGAGCGCTGGGGTCGCCGGTGACATAGTCGGCGGCCGTGTTCTCGCGCCGGGAGAGCGCGACGAACGGCACCGCGAGCGCGGAGATCCCGGCGCCGATGAGGTAGCTGGGCGCGTACCCCCAGACGTCGGCGGCGCGGCCGAGGACCGGCTGCGCCCACACGCCGCCGGTCGAGCCCATCAGCGAGTCGAACGAGAGGATCGTCGCCCGCTGCTGGGAGGGGATCATCCCGTTGATGTAGGCCTGGCGGATCGGCATCGTGGCGGCGAACAGGAGCCCCCAGACCACGATCAGCGCGAGCACCGCCCAGAAGCTCTCGAACACCCCGATCAGGGCCAGCGTGGCGGTGCTCAGCGCCGCGGTCAGCAGCAGCGCCGACGTGCGGCGCCGGAACAGGCGCCGGATGCGCGGCGCCGCCATACCGCCGAGGATCTGCGCGCCGGCCACGATCGCGGCCACCAGGCCGGCGATCTGGTACGCATCCGGATCGCCGTACAGCTCGAGCAGGTACGGCTGGAGCGCGTAGAACGCGTAGAAGCCGACGCCGCCGACGAAGAGGGCCTCCACCATCAGCCATTTCACCGCCGGCACACGCCAGCCGTAGTCGATCGACGCCGCCGTGATCCGTCGCATCTCGGCCAGCGGCCGCCCACCCTTCGCCGGCGTGAAGCCGACGTCGTGCATCATCCGGAAGGCGACCGCGAACATGACGAGGAGCACCGCCCCGCGCAGCACGAACGGAACGCCGAGGCTGGTGAGCTGGGCGATCAGCCCGCCGGCCGCCGAGCCGCTCAGCATCGCCACGCCGGAGACGATCTGCCCGCGCCCGAACACCGTCTCGAGCTGGCCCGTGAACCCGGTGGCGGCGAGCGCGTCGACCAGCCACGCCTCGACCGCGCCCGAGAAGAACGTGAACCCTAGGCCGAGGAACATCGACACGAGCGCCCACTGCCAGAACGGCGCGCTGATCTCCCACAGCAGGACGTAGAGCAGCGTCGAGACGGTCAGCGTCAGCGTGCCGAGCAGGTACGACGCCCGCCGGCCGACGGTGTCGGCCACGATCCCGGTCGGCACCTCGAACAGCACCATCCCGGCGGTGAAGAACGCGTTGGCCGCGAACGCCTCGAGGTTCGTGAGCCCCGCGTCGAGCAGGAAGATCGTGTTGATGCCCCAGATGAACGAGGCCGCCAGCGTGTTCCCCAGCATCAGCACGAGGTACGTGCGCTGGATGGAGAGCGGTGTAGGCAGGAGCTACGGCCCCGCGCCGTTGACCGCGTAGCGGTCGAAGCGTTCGGCCACCACGGACGGCAGGCGCGCCTGGATCCGCACGCCGTCGGGCGTCTCGGTGCGCTCGAGGTCGCCGGCCAGGTCGTGCAGCTCGGACAGCGTGCCGCCCTCGGAGAAGGGCACGAGCAGCTCCACGTCGCGCAGCGTGCGCTCGAACTCGTCCGCGATCCGCTCCTGGAGCTCGTCGAGCCCCTCGCCGCTGAGGCCGCTGACCAGCGCGGCCTCTGGATGCCGGAACGCGAGCTCGCGGCGGCGGTTCTCGTCGAGGACGTCGGCCTTGTTGAGCACGAGAATGCGCGGCTGGTCGCCGACGCCGATCTCCTCGAGCACGTCGTCGACCGCGCGCGTCATCGCCACCAGCTCCTCCTCCGGGGCGCTGGCGTCCACCACGTGCAGCAGCAGGTCGGCGCGCTTGGTCTCCTCGAGCGTGGCCGCGAAGGCGTCGACCAGCTGGTGGGGCAGCTTGCGGATGAAGCCGACGGTGTCGGTCATCAGGTAGGTGCGGCCTTGCACGCGGGTCGTGCGCGTGGTCGGGTCGAGCGTGTGGAACAGCCGGTCGCGGACCCCGACCTCGGAGCCGGTGAGGGCGTTCAGAAGCGTCGACTTGCCGGCGTTGGTGTAACCGGCCAGGGCCACCGAGGGCAGGTGCGCGCGCTCCCGCTCGGCGCGCTGGACGGCGCGGTTGGAGCGCACGTGGTCGAGCCGGCGGCGCAGCGCGGTGATGCGGTCGCGGGCGAGCCGGCGGTCGGTCTCGATCTGCGACTCGCCCGGGCCCCGCGTGCCGATGCCGCCCACGCCGCGGCCGGCGCCGAGACGCTCGAGGTGCGTCCACAGGCCGCGCATGCGGGCCATGTTGTACTCGAGCTGGGCGAGCTCGACCTGGAGCTTGCCCTCGGCGGAGTGGGCGTGCCCGGCGAAGATGTCGAGGATGACGGCGGTGCGGTCGAGCACCGGCAGCTCGAGCTGCTTCTCGAGGTTGCGCTCCTGGCGCGGGCTCAGCTCGTCGTCGGTCACCACGAGGTTGGCGTCGGCCTCCTTCAGGAGCGGGGCCAGCTCCTCGACCTTGCCGGGGCCGAGATACAGGTTCGGGTGCGGCTTGTCGCGGATCTGGACCACCTCGCCGACGGTGGCCACGCCCGCCGTGCGCAGCAGCTCGCGCATCTCGGCGAGATCGGTCGGCTCGGGAGAGGCGGAGACCACGAAGGCGCGTTGCCTGGCGCGGCCCTGGCTGGGCGGCGGGGCGTATCGGGATTGTGCGGTCCGGCCGCTTCTCGACTTCTCCAAGTTGCCATCCAGTCTAGTGGCCCCTCCTGCAGATCCCGACCCACTAGGGTGCCCGCTCATGCGCGACGAGGAGCTCGCCGAGCGGCTGGCCGCTCGCACCCTGGAGCTGGTCGACGTGCCCTCCGAGTCGCGCGCCGAGGGTCATCTGGGAGAGCACGTGGCGACCCTCCTGGAGGCCGGCGGCGTGCCGGTCGCCGACCTCGGCGACACGTGCCTGCGCGCCGGCCACGGCGCTCCGGTGCTGCTCGCCGGGCACCTCGACACCGTCCCGGCGCAGGACAACCTCCCGGGCCGGATCGACGGGGCGCGCGTCCACGGGCTCGGGGCGAGCGACATGAAGGGCGCGCTGGCGGTGATGATCGAGCTGGCGCTGGCGGGCGCGCCCTTCGACCTGCTGTTCTTCGGCCGCGAGGAGCTGCCGGCCGCCGACAGCGCGCTCGGCCCGCTGCTCGAGCGGGAGCCGCTCTCCCATGAGCTGGTCGTGGTGATGGAGCCCACCGACAACGAGCTGCACGCCGGCTGCCTCGGCAACGTGAACGCCACGTGGACGTTCGAGGGTCGCTCGGGGCACTCCGCGCGGCCGTGGGACGCCGACAACGCGATCCACGCCGCCGCGCGCGGGATCGCCGGGCTGGCAGCGCACGATCGCGAGGAGCACGTGTTCGACGGCCTGCCGTTCTACGAGGTGGCGTCGGTCACGCGGATCGCCGGCGGGATCGCCGACAACGTGGTTCCCGACCGGGTGAAGTGCCACGTCAACTACCGGTTCGCCCCCGGCCGCTCGCCGGCCGAGGCCGAGGCGCGGCTGCGGGAGCTGTGCGTGGGCGGCTCCCTCCGGATCGACTCGCTGGCGGCTTCCGGCCCGGTGGCGGTCGGCAACCCGCGGGCCCAGGCCCTGATCGCCGCGGGCGACCTCCCGGTCGCGCCCAAGCAGGCGTGGACGCCGGTCGCCGAGTTCGGCGCGGCGGGGCTCGACGCCGTCAACTTCGGGCCAGGGGCGCCGGCGCAGGCGCACCGGCGTGACGAGTCGGTCGAGATCCCCGGCCTCGTGCGCTCCTACCGCGTGCTGGAGGCGTTCGCGGCATGAGGATCTCCCCCGTGCTCGCCGGCCTTCGCGCGTACCCGTTCGTGCGGCTCGCCGAGGCTCGCCGGCGGCTGGCCGACGCCGGCGTGCAGGTGATCGACTTCGGGATGGGCGAGCCGCGCGAGGAGACGCCCGCCTTCATCCGCGAGGCGCTCGTGCTCGACCCGCTCTCCAAGTACCCGGCCGCCGACGGGCTGCCCGAGCTGCGGGCGGCGATCGCCGAGTGGGTGCAGCGGCGATTCGGGACGGCGCTCGACCCGAGCACCGAGGTAGTGCCGACGTTCGGCTCCAAGGAGGCCGTCTTCCACCTCGCCCAGGTCTTCGACGGCGAGCTGGTCGTCGTGCCGCAGCCCGCCTATCCGGTCTACGAGCGCGGTGCGGCGTTCGCCGGCAAGGCGGTGTTCCAGCTCCCGCTCGAGGCGGGCAACGGCTTCCTCCCGGACCTCGACGCCGTGCCGCCCGCGATCTGGCGGCGCACGGCGGTGCTGTGGCTGAACTACCCCAACAACCCGACGGCGGCCACCGCGCCGCCGGCGCTCTACGAGCAGGCGGCAGCCCTCGCCCGCGAGCACGACTTCGTGCTCGCCTCCGACGAGGCCTACTCCGAGCTCTACTTCGGCAACGAGCCTCCCGCCTCGGCGCTCCAGCTCGAGGACCGCACGAACGTGGCGGTGTTCAACACGCTCTCCAAGCGCTCCTCGATGCCGGGGTACCGGTCGGGGTTCGTGGCCGGGAGCGCGGCGCTGGTGGCGGCCTTGAAGCGCTACCGGCCGAACGTCGGCGTCGCGCCGCCGGAGTTCATCCAGCGCGCGGCCGCCGTGGCGTGGGGCGACGAGCAGCACGTGGCCGAGGTGCGCGACCTCTACCGCGCCAAGCGCGACGTGCTCCTGCCGGCGCTGGAGGCGCGCGGGCTGCGCCACGTCGGCGGCGACGCGACGTTCTTCCTGTGGCTCGCGGGGGCGGCCGACGGCGAGCACGAGCGGCTGCTCGAGCAGGGCATCGTGCTTGCTCCGGGGTCGTTCTTCGGCCCCGCCGGCGAGGGCTACCTGCGGCTGGCGCTCGTGCCGACGCTGGCGGAGTGCGAGCGCGCGGCCGAGCTACTGGCCGCTGTGTAGCGCGGCGTTGAGGCCGCCCCAGCTGCCGTTGCGAGGCCAGGCCTCGACCGCGCCGGTCTGGGAGTTGCGGCGGAAGAGGAGGTTGTGGGCGCCGCTCAGCTCGAGCGCCTTGACCACGTCGCCGTCGGGCAGCGTCACTCGCGTGCCCGCGGTCAGGTAGAGGCCCGCCTCCACCACGCACTCGTCGCCGAGCGAGATCCCGAGGCCCGAGTTGGCCCCGAGCAGGCAGCGCTCGCCGACCGAGATGATCGCCGTGCCGCCGCCGGACAGCGTGCCCATGATCGACGCGCCGCCGCCGACGTCGGACCCGTCGCCGACCACGACGCCGGCGCTGATCCTCCCCTCCACCATCGAGTGCCCGAGCGTGCCGGCGTTGAAGTTGACGAAGCCCTCGTGCATGACGGTCGTGCCGTCGGCCAGGTGGGCGCCGAGGCGCACGCGGTCGGCGTCGGCGATCCGCACGCCGGGCGGGACGACGTAGTCGGTCATCCGCGGGAACTTGTCCACCGAGAAGACCTGGAACGGGCTGCCCTGCGCGCGCAAGCGGTGCTGCACGTCGGGCAGCGCGGCGGGGTCGACCGGACCGTGGCTGGTCCAGGCGACGTTGTTGAGCACGCCGAAGACGCCGTCGAGGTTGGCCTGGTGCGGCCGGATGACACGGTGCGAGAGCAGGTGCAGGCGCAGGTACGCGTCGTAGGCGTCCTGCGGCGGGTCGGCCAGCGAGGCGATCGACACGGTGACGGGCACGAGCTCGACGCCGCGCAGGTCGTCGGGCGCGCCCTGGCCACCGCGGTGGACCCCGGGGTCGACGCCACCGCCGAGCTGCGGCTCGGGGAAGTACACGTCGAGCACCCGGTCGCCGGCCAGCGTGGCGAGACCGGAGCCCCAGGCGCGGTCGGTGAGGTACTCGGTCATGGGGTCGTAGACGCTAGCTCGGCCAGCAGCTCGTCGCTCAGCTCGCCCCGGTACACGGGCACCGCCCAGCCGGTGAGGTCGACGTGCAGCGCCTCGTCGACGTCGACCTCCAGCTCCCCGCCGTCGAGCCTGACCGTCACCGGCGAGTCGCCGCCGCGCAGGACGTGGGCGACGGCCGCGCCGCACGCGCCGGTACCGGACGAGAGCGTCTCCCCTACCCCGCGCTCGAAGATGCGCGCCCGGATGGTGTCGGGGGCGAGCGCGGTCCAGAACGACACGTTCGTGCGGTTGGGGAAGATCGAGGCGTGCTCGATCGGCGGGCCGAGGGCCGCGAGGTCGAGCTGCTCGAGCTCTTCGTCGGCGACGCGGATGGCGCACTGCGGGTTGCCGATCGACACGTGCTGGAAGCGGCGGCCGTCGATCTCCCCCTGGCCGTCGGGCGGGCCGCCCGGGAAGTCCTTGGACGTGAGACTGGCGCGCCCCATGTCGACGCGGCAGGTCGTCGGGCCGGTGATGGTGGGGCGGATCTCCCCGGCGGCGGTCTGGATCGAGAACGTGTCGGCGCTCGTCCAGCCGGCGCGGCGCAGGTAGAGGATCGCCTCGCGGGCGCCGTTGCCCGACAGCTCGGCCTCCGAGCCGTCGGGGTTGAAGATCCGCAGCCTGGCGACGTACCCGGGCTCGGTCGGCGGCGAGAGCTCGAGGACGCCGTCGGCGCCGGGGCCGAAGTGCGGGTCGCACAGCCGCCGCACGGCGTGCGGCGTGAGGTCGAGCCCGCCGTGCTCGAGGATCACGTAGTCGTTGCCGAGGGCCTGCCACTTCTCGAACCGCACGGCGGTCATGCTCTCAGGGCGCGGTGGATCTCGGCCGCGACGTCGTCCGGCTCGCGGCCCGTGACGTCGATGAGGTTGATGCCGGGGAGCTTGCGCATCCACGTCAGCTGCCGGCGCGTGTAGCGGTGGGTGCTGCGGCGCATCGCCTCGACGTCGCCGTCGAGCAGCTCCCGGAACCCGAGTGCCTTGCGCACGGTCGGCGAGGTGCCGAGGGCATCGGCGACCCGCACCTCCTCGGCGGCGCCGGCGGCGAGCATGGCGTCGATGCGGTCGTCGATCCGCCGCTTGAGCGCGTTGCGCTCCATGGTGAGGCCGGCCAGGAGGGTCGGGTGGCGGGTGGTCGAGGTCCACAGCTGGTCGCCGGCGGGCGGCTCGTGTCCGGCGTCGAGCAGCTCGAGGGCCCGGACGATCCGCTGGCTGTCGCCCGGCTTCACGGTGGCGGCTGCCTTGGGGGCGCGGGCGGCGAGCTCCCTGTGCAAAGCGGCGGCGCCGTGCTCCTCGAGCTGCGCCCGGCGCCGCCGGCGGATCGCCGCGGCCACCGGCGGGCGAAGGTCCAGCTCGGCGAGCGCCGCGCGCAGGTAGAGGCCGGTCCCGCCGACGACGATCGGGCGCCGCCCGGCGGCCAGCAGCGAGTCGATCTCGCGGTGCGCGAGCTGGGCGTACTGCCCGGCGCTGAACGGCGCGTCGGCGTCCAGGAACCCGATCAGCCGGTGCTCGAGCTGCTCCTGCTCCTCCGGCGTGGCGACGCCGGTGAGGGTCTCCAGCCCGCGGTAGACCTGGAGCGCGTCGGCGGAGACCGCCACCGGGTCCTCCCCCTCCGCGCGGAGCCGCGCGGCCAGCGCGATGGCGACCGCGGTCTTCCCCACGCCGGTGGGGCCGAAGATGGCGAGGACGCTCGGCGGCACGCCACGAGTATGGGGGCGGACGGCTGAGGGGTATCGTCGTCCTCGATGGCGTTGCGCATCGGCACGGGCCTGTCGACGAGCCCCGATCCGCGGGCGGGTGCGCTCGAGGCTGCGCTGACGGCGCGCGACGGGCTGGGCGAGCTCCCCTGTGACCTCGCGATCGTGTTCGCCTCCGGCTCGCACCTGGCGGCACCCGAGGCGGTGCTCGAGGCCGTCCACGAGGCGCTCGCCCCCTCGCAGCTCGCCGGCTGCGCGGCCGGCGGCGTGATCGGCGCGCGGCGTGAGGTCGAGCACGGGACCGCGGTGACGGTCTGGGCGGCGCACCTCGACGGCGGCACCGCGACGGTCTTCCACGCGATGGTCGAGGAGATCGAGGAGGGCACGGGCGCGCTCGCCGGGATGGTCGACCTCGAGGGCGCCGCGGGGGCGATCCTGCTCGCCGATCCGGCGACGTTCCCGACCGACGCGGTCCTGCGCTTCCTCTCCCACGCCGCCCCGGCGGTGCCGCTCATCGGCGGGCTCGCGTCGGCGCGCACCGCGGGCGGGACGACGGCGCTGTTCGCGGGCGACCGCGTCGTCGACGAGGGCGCCGTCGGCGTACGGCTCGACGGCGTCGAGGTGCTGCCGTGCGTGTCGCAGGGCGCGGCGCCGATCGGTCCCGAGCTGACGATCACGGCCGCCGACGGGCACGTGATCGACGAGCTGGCGGGCAAGCCGGCGCTCGACAAGCTGCGCGAGACGATCGAGGCGCTGCCCGAGGAGGACCTCGCGCTCGTGCAGGGCGGGCTCCTCATGGGCATCGTGGTCGAGACGAACAAGCCCGAGTACGTGCAGGGCGACTTCCTCGTGCGCGGCCTCGTCGGCGCCGATCCGGAGACCGGCAAGGTCGCGGTTGCCGCCGACGTCCACCCCGGCCAGGTCGTGCGCCTCCACGCCCGCGACGCCGAGAGCGCCGACCGTGACCTCCGCGAGGCGCTCGGCGTCCGCATGCGCGCGCTCGGCGGCCGCACGCCCGCCGGCGCGCTCGTGTTCGCCTGCAACGGTCGCGGACGCGGGCTGTTCGGCTACGCCGACCACGATGCCGAGACGGTGGCCGACGAGCTGGCGGGAGCCCCGGCCGCGGGCTTCTTCGCCGCCGGGGAGATCGGCCCCGTCGGCGGCGAGAACTTCCTCCACGGCTTCACCGCCACCGTCGCGGTCTTCGCGTGAACCTGGGCGGCCGGACCGCGCTCGTCACCGGCGCCAGCGGAGGGCTCGGGCACGCGATCGCGCGCGCGCTGGCTCGCCGGGGCGCGAGCCTGGTGCTCACCGCGCGGCGGGCCGAGGTGCACGAGCCGCTGGCGGAGGAG
>DASTIC010000216.1:0-2490 GCA_035717845.1 Solirubrobacteraceae bacterium
CTACGCCCCGGACCGCCCGGTCCGCCTGCTCGGCGTGCGCGTCGCCGGCTTCGAGGACGTCGAGCCCGAGCAGCGCCGCACGGCGCCCGCACCGGCCGGCCAGCTCGCGCTCGAGCTGTGACACCGCGGCGTCTCCGCGGAGACGTCAACGGCGGGATTGAGGGGAGGGAGGGTTGCCGTTCCGGCACGAACTGTGCGTGTCTTGTTGCAGTTCTCCCCGGTCCGGAAAGTAGTGGGTCTGGAAAGTGTCGCTATGCGCGACTTCCCAACCCCACGCGAAAGTGGAGTGTCGACACGCTGACATTTCCTCGCTCTCCTTGCCGCTGCTGACCGCGATCGTGGGCGTGGGGATCGGCCTCGTCGGCCTCCAGGCCTTCACCGACGTCTTCGAGATCTCGGAGACCGCGCCGATCCTGGCGACGATGCTCGGCCTCGCCGTCGGCATCGACTACGCCCTGTTCATCCTCACGCGCTACCGCCAGAACCTCGCCGAGGGCAAGGACGGGCGCGACGCCGCCGCGCACGCGACGGCGACCGCCGGCAGCGCCGTCGTGTTCGCCGGCGCGACCGTGGTCATCGCCCTCGTCGGCCTGTTCGTGGTGAACATCCCGTTCCTGACCGTGATGGGCATGGCGGCGGCCGGCACCGTGACCATCGCCGTGCTGATCGCCCTCACGCTGCTCCCGGCGATCCTCGGGTTCGCCGGTCACCGCGTGGCACGCTCGAACCGGGTGGTCTCCTGGCGGCCCCGGCGCCGCGCCGCCGGCGCGGACTCGATGAGCACGCGCTGGGCGAAGCTCGTGACCCGGCGCCCACTCGCCGTGGTGGCCGTGGGCGTGACGATGCTCGTGGTGATCGCGATCCCTGCCACGCACATGGAGCTCGGCCTGCCGGACGCCGGCTCGGACCCGGCTGAGTCGACCGAGCGGCAGGCGTACGACCTGCTGACCGACGGCTTCGGTCCCGGCTTCAACGGGCCGCTTACCGTCGTGGTCGACGCGCCGAACCTGCCTGCCGACGAGCAGAAGCAGGTCGCGGGCGCCGTCGCCGAGGGGCTCGAGGAGTTCGACGGCGTCGCCGCCGTCTCGCCCCCGACGCAGAACGAGGCCGGCGACCTGACGGTGGTCTCGGTCACGCCCACCAGCGGTCCGACCACGCAGGAGACCCGCGACCTCGTCACGCAGTTGCGCGACAAGGCCGACGAGGTCCACGCCGAGTCCGGTATCGAGGCCTACGTCACCGGCCAGACGGCGATCAACATCGACACCGCCGACCGGCTCAACGCCTCGCTGCTGCGCTACATGCTCGTGGTGGTCGGGCTCGCCCTGCTGCTGCTGACGATCGTGTTCCGCTCGATCCTCGTGCCGGTCAAGGCGGCGCTCGGCTTCCTGCTGAGCATCGGCGCCTCGCTCGGCCTCGTGGTCTGGGTGTTCCAGGACGGCAACCTCGCCGACCTGTTCGGCGTGGCCAAGCCCGGCCCGATCCTCTCGTTCCTGCCGATCCTGCTGATCGGGATCCTGTTCGGGCTCGCGATGGACTACGAGGTGTTCCTCGTGTCCCGCATGCGCGAGCACTTCCTGAAGACCGGCAGGGCGAAGGAGGCGGTGATCGCCGGCTACGGGCAGAGCGGCCGGGTCGTCACGGCGGCCGCGATCATCATGACCGGCGTCTTCGCCGCGTTCATCCTCAGTCCGGACCCGATCACCAAGTCGATCGGCCTGTCGCTCGCGTTCGGCGTGCTGGCCGACGCCTTCATCGTGCGCATGACGCTGGTGCCCGCGGTGATGGCGATGCTGGGTGAGCGGGCGTGGCGGCTCCCGCGCCGGCTCGGGCGCATCCTCCCCGAGGTGGACATCGAGGGAGAGGGCCTGGCCGCCAAGGCCTAGCCCACTACGAGAGCTCCGCCAGGCGCCGCTCCAGCAGGCGGCGCTCGGCGGGGTGGAAGGCAAGGGCAAGCGCGCGGCGGTAAGCGTCGCGCGCCGGCTCCTTGCGTCCGAGCCGGCGCAGGAGGTCGGCGCGGGTCGAGTGCAGGTACTGGAAGTCGTCGAGCGCGAGCCGCTCGACGATCGCGAGCCCCGCCTCGGGCCCCTCGATCTCGGCGACCGCGATCGCCCGGTTGAGCTCGACGACGGGGGAGCCGGTGAGGCGGTACAGCTCGCCGTAGAGGGCGGCGATCTGGGGCCAGTCGCGCGGCTCGGTCGCGTGCACGGCGGCGATCGCCGCCTGGATCACGTAGACGCCGCGCCCGTGCAGCGCGAAGGCGCGGTCGAGCACCGCGCGTCCCTCGGCGATCTGGCCGGCATCCCACAGGCTCGTGTCCTGGTCGGCGAGCAGCACGAGGTCGTCGCCGGCGTAGCGCGCCGCGCGGCGGGCGTCGTGCAGGAGCATGAGCGCCAGCAGGCCGTGGACCTCCGCCTCGTCGGGCATCAGCTCGGCCAGCGCGCGGCCCAGCCGCAGCGCCTCGGCCGCCGGCTCGTCGCGGCCCGTGTA
>DASTIC010000217.1:0-3285 GCA_035717845.1 Solirubrobacteraceae bacterium
CGCGCGCCCGACGCGGGCGCGATCCATCTGGTTCCGGGCGGTCGCGCGGGTCTCGTCACGGGCGACGGTTGGACGATCGCACCGCCTGAGCTGGAGATGGTCAACTTCGGGTCGCGCCTCCGCGCCGGCGACGTCGACGCCGACGGCCACCCGGACCTCGTCGAGGGATCGGCGACCCGCTGGTCGGATCCCGGGCACGCGGCCTACTGCGCCGGCTCGCCGACGGGGCCCTCCGAATGCCGCAGACTCGGGTCCGCCGGCGCTACCAGCCTCGCCGTGGCCGACGTCGACGACGACGGACGCGCGGACATCGTGCAGGGGAATGCCGCGCTGCCGCCCGTCAGCGACGTCGCCGGCGAGGTCCTGGTCTGGCTCGGAGGATCCGAGGGGCCCAGCAGCTCGCCGATCTCGATCACGCAGGAGACGCGAGGCGTTCCCGGGCACAACCAGGCGGGAGACCGCTTCGGGGCGGTCGTGGATGCCGGCGACGTCGACGGCGACGGCTACGCCGACATGGTGATCGGGGCGCCGGGCGAGTCCGGGTTCGCCGGGCGGATCACCGTGGTCCGCGGCGGCCGCGACGGACTTGCGACGACGGCCCACAGCTCGTTCGACCAGAAGTCCCCGGCAGTCCCCGGCCGCCGCCGCACCGGCAGCCGGTTCGGCTCGGCGATCGCGGTCCTGCAGCTCACCGACGACCGCCGGCTCGACGTGGCCGTCGCCGCGCGCGGGGAGGACGGGGGCGAGCAGATCATGGTCGTCGAGGGCGGCCCGGGCGTGTTCGCTCCCGCGGAGACGCGCACGTCGACGCTCAAGGGCGCGGGGCGCTACGTCCGCGCCGAGCCGGGCGTGTTGCTCCGGCTCGCGCGGACGTCGGGCGGCTGATGCAGGCCGATCGATCGGCGGTGGCTCAGGCGGGGACCTCCATCCCGTGCAGGCGGGCGAGGTTGCCGCCGAGGATCTTGCGCTTCGCCTGCTCGGTCAGCTGCGGGTAGCCGCGCTCCTCGACGATGTCCCGCGGCAGCTCGAAGTTCCAGAACTCCTCGAGCGCCCACTGCGGGTGCCAGATCGGCGCCTCGCCGCCGTAGATGATCTTGTCCTCGCCGCACCACCACATCATCTTCCCGAGCATCTCCGCGAACACCCGCGGCTGGCGCGAGATGAAGTTCACGGTCGCGGCGATCGAGGCGTAGAGGTTCGGGAAGCGCACGATCTGCCAGAGCACCTCGTCGAGCCACGGCAGGCCGACGTGGAAGATCACGAAGTTGATGTCCGGGAAGTTGGCGGCGGCGCCGTCCATGTCGAACGTGCGCGTGTGCTCGACCGGCTGCGGCCCGAGCGGGACGCCCTTGTGGACGCCGATCAGGTTGATGCCGAGCTCCTGGGCGCGCTCGAAGACCGGAAACGCGACGCGCGGGTCGTCCATCCGCCACGGGAACGGCTGCCCGTAGTCGTAGCGGACGTTGTAGAACTTGAACGCCTTGGCGCCGTGATCCTCGACCTGCCGGGTCATCAGGTCGAGCGCCTTCTTGCCCTCGAGCGGGTTGACCGAGCCCCAGAAGACGGCCTTGTCGGGGTGCTTGGAGGCCATCTCCGCGCACTTCTCCCACGCGCTCAGGCCGTCGTGGAAGAGGTCGGTGAGCGGCAGCGGCTGAGCGACGATCATGTCGGTGTCGCTGTCCTCGATGACCATGTCGTAGATCTCGTCGACGCTCCACTCCTTGAAGAACTCGTCGCGCGAGAGGACCTGCTCGCCCTCCTTCGTGAGCAGCTGGTGGAAGGCGTAGAGGTGCTCGTCGAACAGCTCGCCGGGCGGGCCGATCGCGTTCCGCTTGTCGAAGTTGAAGATGTGGCAGACGCAGTCGAAGACGAACGCGTCGACCTTCTTCTTGCCGGCCTGTTCCGGCCGTTCCTCGGTGATGGCCATCAGGCTGCGCTCCTCGCGGCTCGGTAGGGCTCCAGTTGCTCGAGCGGCATCGCGAGCTTCTCGCGCGCCGACTCCGACAGGCGGTCCGTCGTCCAGACCGGGTCCCAGACGACCTTGACGTCGACGCTCTCGACCCCGTCGACGCGCTTGAGCGCGTCCGGGATGGCGCTCGACATCGAGACCACGAAGGGGCACCAGCCCGTAGTGAGAACGAGGTCGACATCGACGTGGCCGCCCTGCTCGCGGACGTCCTCCACAACGCCCATGTCGACGATCGAGATCCCGCGATCCGCGCAGCAGGGGTCGTAGACCTCCCGCAGCGCGTCCATCAAGACTGCTCTCGCCATGGCCCTCCGATCGCTATCCGGAACCCTGTGGTCTTCGTCGCCCGCTCTGGGTCGGCCGGCTGGGCGCGCGAGGCCCGCAGGCCCCAGCCCGTGTCCAGGTACGAGCCGCCGCGCACGACGCCCCAGCCGTCGGCGTCGCGGTCCGACACCCACTCCCACACGTTGCCGGCCTGCTGCTCGGCGCCGAACGGGCCCGCGCCGGCCGGATGGGCGCCCACGGGCACGGTCCAGCCCCAGCCGCTGTCGGCGCAGTTGCAGCGCTCGGGGTCGAACGTCCCGCCCCACGGGTAGGGCCGGCCGTCGCCGCCGCGCGCCGCCGCCTCCCACTCGTCGCCGCTCGGCAGCCGCGCCCCGACCCAGGCGCAGTAGTCCTCGGCCTGCTCGCGGCTCACGTCCGTCGCCGGATGGTCGGCCAGCGCCTCGGCGGCATGGACCGGCGCGACCGCCCCGCCGGTGGCCGCCAGGAACCGGTGGTACTCGGCGTTGGTCACCGGCCAGCGGCCGATCAGCACGCCGCGCACCTCGACCGCCCGCTCCTCACCCGGCTCGCCGAGCTTGTACCGCCCGGCCGGCAGCTCCACGAGCGCGACCCCCATCGCCGCGAGCCTACGCCTCAGCCGCACCGGGCGCCAGAGCGGCGGTGCGGCTCCCCGCACCCACATGCTGGTGATATCCCTGATGCGCCCGCCGGGGGCGATCCCGATACTCGGGAGCATGCCCGCCGAGGACCTCGCGCTCCCCCCGCTCGACCTTCGTGCGCTGGCGCGCCGGGCTGCAGTCCCCGTCGCCGCTGCAGCAGCCGTGGTCGCTGCGGTGCTGGTCCTCGGCGGGCCGCTCGAGACGTTCGCGGACGCCGTCCGCCGCGCGATCGACGCCGACCCGGCGTGGGTCGTCGCCGCGGCCGCCTTCGAGCTGCTCTCGTTCGGCGGCTACATCGTCCTGCTGTGGCTCGTCGGCAGCCGCGCGTCGTCCCGGCTGGGCCTGCGCGAGAGCGCCGAGATCACGCTCGGC
>DASTIC010000218.1:0-7705 GCA_035717845.1 Solirubrobacteraceae bacterium
GGCGGTCATGTGCGTGAAGAGGAGGCTCAGGGCCTCCGCCGGGTCGAGGTCCTCGGGCACCTCGACCGCGTTCTCCTCCAGCACACAGACTCGCTCGGCGTCTGCGCCCCACACCGTCAGCGTGCCGATCCGGTTCCCGACGCGTAGTGTCGAACAGCCGGGACCGAGTTCCTCGACGACGCCGACAAGTTCGTAGCCGGGTGTGAACGGCGGCTTCGGCACGCCGAGATACGAACCGGCGCGCAGTAAGGCATCGGTGTACGACACGCCGGCCGCCAGAACCCTCACGCGCACCTCACCCGGGCCCGGCCGGGGTTCCTCTTCTTCCACCACGCTCACGACCTCGGGCCCGCCGAAGTGATCGACGACAACGCGCTTCATCTCAACTTCTCCCTCTGTCAGGCGCGGATCGGGATGTGCGTCTCATGCTCGGTATGGGTCGGTGTCGCGGGTGGCTCATGGCTGATTCGTGGCAGCCATTCCAGCCAGCGCGGGAGGTACCAGTTCCAGTCGCCGAGCAGCGCCATGGTCGCCGGGAGGAGCACGGCGCGCACGATCGTGGCGTCCAGGAGCACGGCCACGGCCAGGCCGACACCCATCATCTTGAAGTCGATCCAGCCGAGCGTCGCGAAGATCGCGAACACGCCGACCATCACGATCGCGGCGCTCGTGACGACGCTCGCCGTCGCGCGGATGCCGTAGTCGACGGCTCGCCCGGTCGGCATGCCGGCGTCGTAGGCCTCGCGCACGCGGCTGAGGATCAGGATGTGGTAGTCCATCGACAGCCCGAAGAGCACGACGAAGAGGAACAGCGGCAGCCAGGACGTCACGCCGCCGAACGACTGGAAGTTGAGCAGCGACTGGAGCCGTCCGTCCTGGAAGACGAGCACCAGTACGCCGTAGGCCGCACCGACCGAGAGCATGTTCAGGACGATCGCCTTGATGGGGATGACGATCGAGCGGAACGTGACCAGCAGCAGCACGAACGCGAGCCCGAGCACCCACGCGAACACGATCGGGGCGTGCGACTTCATGGAGTCGTTCATGTCGCGTGAGATCGCGGTGGCACCCGTCACGTGCACCTCCGCGCCCGGTACGCGTCCGATCGTGGCCGGGATGATGCTGCTCCGCAGCACGTCGAGCGCCCGGTTTGATGCCTCATCGGTGCCGTTGCCCGACATCGGGACCAGCACGCGGGCGGCGCGGCGCGAGGCGCTGACGTCGACGCTGATCGGCTCGTGCATCTGGCCGGTCGAGAGCGCGGCCCGCTTGAGCGCATCGATCCCTGCCGTGACGTGCCGGGCAGTCACGTCGGGTGCGCTGACGGCGACGATCGCCGGCAGCGGCTTGCCGGGGAACGCCTTCTGCGCGCGGTTGTAGACGGTCACGATCGGCATGTCGGCCGGAAGCCCCTGCGCGCCGGAGTTCGCGGTGTGCAGCCGGAATGCCGGGATCGAGAGGACGACCAGCAGCGTGGCCGCGAGCAGTCCCCACGCCAC
This sequence comes from Solirubrobacteraceae bacterium, assembly GCA_035717845.1. Lineage (GTDB taxonomy): Bacteria > Actinomycetota > Thermoleophilia > Solirubrobacterales > Solirubrobacteraceae > DASSUW01. Next base: position 1,500 of record DASTIC010000218.1, read on the forward strand.
CGGCCGGCGCAGCACGCCGCCCACGATCTTGCCCCAGAAGCGCGACTCGCCGTCACGCGCGACCAGGCTCCTGAGGAACGGGATGCGCCCGCGGTCGATCCGGTCGCCGAGCTTCGAAATCACTGCGGGCAGCACCGTGAGCGAGCCGATGAGCGCGATCGCGACGACCAGCATCGTTGCGATCCCGAAGCCCTGAAATACGCGCGCGCCCATCAGCAGCATGCCGGCCATCGCGGCGATGACGGTGAGGCCCGATACCAGCACCGCGCGCCCGGACGTGGCCGCCGCCATCTCGAGCGCTGCCGCGGGCGGGCGGCCCTGCGCCCGCTCCTCGCGGTAGCGGCGCAGGTAGAAGAGCGAGTAGTCGACGCCGACAGCCAGCCCGATGAGCAGGATCACGGAGTTGATCGACTCGTCGACGTGCAGCAGGTGGCTGAAGAGCGCGGTCAGCCCGAGCGCTCCCATCACCGCGGTCAGGCCGAGCAGCAATGGGATGCCGGCGGCGACCAGCGCTCCGAACGCGAGCACGAGGATCACGAGCGTCACCGGAAGCGAGGTGACCTCCGCCTGCTGGAAGTCCTTGGCGAGTCGGTCGCTCATGGCCTTGTTGATGCTGGCGTCTCCGACCTCGCCGATCAGCAGGCTCGGGTGGGCTTTGTGCACCGCCGCGGTTGCGGCCAGCGCGGCGTCGACGCGGTCCGGCGCGGTATCGGGATCGCCCGTGATCTGGAACGTCACCAGCGCGGAGCGGCCGTCGGCCGACAATTGGCCGCCGTTGCCCGCGTCCAGCGGCGACTCGATCGCCGCCACCGCCCGCACCCGCGACAGGCGGGCGGTCAGATCGTCAACCGCCGCCCGCAGCTCGGCGCTCTGGAGGCGGCCGCCGCGGCTCTGGATCAGCACCTCCTCACCGGTGCGCTCCGTCGGGAACTCGCGCGCCAGCACCTTCTCGGCACCGTGCGAATCGCCGATGCCGACCTCATCGTCCTTGAGGAACACGACGCCGGCGGCGGAACCGATCGCGAACGCGACGAGCACGAACGCGAACCATCCGAGGACGGCCGTCTTGCGGTGACCGGCACTCCAATGGGCGGCCCGTGCGGTCACGTTGAGCGGCCCCCGCTCGCCCATCCTCGGCGCTTGATCCGTAGGGGGAGGCGTCTGCTGGGTGGTAGGCCTGGTCGTCGACATTGTCCCAGCTCCTATGCGAGGACGAGGGTGAGCACCAGCCCGACGAGAACGGCACGCCGACCCGACACGGTGCGGGTCATAACGACCCTTAAACGCTTCGCTACATTCGCCACAAGACTCGCCGACGCGGCCCCTGCGCTCATGACCAATGTTGGTCAGCCGGCCTGCTACGTGACGAGCTGCAAGCGACGGGCCTTCGCGATCGCCTCGAGCTGGGAGTGAGTGTCGAGCGTGGCGAGGATCGCCCGGATGTGGTTCCGGACGGTGGCCTCGGCGAGCCCGAGACGGGTCGCGATTACCTTGGCTGGGACGCCGTCGGCGAGAAGCCGGAGCACCTCCTGCTGCCGAGGCGTAAGTGAGACTGGCACGGGACGCCCGGGCCGGTTGTCGCCGTGGGGCACCATGACGTGAAGGATGAGCGGACGGTCACCCTCGCCGACCGCGACCGTGGACACTGCGACCCGCTGCTTGCCCTGCCCCGCCTTGATGAGCAGCTCTTGGCAGGAGACGGGCCAGCCTTCGCGGGCGAGGCGGGCGGTCGAGCATCCCGGGTGGCAGATCAGGTTGCCACACTCGTCGTGGCCGCCGAGCACTTCCCAGCAATAGCGTCCGACCGCTGCTTCGGCAGCAATCCCCGTCAGCGCTTCCGCGGCCCGGTTCCACGAGACGATGGTGAGGTCGGCATCGAAGGCAAAGAGAGCATCCCCGGAGCGGAACGTCTTGGTCGGCCGCTCAGCCATAACGCGAGTCTCCTCTAGGGCGCAGCGCCGCGCATCCGCAGGCACCCCCGATTCCTCGACGGGTAAACACCTAAGCGATACCCACCGGGTACCCGGCTGCGCGACGAGCCGCGATGTTGCCTGCGCGCATCGGCACGAGGACCCCGCCGCTCGGCCGAAGCATCATGCGGCGGCGAGATCGCGATGCGCGAAGGCGGCAAGCCCGGCGAGCGCGGCGATCAGCCCCAGTCCGGTCAGGATTCCCATCGCCGGCCAGTCGAGGCCGGCGGCGGGCACCGGGCCGACGTGGGTGAACAGCGCGGTGTCCAGCAGCCACTGGCTGCTGGTGATGCTGGTGCCGATGATCTCGATCAGGAACGACCACAGGACGAGCGTGTAGAGGAGCGGCATGGCGAGTCGCGGCGCCACGCCGAGCAGCAGGGTTCCCAGGCCGAGGACGAGCAGGGCGGGTGGGACGAGGTTCAATCCGGCCTCGAGCATCGGGCCGAGCCCGAGGCCGCCGGACCCGGCGATCCCGGCCCACGCCGCCAGTCCGGTGGCGAGCGCGGCGGCGATGACGAACACGGCGCCGAAGCCGAGCCGCCCGGCCAGCCAGGCTCGGCGGTCGAGGGGTCGCGCGAGCAGGTGGTCGAGATGGCCGTCGGCCTCCTCGCCGCGCGTCGCGGCGATCTGGCCGGCGGCGGCGAAGGTCAGCAGCGCGGCGAGGTAGAGGAACTCGTAGCCGATCCAGGCCGCGGTGGCACTGGCCGGGTGGGCGCCGAGGCGACCGACGGTCCGTTCGATCTCGTCGACGGCGACGTTGCCCTGCGCAGCGGAGCGGGCGGTGATCCCGAAGATGGCTCCCGCCAGCGCGAGGCCGCCGATCCAGGCGAGGGCGACCCAGCGCTCGAGCCGGACGACGAGCAGGGCGCTGCTGTCGAGCAGTCGCGTGCGCGCGCGCACGGGTGCGCGGCGTGCGAGCATGGCGGCGCCGGCGTCGCGGCGCCCGGCGAGGAGGATCGCGAGCCCGGAAGCGCCGGCAACGAGCAGCGCGATCGGCACGAGCGCGAGCGGCTGTGCGCCCGTCAATGGTTGGAGTTCCTCGATCCAGCCGAGCGGGCTCGCCCAGCGCAGCCAGCCGGCGCCGTCGACCGAGTCGGCGACGAGCCTGATCAGGTAGGCGGCCGCGAACACGAGCGCCGCGAGCCCGTTGGCCTGCCGGCGCGTCGCGGCAAGCTGGCTGGTCAGCGCCCCGATGGCGAGGAACATCGCGGCGCTCGCCGTCGCCGCGGTCGCGTAGAGCAGCGAGCCGGAGGTCGAGAAGCCGACGGTCGAGCGCGAGCCGGCCGCCACGGTCAGCGCCGCGCTCAACGCCCACAGGACCGACCATCCGACGGCGATCCCGGCGATCGCCTGCGCGGTCGCCCGGCTTCGGGTCGTGCGCCCGGCGAGCAGCAGCTCCCAGCGCCCGGCGTCCTCCTCGCGGCGCAGCAGCCGCGTCGCAGTCAGCAGCCCCCAGATCGCCCCGATCCACACGAGCAGCGCCAGCAGCCGCCAGGACACGAACCCGCCGACGGTGTCGAGCTGGTGGGCGGGGCCGATGATCGCCGCGAAGGCGGTGTTGTCGCCGAACGTGCGCACGATGTCCGCACGCGATTCAGGCGTCGGGCTGCTCGTGTGATACGTGACCGCCTCGTTGAAGATCAGCAACCCGAACAGCAGCCCCCAGACCGCGCCCGAGCGCGCGGCGCGTCGCGCGGTCAGCGTCGCGACGATCAGCGCGCACCGCAGCTCCCCGACCGCGGGCGCGGCGCTCATCGGGCCGCGGGCGTTCGCGGGTCGGGCTCGCGCCCGTAGTGCGCGAGGAACAGCTCCTCCAGCGACGGCTCGCGGCTGAGCAGCTGATGCACGCCGGAGGCGGCGAGCACGCCGAGCAGCGGCTCGACCGAGCCGATCACCCGGCAGCGGACATGATTGTCCTCGACCTCGACCGCGGTCACGCCGGGGATCCGCGACAGGTCCGGCGGCGTCGTGTCGAACGTGGCGTCGACCGACAGCGCGGAGAGGTGGCGCATCTGCGCCAGGGTGCCGACCTCGATCAGCTCCCCCGCGCGCAGGATCGCCACCCGGTCGCTGAGCGCCTCGACCTCGCTGAGGATGTGCGAGGACAGGAACACCGCCTGCCCGCGCCGGCGAGCCTCCCCGACACTGTCACGGAAGGCCTGCTCCATGAGCGGGTCCAGGCCGCCGGTCGGCTCGTCGAGGATCAGCAGATCCGCCCGCGAGCTCAACGCGGCGATCAGCAGCACCTTCTGGCGGTTGCCCTTCGAGTACGCCCTGACCCGCTTGGACGGGTCGAGCTTGAAGCGCTCGATCAGCTCGTCCCGGTAGGAACGGTCGACCCTGCCCTGGATGCGGCCCAGCAGGTGCAGCGTCTCGCCGCCGGTCAGCCCGGGCCACAGGTTCGCCTCCCCCGGGACGTAGGCGAGCCGGCGATGCGCCTCGGCGGGTCGCGCCTGGGCGTCGACCCCGAAGACCTCCGCCCGGCCCGCACTCGCCCGGATCAACCCCAGCAGGCACCGGATCGTGGTCGTCTTGCCGGCGCCGTTCGGCCCGAGGTAGCCGAGGACCTCTCCCTCGCCGACCTCGAGATCCAGCGGGCGCAGCGCCGCCACGTCACCGAAGTACTTGGCCAACCCCTCGGTGCGGATCGCGACTGCCATGCCGCGACCGTACGCGGCGGCTCCGGCTGCCGCATCCGCACCCAACCGCACTCCGGACGCGACAACTACGGCAGGGCGGCGAGGGCGGCGGCGATCTCGACCCCGATCGATCGCCGGGCACGCGCTTGTGCAATACGCGGTTTGCGGCTCTCTACGTACTGCGACCGCGGTGGCTCGCCGATGTGGCGGCTGTTTGCGACTGGGACCCTGAGGACTGCCCAGACGCAGGTCTGTCGCGACCTCTCCGCCAGCAAGAGGGGGTCGACGAATGACGACCTGGACCACGTGATACACGGGCACCGAGCGGCGGTGGTCGGCGTGCTGGGCGTTCTCGCGTCCTGGGAATCGGCATCTGGGCCGTCGTCAACTTGGTCGAAGCCGATTGGGTCATGGGTGGGATCGGCACGGCCTGCGTGCTCAGTGCGGGTGTCATCAACCGCGGAAAGGTGCGAACCGGATGCTCAAGTCGCTCATGGCGAACCGGTGCAGGTACCACGCGCGACCACGAGGCACTCGCTTGGCCTCGGCTCGGAAGAGCCCGGCGAACTCCCGCTTGAAGCCCAACCGGGGATGCTCCTGGACGACGCTCTTCCGGACCGCGTCGGGTACCTCGCTACTGCGTAGCCCGAACACGTCGACCGCCGCGCCTGCAGACAGCAGATAGGCCTCGGCGCCGGATTCGACGCTCACGCCGGGGCTGTGGTGCATGGCGATCGCGTTGGCGACGAGCTCGCGGTCATCCGCAGGCACGCCATGGCTGTTGGTGAAGTCTCGTGCCAGCGCCGCGCTGCGCACCGTGAAGTCGACGTGGGGCACCGGGCTCGGGAGCCCTGTGTCGTGGAACATCGCCGCCAGGTAGAGCAGCTCACGGTCGAACGTGATCTCGTCCACGGCGGCGAGGGCCGCGCCCCACGCGTAGGCACGGCGTGAATGGTTCAGGAGTGCCGGGGTCAGGAGGTCCTGGGCCGCTACCTCGGCATCTCTGGCGAGTGAGGAGTCCGGCGGCACGAGACGCGCCGGGTCGATGACGCTCCGGCGCCCCGAGTGCATCCGAAGTGCCATCGCGAGAAGGCCGGCGAGGATGCCGAGCTCCCCCCTCAGCAGGGGCCCGGCAAGCGACAGGCATTCGCGCGTGGTGAGCACTCCTCCGGTGCGCTCGGTCCACCCGATGGATCCGATCGGATCCGTGTGCCGTGACTGACTCGTGTGTCCAGCGCATCGAGCAGCACTCGCCGCGCAGCAACAGTGATTGGCGAGTAGCTCACCGTCCACGCCACTCGCGGCGACGACCGACGCCGCAACTGGGAGCGCCTCGCGCCGCCGGAGGGCCTCCTCGGGCTGGCCGTCGACCCACAAGACCCACAAGTGAGCGTCGCGCTCGGCGAGACACGTGGTTGGTCTCCCGCGACGGCGGCGCAAGCTGGCGCCCGCTCTGGGCGGGATGGTCACCTGGAACCGAGACCTCGGCCTGATCGCAGTCGACCTCGAAGGCGTCATCCGTAAGGCGAGCGAACCGACCGGCGGCTGGACCGAGGTGGGGCGGCTTCCCGGGACGCCGGCCGCGCTGGAAGGC
>DASTIC010000219.1:0-4490 GCA_035717845.1 Solirubrobacteraceae bacterium
CGAAGCTGCCCTGCATCAGGTTGAGGAGCTTCTTGTCCGCCTCGTCGAGCGGGATCGCCGCCCCGTCGCGGCGGGAGCGGACCTTCAGGGAAGCCATCGCGCGACGTCCTTCGCGTGGTAGGTGATCACGATGTCGGCTCCCGCGCGGCGGATGCCGGTCAGGGCCTCGAGGACGGCAGCGCGCTCGTCGATCAGGCCCTGCGCGGCGGCAGCCTTGACCATCGCGTACTCGCCGCTGACGTTATACGCCGCGACCGGCGCCTCGGTGCTCTCGCGCACCCGCCGGATCACGTCGAGGTACGGGAGCGCGGGCTTGACCATCACGACGTCGGCCCCCTCGGCGATGTCGAGCGCCACCTCGCGCAGCGCCTCGCGGGCGTTGGCGGGATCCATCTGGTAGCCGCGCCGGTCGCCCTGCTGGGGCGCGGAGTCGGCGGCCTCGCGGAACGGGCCGTAGAACGCCGAGGCGAACTTCGCGCTGTAGGCGATGATCGGCGTCTCCGAGAGGCCGTGGTCGTCGAGCGCGGCCCGCAGCGCGCCGACCCGCCCGTCCATCATGTCGCTCGGTGCCACCGCGTCGGCGCCCGCCTCAGCCTGCGCCACCGCCGTGCGCGCGAGCAGGTCGAGCGTCGCATCGTTGTCGACCACGCCGTCGGCGCGCAGCACCCCGCAGTGCCCGTGGCTCGTGTACTCGCACAGGCAGAGGTCGGTGATGACCAGCAGGTCGGGGTGGGCGGCCTTGATCGCGCGCGTGGCGAGCTGAACGACGCCCTCGTCGTCCCAGGCGCCGGAGCCCTGCTCGTCCTTGTCGGCCGGCAAGCCGAACAGGAGCACGCCCGGGATGCCGAGCTCGGCGGCGATCCCCGCCTCCTCGACGGCGCCGTCGATCGACAGGTGGTCGACGCCGGGCAGCGACGGGATCGGCATGCGCCGCTCCCCGCCCGCGACGACGAACATCGGGAGGATCAGGTGGGAGACCGACAGCTCGGTCTCGCGCACCAGGCCTCGCAGGAGGCCGGTGCGGCGGAGCCGCCGGAGTCGGGTGGCAGGGAACACGACATCAGATAATAGGTTTCGCCCTCCGGTCGCCCGAAACCCCGCCCGGCGACCTCCGTGCGACGTTACGGTGTCAGCCGAACCTGCGGATGGCGATCCGCGCCACGACGAAGAACGCCGCGGTGAGCCCGAGGAGGTGCAGAAGGGGCAGCAGCAGCTCCCCGCCGTTGATCGCGCCGTCGAGCGCGCGCAGCGACGGCTTGAACGGGAACAGCCCCGACGCGACGTTGACGGTGTCGTAGAGCGCCGGGCTCACGCTGCCCGACGGCACGAGACCGAGGAAGACGATCGGCAGCGCCAGCAGGAAGGCGAGAAGCGACGCGGCGCGGACCTCGCGCGTCAGTCCGCCGATGGCCACGCCCATCGCGGCGAAGCCGAGTGCCCCGCCCGCGAGGGCGGCCAGCCAGGCGGGCACGCGGCCCCAGTCGAGCCCGACGAACGCGGCCAGCCCGAACAGCATCAGCAGCGTCACCGCCAGCGCGCACAGCGCGCTGAGCACCACCTTCTCGAGCAGCAGCGAGCTGCGCGACACGAGCCCGCGGACGAGGCGGCCGAACGCCTGCTCCTCGCGCTCGAGCGCCAGCAGCCCGGCTGCGAGCAGCAGCGTCACGAGCATCAGCGACAAGGCGACCGCCACCGCGACGGCGAACGCGTCGAGCGAGGTGCGGCTCCCGTCGACGACCTTCTGGTCGACCTCCACCGGCGAGCCGATCGACGCGAGGATCGGCCGCGAGACGTCCAGGTTCTCGCCCGCCAGCCGGGCGAACCGCGAGACCTGCTCGAGCGCCACCCGCTCGGGCGCGTCGCGCGGCAGGCCCTGCGCCACGCTGTCGATGATCGCGCGCGAGCGCTCGAGGCCGAGGATCTCGATCGCGCCCACGATCGGCAGGTCGACGTCGCCCCCGCGCACGATGACGTCGATGTAGCGCGCCGCCTCCCGCAGCACGACGTCGGAGAGCGCGTCGTTGGCCTCGGCCAGCCGGGCCTCGATCGTGGCCTCGACGAAGCGGCGCTTCACCGGGTCCTCGGCGTTGTAGTAGACCTCGACGGTCGGCGGGTCGCCGCCGCCGAGCCCGAGCGTCGACCGTAGGCGGTCCGCAGCGTCCTCGGGGAGCACGAGCGCGCCGAGGGCGTCGCCGGAGCGGACCCTGTCGATCGCCTCCTCGCGCGTGTCGACCCTGATCGGGTCGATCGAGGCGAACAGGCGCCCGGCGTAGTCGGCGGCGTCGAGCGTGCGGCCGCCGACGGAGAAGTCGCTCTCGCCGGGCGGGATGAGGTTCGCGAAGGCGACGCGCGGCTTCTCCGGCCCGCCGGAGAGCGCCAGCCCGAAGAGGACGGCGATGACGATCGGGTAGATCACGAGCAGCGCGACGAGGAGCGGCGAGCGGCGCAGGATCTGGAGGTCCTTGAGCAGCAGCCAGCGCACGTCAGTGGCCCTTCTCGTGCAGGAAGCGGACGAAGGCGGTCTCGAAGTCCGGCGCGGCCGCGGTGGCGCCGGTCGCCGTCTCCAGCTCGGCCGGCGTACCGGTGAACAGCAGCTCGCCGTCGGCCAGCACGAGCAGGCGGTCGGCGTGGCGCTCCGCCTCGCCGACGTCGTGCGTGGAGAAGAGCACCGTCGTCCCGAGGCCGGACAGGAACTGCCACAGCCGATCGCGCTGGCGCGGATCGAGCGACGCAGACGGCTCGTCGAGCAGGAGCACGGCCGGCTCGGCGAGCAGCCCGAGCGCGATGTTGACGCGCTGGCGGTTGCCGCCCGACAGCCGGCTCACCTCGTCGCCCGCCCGCTCGCGCAGGGCGGTCTGCTCGAGCATCCGCTCGACGGTCCGCTCGACGTCCGACACCCGCTCCAGCCGGGCGAACAGCCGCAGGTTCTCGGCCACCGACAGCTTCCCGTAGAGCGCCGGGTGCTGCGGGACCCAGCCCACCGCGCCCGCGTCGAGCGTCACCGAGCCCGACGTGGCCCTCTGCACGCCGGCGAGGATCTGGAGCAGCGTCGTCTTGCCCGCCCCGTTGGGCCCGATCACCGCGACCTTCTCGCCTCCCGCCACGTCGAAAGACACGCCGCGCAGCGCCTCTCTGGCGCCGTAGCGCTTGACGATGGCGTCCGCGCGCATCAGTGGTTTCTCATGTAGGTCGTGGCGTGCTTGGGCGGTCGCTGGCGCCGCCTGGCAAGGACGCAGACCCGCAGGAATCTTTTGGGATTTCAAGGGTTGAGGACACAGCCAGGCGGTGATCAGCGATCGATCCAAGCACGTCAGGGCCTGCGTGGGGAGCCACTAGCGGGGAGCCGTCGAGGCGGCCGCCGCCTGGGCGTCCGCCTCCCCCAGCTCGGTGCCGCACGCCGGGCACGCGGTCGCGCCCTCGATGCGCGGCGCACCGCACTCCGGGCAGGTCCGCGCCGGCGAGGGCGGCGCGTCGGGAACCGGCTCGGCCGCCGACGGGAGGTCCCAGCGCTCGAAGACCAGATGGCGGCGGAAGTAGACGACGCTCTCGCGCACGATCGCGGCCAACGGCAGCGAGATGAACGCGCCGATGACGCCGTAGATCTGCCCGCCGAGCAGGAGCGCGAAGATCACCAGCAGCGGGTTGATGCGCAGCGCCTGGGAGAACACGGTGGGCGCGACGATGTGGCCCTCGATCTGCTGGAGCGCGGTGAAGGCGATCGTCAGCCACAGCGCGTCGAGCGGCTCGCCGCTGAACAGCGCGATCAGCACGGGCGGCGCGGCGCCGATCGCCGGGCCGACGTAGGGGATCAGCTCCGCGAACCCGTACCAGGCCCCGAAGAAGAACGCGTACGTCTTGCCGTCGGGGAAGATGCCGAGCGAGCCCATCACCCACAGCAGCAGGCCCGCGCTGGTGCCCATGATGAGCGAGAACAGCAGCTGGCCGCGGACGTAGCCGAACACGGCCTGCTGGATCCGCGTCGGGTAGTCGTCCTCCGGCGTCCCGTCGCCGCGCGGGACCACCGACCGAACGGCGGTCCCGATGCGCTCGCCGTACAAGAGCATGTAGACGCTGATCACGATGATCAGGATCAGCGCCAGCGACGCCTCGACCAGCGTGCGCAGCGCGTCCTGGGTGAACGCGACGAGCTCGCCCGAGCCCTCCGACAGGTTCCGGCCGAGGGTGCCGAGCGCGGTCTGCCCCTCGTCGGCGATCTGCACGTTGACGCCGTTGTCGTCGAGCCAGGTCTGCACGTCGGCAAGCGAGGCGTTCGCGTCGTCGACGATCTCCGGCACGTTGTCGCGGAACGCGTCCACCTGCTCCGCGACGGGGTTGGCGAGCAGGAAGCCGATCCCGGTCACCGCCATGACGACGCCCAGCATCACGATCAGCACGGCCACCCCGCGCGGGAAGCCCACCCGCCGCAGCAGCCCTACGAACGGGTTGAGCAGAAGCGCGACGAGCGCGCCGATGATGAAGAGGAGCATCAC
>DASTIC010000220.1:0-18692 GCA_035717845.1 Solirubrobacteraceae bacterium
ACGCGGACGGGGATCCCGTGACGGCCGAGGCTGCGCACGACGGCCAGCGCTCTGTAGCTGGCGCCGGTCACGACTGCTCCGGTGCTCCCCATCGCTCAGACCGAGGCCGATGCTGGTTCCGGGCGCACGGCCATCAGGCGGCGCGGTCCTCCGAGGTGGCGCGCCAACGCCCGGCCGGTGAACGGGGTGCCCGATACGAAGCGCATGACCGGCCCGTAGCTCCCGGCCGCGAAGGCGCCGACGAAGTGCAGCCCGGGCACGCTGGACTCGAACCCGTCGGCGAGCAGCGGGGCGCCGTCGCGGGTCCGCAGTCGTGCGCGCAGCCCCGCCCCGAGGAGCGGGTGGTGGTCGGCGCGGACGTCGAATCCGGTCGCCAGGACGACCCGATCGACCTCGCGGGCCGTGCCGTCGCCCAGCGCGAGGCGCAGCCGGTCGGCCACGGGCGTCACGGAGGCGATCCGCGTGCCCAGCGTGAGCCGCACGGCGGCGGTGCGGTCGACGAGCCACCCCGCGGCCGCGGGGCGGATGCACCGGTAGGCGATCCGGTCGCCGAGCCGGACCGGCACGCGGCGGAACGCGTTCGGGAGGGCGACCAGGTGGCTGAGACCGACGGGGCCGACGTCGGTCGGCGGGTACAGGAGCCGGCGCAGCAGGCCGTCGCGCCCATGCAGCCAACCGCTGCGGCGCAACCAGCGGATCCGGTCGGCGCGGGCGATCACCTCCACGTCGCCCCCCGCTTCATGGAGCAGCGCGGCGAGCTCGATCGCGCTCTGACCCGAGCCGACGATCGCCGTGCGCTGCCCGGCGAACTCGGCCGGCTCCAGGAGCTCGGAGGAGTGCCGGACCGCAGGCGCGGGGATCCCGGCGAACGCGCGTGGGCGGTGCGCGTGATCGGCCGGCCCGGTGGCGATCACGACGCGCCCGGCGTGCAGCGCGTCGCCGTCATCGAGGCCGAGCTCGAACCGGCTGCCCGCCGCCTCGAGGCTGACGACGCGTCGCGTGTCGACGTCCGGTACGGCCTGGCGCTGGTACCAGCGCGCGTAGCGCAGGAAGTCGTCGAGCGGGATCGGTCGCGCGAGGCGGAGGTCGTGCGCGGCCTCATACGCGTCGAGGGTGAGGGCTCGGTCGGGGTCTGCGATCGTCGAGGCCTCCCACGACGAGCGCAGCAGCATGCCGACCGGCATGCGCTCCCAAAGGTCCATCGGACGGCCGAGCGGGTGCACGTCGAGCCCACGGGCACGCAGATGCGTCGCAGCGGCGAGCCCGTAGGGTCCGGCGCCGATCACAGCGACGTCGTGCACCCCCGTCATCCCACCGTCACCTCCGAGGTCGCGGAGCTCGCTTTGGCCTCACGTTCCGGCACGTGTCGGCGGTACGCGCTCAGCATCGCCGTGAGGGGTCGCCGGGCCGGCCGCTCGGTGGAGACGACGCCGGCCGGCGGTATGCCCGCCTCCGTCAGCGCCGCTACCGCGCGCCCCAGCTCGTCAGGGCGGGTGACGTCCACGCGCGCCACGAGGAGCGCCTCGTGGACGACGCCGGCGAGGGCGACCGCGTCGCCGAACATGCCGACGGGCGAGGCCAGTAGCAGCACCACGTCGCTTCGTCCGCATGCCTCCTCGACGGTCGCCGCCATGCGCTCGCCCGCCAGCAGCGCCTGCGGCAGCTTGGCAGTGCCTCCGGCCGGGAGGACGGCCGCCTCGGGCCCGATGGCGACGAGCTCGGTCTCGAGCTCCCTCCTTCCGGCGAGGACCGCCACCAGCCCTCCGGCTTCCGTGAGCCCGAGCGTCTCCGAGAAGCTGGGCCGGCGGAAGTCGGCTTCGATCGCGACCGTCTTCAGCCCCACCGCGCCGAACGCCCGCGTCAGGCCGACGGCCACCTCGGGGGCGCCCTCGTCAGGACCTGCGGAGGTCAGCAGCAGGACGCCGGCCGGGCTCCGGCCCACGCCTCCGCGAGCGATCGACAGAGCCAGCGTCATCATCGCGTCCGCGGCCGCCGAGCGAGACCGCGGGATGTGCGCCACGACTCGGCGGCCGGTGACTTCCTCGAGGTCGTCGTCGCCGCCCGCCCGCCGATCGGTGCGCGCCAGCACGACGATCGCGAGCGCAGCCGCCATCAAGCCCACCAGTCCGCCCAGAAGCGCCGCCCTCAGCGGCCGCGGGTGGCTGGTCGCGGACCCGGCGGTGGCCTCGTGGACGACCTGCACCCCGCCCGTCTGCAACGCCTGCGCCACCTCGAGCCGAGTCAGCTCCGCGCCGAGGGCACGCCTCTCGGGCTCGCTCTCGAGCCCGGCCAGGCGAGCCCGGGCAGAGGCGATCGCGTCCTCGACCGCGGCGCGTGCAGAGCGCGCCCTGTACTCGCGGTACCCGGCCGCGAACGCGTTCGCGATCGCCGCGGCGCGCTTCGCGTCGCCGTCGGAGGCGGTGATCGCCACGATGTTCGAGTTGTGGTCGACCGCCGTGGTCACGCGTGCCACGAGGGCGGCCGGCGACTCCCGCAGGCCAAGCTCGCGGCGAACGCCGTCCGCGATCGGCTCCAGCCTGATGAGCTGGACGCTGGTGTTGAGCTCCCGCTCTGGATCCGACGAGTAGTCACCGGTGCCGAGAACCATCTCGACCTGGCGCTGCTGGCCGAGCAGGACCTTGGCCGTGGCCTCGTAGGACTTCGGGCGTGCCATCGCCACGACGAGCGCGGCGAGCATCGCGACGACCACGATCGCCGCGGCCAGCGGCCACCGGCGCCGCAGCGTCGACACATAGCGTTCGAGGGCTTCGCCCGGCGTTTTCGACGGCGCTTGCTCAGGCATGCGCATGGTCCTCCGTCTCGATCTCGATCTCACCGTCCCTCTCAGAGGCCCACCAGCACACCGCCCCGGCGGCCGCCAGCGCCTGCTGGTCTGCGACGTCCTCTCCGAGCTCGGCCTCGAGCGCCGCCCGCCTGCGCCACCAGGCCGCGATCTCCCGGGGCAGGGCGTGCCAGCCGCCGCGCAGGCCGCGGAGGAAGGTGAGCAGCTCGTCGTAGTGGCTCCGTCGCTGGTCCGAGGCCGCGTAGTCGGGATGGACGAGAACGGTGATGAGCCCTCCGCGGTCGGCGATCCACTCGCTCTTCTCCCGCCACAGCGAGATGTCGCGCTCCTGCAGGAGCTCGAACATCGTGTGGTCCTGCGGCAGCGTGATCGGCAGCTCGACGAGGTCGCCCAGGAAGTACGGGAGAATCGAGCAGCAGCCGCCCGGCTGCGCGTCGAACGGATGGGTGTCGGGGAACGAGGAGTCGTAGCGCGCGCCGAGCTCCGGCATCCAGGCGGCGTTCCGATGCGTCGCCGGCGAGCGGAAGCCCTCGGCGCGCCACTCGCGCAGGTACCACTGGATCCGCGGGATCTGGCGCTCGAAGTGCTCGCGGCTCTGGAACAGCCGGCCGTCGTGGTGGAGGCCGTGGAGAGCGACCTCGCCCCCCGCGGCGCGGACTGTGTCGAGCACCTCCGGATCGAGTGGATAGTCGTCGGCGACGAAGAACCAGCCCGAAACCACGCCGTGCCGGCGCTCGATCTCGAGCAGCGGCCCCACGTTGGCGATGCCCTTCGGCCCCTCGACATCGTGGGTCACGGTCCACGCGAAGCGGTGCCCTCGCGGCCACGTGCCCAGCACCGGGATGCGGGGCCGGTGTGAGCGCCGCAGGCGCTCGCGCAGGAGGACCTCGTGCTGCTCGACGAGCAGCGGCTCGATCGGCCAGCGCGGAAACCGTCCCTGCGCCTCGTGGCGATGACGCTGGCGGCGCGCCAGCGAGCGCCGCATGCGCATCTGGGCGGGGCGGGGGATCCACGGCTTGAGCCGGTAGAAGAGCGGAAGCAAGCGCGCCAATCGCGGCCGCTGCACGTAGCGCTCCTCCAGGTAGAAGCGGTCGTCGGGCGTCACCTGGCGCCCCTTGCCGCCAGTACGGCCGGCACGGTCCGGGCGAGGATCTTCAGATCGCCCCAGAGCGTCGCCTGCCGCACGTACTCGCAGTCCAGCTGCAGCATCTCGGTGAATCCGAGCGACGCCCGACCGCGCACCTGCCACAGACCCGTGATCCCGGGGCGCACGACGGCTCGTGCATCCGCCCACGACGGGACCCGCGCCTGCTCCTCGAGCGGAAGCGGCCGCGGACCAACCAGGCTCATATGCCCCGCCAGCACGTTGATCAGCTGCGGCAGCTCGTCGAGGCTGGTGCGCCGCAACAGGCGCCCCAGCCGCGTGATCCGCGGGTCCCGCTCCAGGTCCAGCCAGTCGGCGTCCCGGCTTTCCCCGATCAGCAGCGGGCGGAGCTGCTCGGCCCCGGTGACCATGGTGCGGAACTTCCACATCCCGAACTCACGACCGCCGCGTCCGGCGCGGCGCTGACGGAACATCGGCGCACCGGGCGAGCTGCACGAGATCGCGATCGCCACGACGAGCATGAACGGCATCAGCAGCGCCAGGCCGAGCGCCGCGCACCCGATGTCGATCGCGCGCTTGGCCACGGTCATGCCACGGCCTCCGCGGCGAGGTCATCGACGAGCGGCACCGGCGCGCCTCCGGCCTTCAGCGAGTACTCCGCCGCCTCGCTGACCACGACGACGTCGCGGGCGAGCCGGCGCTGTGCCTCGAGCCGGTCGCCGTGACGCACGGCCCGCACGAACTCCGCCAGCTCGACCACGAGCGGCTCGCAGATCTCGAGCTCCGGGCAGATGATCTCGCCGCTGCGGTACGCGAGGTGGTTCTGGCCGAAGGACTCGGGCTGCCCGAGGACGATGCCGCGGTCGAACAGCCGTATCGGCTCCGGGGAGCCGTCGTCGTAGACGACCATCTTCTCGCTGCCCACGAGCACGGTCCGCCGCAGCTTGCTCGGGGCCAGCCAGCTGAGCTCGACGTTGGCGACGATGTCGCCGGGGAACGTCATGGCGACGAAGGCGACGTCGGCGATGCCGCTGATCAGCGCATCACGTCCCGTCGCCTGCACGGTCAACGGGAGCTCGCCGAACCAGTACAGGAGGATGCTGAAGTCATGCGGCCCCAGGTCCCAGACCACGCTGACGTCGGAGCGATACGGGCCGAGATTGACGCGGCTCGAGGAGACGAAGTAGAGCTCGCCCAGGACCTGGCTCTCGACCATCCGCCTGACGGCACGCACCGGTGGGCTGTAGAGGAACGTGTGCCCGCACATCAGCAGGCGATCGGTGCGATCGGCCAAGGCGATCAGCTCGTCGGCCAGCGCCGCGGACGGCGCCAGGGGCTTCTCGATGAACGTGTGCTTCCCCGCCGCCAGGCTTGCCGCCGCGAGGTCGTAATGCGTGCACACGGGCGTCGCCAGGACGACCGCGTCCACGCGCGGATCCTCCAGGATCGGCCCGATGTCCGCGGTGGTCCGAGCGAGCGGATGGCGTCGATGGAACCGAGCGAGGCGCTCCGGATTGCGGTCACAGATCCAGGCGATCTCGATGGCCGGATCGTCGGCGAGCACGCGGAGGAGGTTCGGGCCCCAGTAGCCGAGCCCGACGACGGCGACGTTCACCGACCGGCGGATCCGGGATCTATACATGCGCCTCCTCGAGGTCGGCGATCCGCCGGCCGGCGGACACGCACGCGTCCGCGGCGCGCGCGATCTCGTCGTCCCGGAGCGCCGGCGACATCGGCAGCGAGAGCTCCTCGGCGGCCCATGCCTC
Source organism: Solirubrobacteraceae bacterium (assembly GCA_035717845.1). Lineage (GTDB taxonomy): Bacteria > Actinomycetota > Thermoleophilia > Solirubrobacterales > Solirubrobacteraceae > DASSUW01. The sequence continues at coordinate 5,675 of DASTIC010000220.1, forward strand.
CGCGCGGGGAAGGTGGTACGGAGCCACGACGCGGCCCTGGAGAGCCGGCTGCCAGTGCAGCGCAGGCGAGTAGTGCACGCCGGTTCCCACGCCGGCGCGGCGCAGCTCTTCGACGACCGCATCGCGCAGCGGGACGCGCACCGGGAAGAGGTGGTAGACGCACGGGCTCGCGGCGCGCTCGTCGAGCAGCCGGGCGTGGCCGGCGAGCCGCTCGCGGTAGGTCGCAGCGTGCCGGCGCCGGGCCTCGTTGCCATGCTGAAGGCGGGAGAGCTTGACGCTCAGAAGCGCCGCCTGCAGTCCGTCCAGCCGCGCGTTGACGCCGAGCTCCACGTGCTCGCCCTTGCGTCGCTGTCCGAGATCGCGCAGGCGACGCGCGCGCTCGGCGATCGCCGCGTCGTCCGTGCAGATCGCCCCGCCGTCGCCGAGAGCGCCGAGGTTCTTGCTCGGGTAGAACGAAAACGCCGCCGCGTCGCCGAGCGAGCCGGCCGGGCGACCCGTCCATGTCGCCCCGTGCGCCTGCGCCGCGTCCTCGAAGAGCGCGAGGCCGTGCCGCCTCGCCAAGCGGTCGAGCGCCGGCATGGCGCAGACCTGGCCGTACAGGTGGACAGCGAGGATCGCCGCCGTGCGAGGCGTCACGGCGGCGGCCGCGGCGTCCGCGTCGATGAGGCCGCTCCCGTCCTCGACGTCGCAGAGCACGGGTGTCGCGCCGGCATCGATGACGCCGAGAGCCGAGGCGATGTACGTGTGGGCGGGAACGATGACCTCGTCCCCTTGTCCGATGCCCGCGGCCCGGATGAGCAGCGTGAGCGCTGCGGTACCGGAGGCGACGCCGACGCAGTACGTGGTGCCGCACGCCGCGGCCCATCGGGACTCGAACCGGCTGACCTCCTCGCCGAGAATGAACGCGCTCCGCCGTACCACGCGGTCGAAGGCCGCCTGGAGCTCCGCCGCGATCGCCGCGTGCTCGCGGTCGAGGGCGACGAATGGAACGGGCTCGGCCATCGGTGGAGCTATGCCGAACCAACCCCGCGGAGTCCACCTCAGAAGGTCGCTATTTGCGGACTTTTGCGTATTTACGCTTCCGGACAGCCGCGTACGAACTTTGTGCCGGATTTGCACCGGAAATAGGCGTCTAAAGACTCCTCAGTCGAGGGGAATCGGGCGGCGTGACGTGGCGCTGTGGGCCCAGCCGGGTCCGCCGGGACCGAGGTGGACACCCCCAGCCAGCGAAGCAAGGTCGTCGGCGAGGGCGAGGAGCGGCGCGTCGCCGACCTATGGCGGTCGCCGTCGCGGCGGTGAAGAGGTCGCCTGGGCTCACCGGGCCCGGTCGGAGCGCTTCGAGGATCTGTCGGCGTCGGATTTCGGCCACATCCGGGATCCGGTCCTCGTGAGCCTCGTCGCGCGACTACATTGCCCATCCGATGCGCGCTCCCCTCCTCGCGGCCGCCACGCTCGCCGCCTGCCTGCTGCCTGCCGCTCCCGCCGCCGCCGGGGACCCGATCATGCCCCTCTCGGAGGTGCAGAGCGGGATGCAGTGCACCGGCTATTCGGTGGTCCGGGGGACGGCGATCTCCGCGTTCGACGTCGAGGTGATCGACGTCGTCGACAGCGAGCCGGGCTCGGGGACGGCGATGATCCTCGTCGAGGCGTCCGGCCCGGCCGTGGACCGGACCGGCGTCGGCCCCGGCTTCTCCGGCTCGCCCGTGTACTGCGGCGGGCGCAACATCGGCGCGATCTCGCAGTCGATCGGCGACTACGGCGGGAAGGTGGTGCTGGCCACGCCGATCGAGTCGATGCTCGCGAACCCCGTCGACCCGCCGCGGCCGCGGGCCGGCCGGGCCGCCGCCTCGCCGCGCGCCGCGACCGCCCTCCGGCGCATCCGTCGGGAGGGCACCCGGCCGCTCATGGCGCCGCTCACGGTCAGCGGGCTGCACCCCGCGCTGGGGCGGGCACTCGAGCGCGCCGGGAAGCGCGTCGGCCGGCCGGTCACCGCGATCCCCGCCGGCCCGCTCGGCAGCTTCCCGCCGCAGACGCTCCAGCCGGGCTCGGCCGTGGCGGCGGGGTACTCGAGCGGAGACGTGCGGGTCTCGGCGTTGGGCACCGTCGCGTACACCGACGCCGATCGCGTGTGGGCCTTCGGGCATCCGTTCGAGAACGCCGGCGCGCGCTCGCTGCTCCTCCAGGACGCCTACATCTTCAGGGTCATCAACGACCCGAACGCGGCGATCACCGGCGGCTCCTACAAGCTCGGCTTCGCCGGCCATGACCTTGGCACGCTGACCAACGACGCCTCCGCCGCGGTCGTCGGCCGCGTCGGGGCACTCCCCACGACCACCGCCGTCCAGGCGTTCGCTCGCGACGGCGACACCGGTGCCACCCGCTTCGTGGAGACGACGGTGGCCGACGAGACCGACCTCGACAACCCGACCGGCTTCACCGGGCTCGGAGCCGTCGCTCCGCTCGCCGTCGCCCAGGCCACCGGCACGGTCATGCAGAGCGCGCCCGGCCGCCTGACCGGGCGCATGTGCATGACGATCCGCCTCCGCGAGCGCCCGAAGCGCCCCGCGCGCTTCTGCAATCGCTACCTGTCGTCGACGATCTTCGACCCGATGGCCGGGGCGCTCAGCAACCCGATCGCGTTCCCGGCCGCCTTCGACGTCAGCGACGCGATCGCGCTGGTAGAGGCCTTCGAGGGCCGGACCCCGCACGTCACCTCGTTGCGGGCCCGGGTCGACCTCAAGCGCGGGGAGCGGCTGGCGCTGCTGCGCGGCGTCGACGCGCCCCGGCGCGTGCGGCGCGGCAAGAAGGTCACGCTGCGGGTCAAGCTCCAGCGCATCCGCGGCGCGACGTTCACCAAGCGCTACCGCGTGCGCATCCCGCGGGTGAAGCCGGGCCGGCGCACGCTCAGGCTCAGCGGCTTCGAGGAGTCCCGCGACGAGAGCGACCTGCTCGAGGCCCTCCTGGGCGCCGACCCCGAGGACGAGCTCGACGACGGGCCGGCGAGCCTCAACGATCTGATCGACGAGATCGAGGGGCTCCGGCGCTGGGACGGCGTCGAGCTCCGGCTCGGCAGCAAGAGCGGGCGCGCGTTCCTCGACCCGGACCAGGTCATCACCGGCAGCGCCCGCACCACAGTGCGCGTCGTCCGCTAGCCGCTCTCGATGCGATACACCGTGCCGGTCGGCGCGAGGTCGGCGGCCGCGGCGCGCGGCACGCCCTCGGCCAGCAGCGCGGCGAACGTCTCCGTGCTCGCGGCCATCATGTCGAGCAGCGTCTGCACGGGCGTCGCCTCCGCCTTGACCCCGTTCGCGTAGTCGGTCGCGTAGCCCAGCAGCGCGTATGGCAGCTCGGCCTCCCCGCACAGCACCGCCTCAGGCCCGCCGGTCTGCGAGACGTGGGTGACCCCGCACGCCGCGAGCCCCCGGATCTCGGCGCGGGTGTTGAAGCGCGGCCCGTCGACGTGGCCGTAGACGCCGCCGTCGCGCACGTCGATGGCCGCCGCGCGGGCGCCCGCGAGCAGCGCCTCGCGCAGCGGCTGGGAGAACGGCCCTTCGAAGATCCAGTGCCCGCGGCGGCGGTCGCCTGGCTCGGGGTAGAACGTGACCAGCTCGCCGTCGCCGAGCCGGTTGGCGAGGAAGTGCAGGTCGTCGAAGCAGGTGACGGAGCCGAGCTGGACCTCCGGGTCGACCGCTCCGCACACGGTGACGGCGATCACCGCCCGCACGCCGAGCTGGGCGAGCGCGGCGACGTTCGCCCGGTGCGTGACGACGTTCGACAGCCGCCGGTGCCCCTCGCCATGGCGGGAGATGTGCAGCACCTCGGTCCCCGCGAGGACGCCGCGCGTGACGAGCGCGTCGCCCCAGTCGGTCCCGACCAGCTCGGGCTTGGCGGACTCGAAGCCGGGCAGCGAGTGCGTCCCCGAGCCGGTGATGATCGCGATCGGCATGGCGCGGGAGTATGCATAAGCTCCGCGCGGTGGACCCGGCTCCGATTCGCAGCGATGAGATCCCCGACTTCGTGCGCTCGGTCTTCCACGCGTTCCACTACGTGGTGCCCGAGGACGAGGTCGAGGCGCGTGTCGAGAACGTCGAGGTCGAGCGGACGCTCGTGCTGCGCGACGACGGGCGGATCGTCGCCGCGGCCGGCATCTTCACGCGCGAGTTGACCGTCCCCGGCGCGGTCGTGCCGCTGGCGGCCGTGACGATGGTCGGGGTGCAGCCCACGCACCGCCGTCGCGGGATGCTGAGCGCGCTGATGCGCCGCCAGCTCGCCGACGTGCACGAGGCCGGGCGCGAGGCGATCGCCGCGCTGTGGGCGTCCGAGTCGGCCATCTACGGGCGGTTCGGCTACGGCATGGCCACCCTGTCCGCCGAGCTCGACATCACCAAGCCCGACGCCCTGCTCCGCGCCGCGCCCGGCCTCCCGGCCACCCTCCACGACCCCGCCGACGCGGTCGACGCGATGCGCGCCCTGCACGACGCCGTCCGCCCCACGGTGCCGGGGATGCTCGACCGCCACGGCAACTGGTGGCCCACCCGCCTGCGTAACCCCGAGCGCGACCGCGAGGGCGCCGAGCCGCTGCGGGCGGCGGTCGTCGACGGCGTTGCCTACGCGCTCTTCGCGATCAAGCGGGGATTCGAGCACGGCCGACCGTCGGGTGAGGTGCGCGTGCGCGAGCTGCTCGCGTCGACGCCGGCGGGCCACGCCGCGATCTGGGACTTCCTGCTCGGGCTGGACCTCACCACCCGGATCGTGTGGGACGGGGCGCCGGTCGACGAGCCGCTGCCGCACATGATCGGCGAGGCGCGCGCGGTGCGGACCGAGCTCAGCGACGGGCTGTGGCTGCGCGTCGTCGACGTGCCGCGGGCGCTGTCCGAGCGCACCTACGGCGAGCCGTTCGAGGTCGTGCTCGAGGTCGCCGACGACGTCTGCCCGTGGAACGCCGGGCGCTGGGCGCTGCGCTGGGACGGCAGCGCGGCGACCTGCGCGCGCACCTCGCTCCCGGCGGCGCTCGCGCTCAGCAGCGCCGAGATCGGCGCCGCGTACCTCGGCGGCCCGACGCTCGAGCTGCTCGCCCGCGCCGGGCGCGTCGGCGAGCTGCGCACCGGCGCGCTCGCCCCCGTCAGCCGCTCGTTCGCCGGCCTCCGGGCGCCCTGGTGCCCGGAGATCTTCTAGTGCGGCTTACTCGTACTCGCAAGCTCGCGCGAGCGCCTTGATTACCGGTCCTTGGGGTCCCTGGGCACGCGTCCGCCCTCTGCGCCGGCCTCGGTGGCCGGGCCGCGCGGGGCGGCAATGCCGAGCACGCGCATCGCCTTGAGGCCGAGGCCGAGCTTCTCGCGCCCGTCGGTCGACGACACGTCGAGGCCCGTGAGGTCGCGCACGCTCTCGAGGCGGTAGCGGATCGTGTGGCGGTGGGTGTAGAGGCGCTGGGCGGTGCCGGCCACATTGCCGTCGGCGTCGAGGAACGTCTCCAGCGTCTGCACGAGGTCGGTCTCGTACTGCTCGTCGTAGGTGACGAGCGGCTGCACCGTCTCGGCGAAGAAGCGCTGGAGCTCGGCGGGGTCCTCGCTCATCGCCGGCAGCAGGAGCCGGTAGGCGCCGGTCTCCTCGAAGGCCAGCACGCCCTCCTCCGGGCCGCCCTCGGCCACGTTCGCGGCGAGCAGCGCCTCGTTGCCGGCGCGGTAGAGGTCGGCGGGATCGGTGGCGAGCCGCGAGTGGCCGACGGCGAACAGGAACCCGTGCAGGCTCGAGCGCAGCTCCCGCGCGATCGCCGCGGCCACCCGGCGCACCTCGCCGTCCTCGCTCGCAACGAGCATCACGACCACGTGGCCGGTGTTGTCGCCCAGCGTGTCGACCACGGCCGCCAGGGAGCCGGGCGCGCTCGCCCGGGCCGCCCGCTCGGCGGCGGCGAGCACGCGACTGCGCCAGTCGTCCTCGGCGGGTGCGTAGTGGCGGGCGCGCACGACGACGACCGCCGCGCCTGCCGCGACGTCCACCCCCAGCTCGGCGGCGCCGGCCACGATGTCGGCGCGGTCGGTGACCTCGCGCCGCAGGACGGCGCCCAGGTACTCGGCCTGCGCGGCCTCGGACGCGCGCTCGGGCGCGCGCACGCGCTCGACCTCGGAGGCGATCAGGGTCGTGACGACGCGCAGCAGCGCGGCCCGCGGCTCGCCCGAGCGGCCGCGCACGCGCAGCCGGCCCACGACCTCGTCCCCCACCCGCAGCTCGTGGGTGTCGACGCCCTGGGCGTCTGCCGTCAACGCTCGCTCATCGGCCGTCGAGCGGGCGGCGACGGCCAGCACCGCGCTCGACCGGTCGATCAGCACGAGCGAGGCGCCGAGCGCCCGCGAGGCGGCCCGGATCACTTCCGGCAGCCCGAGCCCGGACTCGACCGCCTCGGTGATCTCGGCGAGCGCGTCGAGGCCCGCAGCGGTCGGCTCCGGGCGGATGGGGATCGGCTCGCCCATCACAGCCGGTCGTAGTACCAGAGCACGACGCCGCCCGCGAGCGCGCCGACCGTCACGAACGCGGCGAGCACGTAGAGGCTCATGACGAGGGCGAGCAGGCGCTCGCGCATGCGCCAGTACGACCGCCACGCCGGTACGGCGATGAGGGCGATCCAGAGGGTCAGCGAGACGAACGCCGCCACCCCGATGACGATGAGCGTGAGCCGGTCGTCGATCATGCGACTCGGCGTCCATTGTGGCGCACGTACCCGGCGACGAGCACGACAGCCGCCACGAGCGACCACGTTGCGGTCGCCAGCGCGGCGCCGCCGATGGTGTCCGTGACGTAGTGCACGCGCAGGTAGACGCGGGTCAGCGCGACCGCCGCGACGAGCACGATGGCCACCGTCACAGCCGCGAACCGCACCGCCCAGCCCGTCCCGGCGCGCACGAGCACGACCGCGCACACAGCCCACGCCACGGCATAGGCGGTGTGGCCCGACGGGTAGGCGTGGAGCTCAGCGTCGACCAGCGGGTTCGAGGGCCGCGCGCGGCCGTACGCCGTCTTGGCGACGTGGACGAACACGAACGTCAGCGCCATGCCGGCGACGAGCGTCACGGCGTCGCCCCAGCGGCCCTTCGAGGCCGACCACGCGGCGGTGACGAGCACCACGGCGGCCGCCACGGGAAGGGATCCGAGCCGGGTCACCACCCTCGCGATCTCCACGAGCCAGCCCATGTTGAGCTCCTCCGCCACGTCCGCGCCGATCCGGTCGATGCGCGGCACCCCCGCGTCGGCGGCGACGTCGCCGAGCACGAAGAACGTGAAGCCGCCCACCGCCAGCAGCGCGAGGAACGTCGTCAGCTCCAGCCCGAGTTGGCCGGGGGTGAGCCGGTCCCAGCCGAAGCGCGCGGTGAGGTCGGCACCGCCCGCCGCGGGGCGCCCGACGAGCCGCCACGCCGGTCCGCCGAGCCGCACGAGCACCCGCCAGCCGGGGCGGTCCTCGCGCTCCTCGAGCCACGCGCGGACCTGCTCGCGCTTGTCGGGATCGCGCCGCAGCTGGACGAGGAAGACGATGGCCACCACGACCGCTGCCACGGTCCCGAACGCCAGGAGACCGCGGGAGACGTAGGTCGTGAGCTGGTTGAACGACTGCCAGAAGACGTAGCCGAGGGTGCAGAAGGTGGCCGCCCAGGCGCCGGCGCCGAGGACGTCGTACGGGAGGAAGCGCCGCAGCGGCATGTTCGAGGTGCCGGCGATGAACGGCGCCAGCGCCCGCACGAAGCCGATGAAGCGCCCGACGAGGATCGTCAGCCCGCCGCGGCGCTCGAAGAACTCCTCGACCTTGCGCAGGCGGTCCTCGGTGATCTTCACGCGCTCCCCGTGGCGCAGCAGCCACGCCCGGCCGAGCTTGCGCCCCGCGGTGTAGGACGCGAGGTCGCCGGCCACGGCGCACCCCCACACGATGCCGATCAGCACATACAGCGAGATCTCGCCCTGGCCGGCGACGACGCCGCCGACGATCACGGTCGTCTCCCCGGGCGCGATCAGGCCGATGAACGCTCCCGTCTCGAGGAACGCGAGGATGCCGACGAGGAGGTACGTCCAGGGGCCGAGGGCCCGCCCGACGTCGAGCATCAGCTCCTCGAGGTTGGGGAGGTGGACGAGGCCGACGCCCACCGCCCCGGCGCCGGCCACGACGAGCCAGCCCGCAGCCTGGGTCCAGCGGCCGAGGTGGTGGCGCCGGACGATCAGGAACGCGGCCAGCGCGAGCGCGCCGAGCAGCCAGCTCCACTTCACGCCGGCTCGACCTCCCCGAAGGCGGATCCGACCGGCTCGACGGCGACGGCGCGCGGGATGGCCTCCGCCGCCTGCCGCGCGGCGTCGACGGAAGGGAAGAGGCCGAACGCCGTCGGCCCCGAGCCGCTCACCATCGCGGCCTGCGCGCCATGCGAGCGGAGGGCCGCCAGCGCCGCGTCGATCGCGGGGCACAGCCGTCGAGCGGCGGCCTCGAGATCGTTGACGGGCGGCGGCGGCCCACCGGCGAGAGCTGCCTGCGCGGCGCTCTCCAGCTCGTCCGCGGTCCGCGCGTCGCCGAGGTCGTCGAACGCGCGGTACACCTGCGGCGTCGAGAGGGCGGCGTCGCTGGGCACGATCACGAGGCCGAACGGCTCTGGGTCCGGCAGCCGCTCGACGTGCTCGCCGGCGCCCGTCATCAGCACGCGGCCGCCGGCCAGGAGCGCCGGGACGTCGGCGCCGAGCGCGGCGGCGAGCTCGTGCAGCAGCTCCGGCGGGGCACCGCCCGCGGCGTGAGCGGCGAGGCGCAGCGCGGCGGCCGCATCGGCCGAGCCGCCGCCCATGCCGGCCGCGACCGGGACCCGCTTGACGATCGTGAGGCGCTGCGGCGGCGCGTCCCATCCGGTGGCCTCGCGGAACAGGGCCAGGGCGCGAGCCCCTAGGTTCGGGCCGTCGACGCCGGGGCAGCGCACCTCGTCGGCGGCGGCCTCCGGCGCCGGCTCGAGCGTGAGCTCGTCGGCCAGCGACACCGGCTGCACGACGGACACGAGCGGGTGCAGGCCGTCCTCGCGCGGCGCGCCGACGAACAGCGAGAGGTTGACCTTGCCCGGCGCGCGAGCCGTCAGCACGCCGTCTCCAAGCGGGCGTGAAGCTGGCGCCACTCTTCGGGGGTGAGCGACTCGGCCCTCGCGTCGGGAGGCTTGCCCATCGCTTCGAGCGCCTCGCGCACGCGCTCGCGCACGCCGGGGTCGGCTCCCGGGGCGAGCGACAGCGAACGGGCGAGCGCCTTGCGCCGGTGCGCGAAGCCGTCGTGGACGAGCCTGCGCAGGTCTCCGGGCGGCGCGGGAGCGCGGCGGGTGAGGGCGACGAGCACGGAGTCGACGTTCGGCACCGGGTGGAACACCGTGCGGGCCACGGGCCGCAGGACCCGGACCTCGCAGGCGAGCTGCGCGAGCACGGACGGGACGCCGTAGGCGGGCGTCCCGGCCGCGGCGGCGAGGCGCTCCCCCACCTCCTTCTGCACCATCGCCACCCATGTGGTCGCCTCGGGCAGCTGCTCGATCGTGCGCAGGATGACCCCGGCGGCCACCCCGTAGGGCAGGTTGGCGACGACCTTGGTCGGCGCCGGGTCGAGCGCTGCGAGGTCGAGCTTCACGGCGTCGGCAAGGTGCAGGGTCGTGTTCGGGTGCGAGTCGAGCGCGTCGCGAAGGGGCGGCTCGAGCCGCCGGTCGACCTCGACCACGTGCACATGAGCGGTACGGCCGGCGAGGTACTCGGAGAGCACGCCGAGCCCGCCGCCCACCTCGAGCACCACGTCGTCCGGCGCGAGCGCCGCGGCACGGCCGATGACGTCCAGCAGGTTGGAGTCGATCAGGAAGTTCTGGCCGAGCTCCCGGTTGGGCCGGATGCCGAACTGGCGCAGGCGGCGCAGGCTCGGCTGGACCGGGAGGTCGCTCACCAGCCCAGCAGCCGGGCCGCGTTGGCCTCGACGGCCGCCTCGAGCTCCTCGTACGCGATCCCCCGGCGCTCGGCCACGAAGCGAGCGGTGTGCACGACGAAGGCCGGCTGGTTGCGGTGCTTGCGCTCGGCCTGTGGCGTGAGGTACGGCGCGTCGGTCTCCACAAGCAGGCGGTCGAGCGGCACGCGCTCGGCCGCGTCGGCCAGGTCGGCCGCCTTCGGGTACGTGACGTTGCCGGCGAACGAGATCCACCAGCCGTGGTCGAGGCACTCGTCGAGGCGATCCGGCATCGAGAAGCAGTGGAGGATCACCTCGAGCCCTTCGGCCTCCGTGGCGAGCGTCCTGATCGTGTCGTCCTCGGCGGCGCGGGTGTGGATCACGAGCGGCTTTCCCAGCTCGCGGGCGAGCCCGATGTGGGCCGCGAAGGCGCGCTCCTGGTCGGCCCGCGGGGCGTAGTCGCGGTAGTCGTCGAGCCCGGTCTCCCCGATCGCGAGGCAGCGCGGATGCTGGGCCTGCTCGCGCAGCTCGGCGGTGATCGTGTCGTCGTAGCCGGTCGCGTTGTTGGGGTGGTGCCCGATCGCCGCGTAGACCTCCTCATGGGCCTCGGCGGCGGCCAGCGCCGCGCGCCGGGAGCGCTCGTCGATCCCGATCGTGAGGATCCGCCGCACGCCGACGCCGCGGGCGGCGGCCACCAGCTCGGCCTCGGGCGCAGGCCCACGGTCGAGATGGGTGTGGCTGTCGATCACGACGGCTTGGGGAAGAGCGGCGGGAGCTTCTCCACGCGGGCGCCGCCCGGGCGGGCGCCGTACGCGGCGCCCTCGAGGTCGAGCTCGGGGGCGCCGAGCGCGCCGAGCAGCCGCTCGGCCGTCTCGGGGATGTAGGGCGCGAGCAGCACGGTGACGACCCGCAGGCCCTCGGCTAGCGAGCGGAGCGTCTGGTCGAGCTCGCCGGAGGCGCCCTCGTCCTTGGCGAGCTGCCACGGGGCGCGTTCCTCGACGTAGCGGTTGAGCCGCCGCACCCGCTGCCAGATGCGGTCGAGCGCCTGAGTGATCTCGGCGCGGTCCAGCAGCTCGGACACCTCCTCGCGCAGACCGTCGAAGTCCTCCGCGAGCGCCGGGTCGAGCTCGACGTCGGGCACCGTCGCGTCGCGATAGCGGTCGATCATCGCGAGCGTGCGGCTGGCGAGGTTGCCGAGCTCGTTGGCCAGCTCCGCCTCGTAGCGCTCGCCGAAGGTGACGGTCGACACGCTGCCGTCCTGGCCGAAGGACACCTCGCGGAAGCAGTAGTACCGCAGCGCGTCGGTCCCGAAGGTGTCCATCACCTCGAACGGGTCGAGCACGTTGCCGAGCGACTTGGACATCTTGTGCTCGCTCCCGCTGGCGTCCCGCATCAGCAGGTAGCCGTGGATGAACAGGTGCAAGGGCAGCTCGATGCCGGCGGCGAGCAGCATCGCCGGCCAGATCACGGCGTGGAACTTGAGGATGTCCTTGGCCAGCATGTGGTACGTGGTGGGCCAGAACCGCGGCGTCAGGTCCTCGCCGTCGCGGGCGAACGAAAGCGCCGTGTAGTAGTTCAGGAGCGCGTCGAACCACACGTAGAAGACGTGGTCCTCGTCCCACGGGACCTGCACGCCCCAGGTGAGGTTGGCCTTCGAGCGGCTGAGCGATATGTCCTGGAGGCCGCCGCTGATGAACGAGAGCGCCTCGTTGTAGCGGTGGCGAGGGCGGACGAAGTCGTGCCGCTCGGCGTACAGGCGCTCGAGCGGCTCCTGGAACGCGGACAGGCGGAAGAACCAGTTCTCCTCCCGCTCGCGGTCGAGCGGGATCTTGTGGATCGGGCAGGTCTGGTCGGGACCGATCTCCGCCTCGGTCTTGAAGTCGGCGCAGCGGGGGCAGTACCAGCCCTCGTACAGGCCCTTGTACACGTGCCCGTTGTCGTGGATGCGCTGCATCACCTCCTGCACGCGCTCGGCGTGGCGCGGGTCGGAGGTGCGGATGAAGAAGTCGTTGGAGACGTTGATGCGGGGCATCAGCTCCTGGAAGCGCTGGGCGTTGCGGTCGGCCAGCTCCTTCGGGGTGACGCCCTCGCGCTCGGCGGCCTGGGCGACGGGCTCGCCGTGCTCGTCGGTGCCCGTGAGGAAGAACACCTCCTCGCCGCGCTGGCGCATGTGGCGGGCGAGGATGTCGGCCCCGATCGTCGTGTACGCGTGGCCGAGATGGGGGGCGGCGTTCACGTAGTAGATCGGGGTGGTGACGTAGAACGCCATGGCGGGCGTGGAAGGCTAGCGGCGACCCGCATCCGCACACGGATCCCCACCCCGGCGAGCACGAGCGCCAGCCCGGCCCATGCCGGCCACGGCGCCAGGCCGCCCGGGCGAGCGGCGGCGACACGTCGTGCGGGCGCCGTCCGTGGGGTTGGAGGGGTGCGGGTGGCGATCGGCGGACGGGGGCGATGGACGCGCCGGGGGAGCGCCGGTGGCGGGACCGGCGGTGGCGCCGCGAACAGCGGGACCGGGTCGATGTAGCCGAAGCGCCGATCTTCGCGGCGCACGCCGAGATGCAGGCCAGCGTGGTCGTCCGAGCGGCCGACGGTCCCGAGCCGGGCGCCGCGTGCGATCACCGCGCCCGCACGCACGCCGATCGTCGCCATCGGCATGTGCGTCACCCGCCAGCGGCCGCAGCGCACGGTGACGAGGCGGCCGCTCGAGCCGACACGGCCGGCAACCACCACGCGGCCCCCGCACGCCGCCCGGACGGGCGCACCGGGAGCCGCCCGGAGGTCCGCACCGCGATGCTGCCCGGCGGCGAACGGGTCGGCGCCCACGTCGAACCCGACGGCGACACCCCCTCCGACGGGGTTGACGAGGACGAGCGCGAGTGCCGTGGCGATGCCCATGCGCCCACCGTACGGCCGCTCCGGCGCGTTTCGGCCGGGTGCGCGTGAGTTGGCTCAGAGAATGTGCAGATTCGTTGCGAACGTCAACGGCGGCTGGGTAGGGAGGCGAAGGGGCCGTCGTGGCTGGCGATGGCGCGAACCATGCGCGATTAGCCCCGGTTTCCGGGGCTAACTCGACAAGGTTCGCCGAACTATCCCCGA
>DASTIC010000221.1:0-6409 GCA_035717845.1 Solirubrobacteraceae bacterium
CTCGCGCTCGCGCACCGGCGGCTCGCCGTCAGCGTGTTCGACCGCACGGCCGCACCCTCGCTCGGCGCCCGCCCGGCGCGTTGGGAGGCCTGGCTTCTCGTCGTGCTCGCGGTGGCGACGGTGGCGGGCGCCCGCGGCCTCGGGAGCCTCCTCGTCGTCGCGCTCATCCTCGCGCCCGGCGCCGCGGCCCTGAGCCTGGCGTCGCGCCTTCCCGGCGCGCTCGCCCTGGCGGCCGTCTTCGCCGCCGTCGCGGGCGTGCTGGGGCTGCTGGCCTCCTACCACTGGCAGACCGCGGCGGGAGCGTCGGTGGCACTGGCCGCCGTCGCGGTGTCCGGCGTCGCGTTCGCGATCTCGCGCCGTCAAGCAGGTTTAGGCGTGCCATAATCTGTGTCATGGTCAGCCGTGACAACGCGTTCTCTCCCGCTGTGGAGGACTACGCGAAGGCGATCTACCAGCTCGGCGAGCGCGCCGGCGGCGCGGTCAGCACGACCGCGCTGGCCGAGCGGCTCGACGTCACGGCGGCCTCCGCGTCCGGCATGGTGCGCAAGCTCGACGAGCTCGGGCTCGTGGCCCACGTGCCGTACCGCGGCGTCGAGCTCACCGCGCGCGGCGTGCGGCTGGCGCTCGAGGTGCTCCGCCACCACCGGCTGCTCGAGCTCTACCTGGCCGAGGACCTGGGCGTGCCATGGGACCGCGTGCACGACGAGGCGGAGGTGCTCGAGCACGTCCTCTCGGAGGAGCTCGAGGCGCTGATCTCGGCCAAGCTCGGCCACCCGACGCGCGATCCGCACGGCGACCCGATCCCGTCCGTCGATCTCGTGATCGACGAGGAGCCGACCCGCTGCCTGGCCGACCTCGAGCCCGGCGCGTCCGCGACCTTCGTCCGGGTGTCGGACTCCGACCCGGCGATGCTGCGCTACCTCGCCGAGCGGGGGATCGCGCCCGGCGACGCGTTCGAGGTGGTCGACAAGCAGCCGTTCGACGGGCCCCTGTTCGTGCGCTTCGGCGACGCCGTGCACGTGCTGGGGGGCGCGCTGGCCCGCGCGATGCGAGTCGAGGACAGTCCGTGAGCACCGCAGAGGCCGTTCACCCCGGGGCCGTCGCGCTCCGGGGGCGAGGTCGCGTGCGTCGTGCGCTGCCGTTCTTCGGCCCCGCGTTCGTGGCCGCCATCGCGTACGTCGACCCGGGCAACTTCGCCACGAACATCGCGGGCGGGTCCCGGTTCGGCTACCTGCTGCTGTGGGTGATCCTCGCCGCGAACCTGATGGCGATGCTGATCCAGTTCCTCTCCGCCAAGGTGGGGATCGCGACCGGCATGAGCCTGCCGGAGCTGTGCCGGGAGCGCTTCCCGCGCGCCGTGTCGTTCGGGCTCTGGGTGCAGGCCGAGCTGATCGCGATGGCGACCGACCTCGCGGAGTTCGTCGGCGCGGCGATCGCGCTCAACCTGCTGTTCGGGATGCCGCTGCTGCCCGCCGGGCTCGTGACCGCGGTCGTCGCCTTCGCGCTGCTCGGGCTCCAGAGCCGCGGCTACCGCCGGTTCGAGATCGTCATCGCCGGGATGCTGGGCGTGATCCTGGTCGGCTTCCTCGTCGACACGCTGTTGATCGACCACGACGCCGCTGGCATCGCCGGCGGGTTCATCCCGGGCTTCGCCGGCACCGACTCGCTGCTGCTCGCCACCGGCATCCTCGGCGCGACGGTCATGCCGCACGTCATCTACCTGCACTCGGCGCTCACCCAGCGCCGGATCCGGACCCGCACGGACGCCGAGAAGCGGCGACTGCTGCGCTTCCAGCGGGTCGACGTCGGCATCGCGATGGGCGTCGCCGGGATCATCAACATGTCGATGCTCGTCATCGCCGCCTCGCTGTTCCACGGCTCCGGGCTCGCCGGCGTGGACTCGATCGAGGGCGCCCACGCGGCGTTCGGCGACCTCGTCGGGCCTGGCGCGGCGCTGGCCTTCGCGCTGGCGCTGCTGGCCTCCGGGTTCGCCGCCTCGAGCGTCGGCACCTACGCCGGCCAGGTCGTGATGCAGGGCTTCATCAACCGCACGATCCCGCTCGTGGCGCGCCGGCTGGTGACGATGACGCCCGCGCTCGTCGTGCTCGCCCTCGGGCTCGATCCGTCGCGCTCGCTGGTCATCTCCCAGGTCGTGCTCTCGTTCGGGATCCCGTTCGCGCTCGTGCCGCTCGTCATGCTGACCCGCCGCCGGGACATCATGGGCGCGCTCGTCAACCGGCCGGCCACGACGGCCGTCGCGTCGGTGGTGGCGGCGCTCATCATCGCCCTCAACGGGTTCCTGCTCGTTCAGACGTTTGCTTAGAGCCTTGACTTGGCGCGGGCGCGCGAGGACTATCGCCCGCGATGGCCGCGCACGCGATGATCACCCCGCCGCACCGGCGCTGGCCCGCGCGAGTGGCGGCGATCATCGCGACGGCCGCGTTGCTCGGCTGCGGCGTGGCGATCGCGGTGATGGTCATTCCCGCGCCCGAGGAGGAGGCGGTCGCGCCGCCGCCGGCGGCGCCCGCCGCCGAGAAGCCCGCCGCCGCGAAGCCCGACAAGCCCGGCCTCACGCCGCAGCAGCGGGCCGAGCGCCGAGCCGCGGTGGCCGTGCTGGCCGCCGAGGACTTCAGGCCCGTGCGGCTGGCCGACTGGCGCCCGAAGGCTGAGCTCCAGGTGCTCGTCGGGCGCCACGCGGAGGGCGGCAACCGCGCGTTCTTCTTCGCCGACGGCGAGATGGTCGGCTCCGACGACCAGCTGGTGAGCGGCAAGGTGCGCGTCGCGGAGGCCGGCAGGCGCTCGGTCACGCTCAGCTACGGGCTGTACGAGGCGGGCGACGAGCCGTGCTGTCCGAGCGGCGGCGAGGCCGAGGTCTCGTTCAGCCTCCAGGACGGCGCGCTGGTGCCCGACGTGGCGCTGCCCCCGCTCAGCCAGCGGCGCGCCACCTCGTAGCCTGGTCGCCATGTGCGGGCGCTACACGCTGACGACGCCCGGCGGGCGGGCGCTCGCCGAGCGCTTCGTGGTCGAGGACGCGGACGCGTTCGAGCCGGCGACGCTCGAGCGCTTCAACGTGTGCCCGACGGAGCCGATCGCGATCGTGACCGCCGAGGGCGACGGCAACCGGGTCGCCCGCACGGTGCGCTGGGGGCTCGTGCCGCCGTGGGCGCGCGAGCTCAAGGGCTTCCAGCCGATCAACGCCAAGTCGGAGACGGTCGCCGTCAAGGCGCCGTTCGCCGAGCTGTACGAGCGGCCCGAGCGCCGCTGCCTCGTGCTCGCCGACGGCTGGTACGAGTGGCTCAAGGCCGAGCGCAAGGGCGGTGAGCGGCTGCCGTTCCGCTACACGGTCGACGGCGGCGAGCCGTTCGCGTTCGCGGGCCTCTGGCGGCGGACCCGCGTCGGCGGCGAGCTGCTCCACTCCGCCCTCATCCTCACTTGCCCCGCCAACGCCGTCGCCGCGCCCGTGCACGACCGGATGCCGTGCGTGCTGGCCGGCCCGGACGAGGAGGCGGCCTGGCTGGAGGGCGATCCCGAGGGGCTGCTCGTCCCGCTCGATCCGGAGCGGACGTCGGTGGCACCGGCCAACCCGGCGGTCAACAAGGCCGGGGTGGAGGGCGCCGAGCTGCTGGTCGCGCAGCCGCCGCCGCAGCTCAGCTTCGACGCCTGAGCGCCGCCGTTCTGGCAGGGTTCCGCCCACGTGAACGACGAGGGACAGCTCGTCCTGATCGTCGGGGTGCTGCTGGCGGCAGGGCTGGCCGCCTCCCTGGCGGCCGGGCGCCTACGGATGCCCGGTCTCGTGCTCGTCCTCGGGCTCGGCATGGTGATCGGCACCGACGGGCTGGACCTGATCGACTTCCGCGACTTCGAGCTGGCCCGCCAGATCGGCGTCGTCGCGCTCGCGTTCATCCTCTTCGAGGGCGGTCTCTCTGCCGGCTTCGACGAGATCCGGCCCGTCCTGCGGACCTCGATCCTGCTCGCCACGCTGGGCACGGTCGGCACCGCCGTCCTCACCGCGTTCGTCGCGGAGCTGCTGTTCCCGGAGCTCGAGCCGCTGGAGGCGCTGCTGCTCGGCTCCTCCGTGGCCGCCACCGACGCCGCGGCGGTGTTCGCGGTACTGCGTGGGTCGACGCTGCGCCGCCGGCTGGCGCGGACGCTGGAGGGCGAGTCGGGCATCAACGACCCGATCGCGATCCTGCTCGTGATCGGGTGCATCGAGGCGCTCCAGGACCCCACCTGGAGGCTCGACGACGCGCTGCTGCTCGTCGTCGAGGAGCTGGCGATCGGCTTCGCCGTCGGGCTCGCGGTGGCGGCGCTCGCGGTGCTCTTCCTGCGCCGCATCACGCTGCCGTCGGCCGGCCTGTATCCCGTCGCCTCGGTGGCGACGGGAGCCCTGGCGTTCGGCGCGGCCGACACGCTGCACGGTTCCGGCTTCCTCGCCGTCTTCCTCGCCGGCCTCGTCCTCGGCACCGCCTCGACGCCCGCCCGCCGGACGATCGTGACGTTCCACGAGGGCCTCGCCTGGGTCGCCCAGCTCGGCCTGTTCCTCACCCTCGGCCTGCTCGTCTTTCCCTCCGAGGTGATCGACTTCGCGTGGCAGGGAGCGCTCGTAGCGATCGCGACCGCCGTGCTGGCGCGGCCCGCGTCGGCCGTCGTCGTCACCCTGGGCCAGGGCTTCTCGGTGCCCGAGCGGCTGATGCTCGGCTGGGCGGGGCTGCGCGGCGCGACGCCGATCGTGTTCGCCACCTTCCCGGTCACGGCCGGACTCGAGGATGGGCGGCTGATCTTCAACGTGGCCTTCTTCGTCGTCCTGCTCTCGACCGTGATCCAGGGCACGACGATCGAGCCCGTGGCCCGGCTCCTCGGGGTGACCTCCGCCGAGGCCGCGCTCCCCGTCCCGCTCGTGGAGCCCGTGCTGCTCAGCCGGCTCGGCGCCGAGGTCGTGCAGTTCCCGGTGCGCTCCGGGCACGCCGTGGAGGGGCACCCGGTGCGCGAGCTGGGCCTGCCGCGGGAGGCGCTGCTCAACGTCATCGTGCGCGGGGACCGGGCGATCCCGCCCCGCGGCTCGACGATCATCCAGGCCGGCGACCAGCTGCACCTGATCGTGCGCCAGGAGGTCGCGGTCGAGTTCCAGAAGCTGCTCACCCGCTGGCGCGAGGGGCCGCTCGAGGCGCACAAGCGCCCCCGGCCGCGCGTGCTCAGCCGCCCGGCGGTCACCACCGTGCGTCCGTGGGAGGACGGCGACGGCGACCCGTCGCGGCCCGCTCAGATCGCCGGCATCGAGGTCGTCGACCAGCTGCGCACCCGGCGCGACGAGCCCGGCGCGCTGGTGGCGCTCGCCGACGGGCGCTTCGCGGTCAGCGGCCGCCTGCTGGCCATCGGCCCGGCGGGAGAGCTCCAGGGCGTCGCCCGCCGGAGGCTGGCGCGTGCGGACTCGCCCGGCGAGCGGGCGTGGTGGCAGGAGGTCGTCGGTGCGTTGGCGCGATGAACGTCAACGACAGCTGGGTATCGGACGCAGTTTGCGAACTATCCCCGATTAGCCGCGGAAACCGCGGCTGATCCGCGATGGTTCGCGCCATCGCCGACCACGTCGGCTCCCATATCCTCGCTACCCAGCGCCGTTGACGTTCGCCGGTCGCTAGACGGGCTCGCGCTCGAGCAGGCCGCTCGCCTGCGCGGCGGCCACGGCGGCTGCCCGGTCGCACACGCCGAGCTTGCCGAAAGAGCTCAGGAGCAGCGTGTTAACGGTGGCGGGGCTGAGCTGGAGGCGGCCTGCGATGTAGGGCGAGGAGAGGCCGTCCGCGGCCATGAGCAAGACGTCCCGCTCGCGGGTGGTGAGTTCCCCCAGCTGCACGCCCTCGCGCGCCATCGCCGATCAAGGTAGCGCGTTCGCAGGCGGAACCGGTCGTTCGTCACTCGACGGCCCGGCCGACGCGGCCCTGGCCGGCGGCGACGAGCTCCGCGACGAGCGCCCCGGGCGGCGTCTCCTTGGCCAGCAGCGCGATCGCGCCGGCGTCCGCCGCGGCGGCGATGACGTCCCGGTCGGGAGCGCTCGTGATGAGGACCACGCGCGTGTGCGGCGCCGTTCCGTTGGCGCGCAGGCGGCGGCACACCTCGAGGCCGGTGAGCCCCGCCATCCCGACGTCGAGCAGCGCCACGTCGGGCTGAAGGCGCAGGATGCCGGCCAGCGCGGCGGTGCCGTCGGCGGCGTCGCCGACCACGTCGAGGGCCGGGTGCGCTCCGAGCAGCCGCGCCATGCCGTCGCGGTAGCTGGCGTGGCCGTCAGCCACGAAGACGCGCGTCGGGCGCGTCAGGGTTTCCGATCCGTCGGTCACCGACACGGATTGTGATGCGAACGCACTCCTGGCGACACCCCCTTTCGGACGGGCGTCACAATCAGGCGGTGGACCCACAC
>DASTIC010000222.1:0-15057 GCA_035717845.1 Solirubrobacteraceae bacterium
CGCCATCACCGCGAGGTCGCTCCCGTCCCGCCCCGGGGGCTGGCGCCCGACCGCCGCGGAGGAGATGTTCACGCCGTGGGCCCCGAAGGCGGTGCCGACCCGCCCGACCATGCCGGGCACGTCCTGGTAGCGGAAGAGGGCCAGGTGGGGGTCGTCCATCTGGAGGTTGAAGCGCTGGCCCCAGGCCTCGAGCAGGTGCGGGCGGTGCAGCTGGCCGAGCGTGGTGCCGACCACGCGCGTGCGGTCCTCGCCGGCCACCACGGTGACGCGCACGAGGTCCGTGAAGTCGCGCGCGATGACCTCGGTGCGCTCGGACACCTGGATCCCCCGCTCCTCGGCCAGCGACGGGGCGTTGACGAGGTTGACCTCCTCCTCGGTGTGGCCCGCGAGCAGGCCGTTGAGCACCGCGAGGGTGAGCAGGCGGGTGTCGTGCTCGGCGATCCGCCCCAGGTACTCGACCTCGACCCGCTCGACGCTGGAGGACTCGGCGAGCGCCATCGCCAGGCGGCCCAGGCCGCGGCCGAGCGGGAGGAACGGGCCCAGCGCCTCCATGTCCTCGGCGCTGACGGCGGGGATGTTGACGGCGGTCGAGACGACGCCGCCCGTGAGCGCCGCCACGACCTGCTCGGCGGTCTGCACGCCGGCGCGGTCCTGCGCCTCGGTGGTCGACGCGGCGAGGTGCGGCGTGACGACGACGTTGGGATAGCCGAACAGCGGGTGATCGGTGACCGGCTCCCGCGTGAACACGTCGAGCGCCGCGCCGGCGACCTTGCCGGAATCGAGCGCGCGCTTGAGCGCGTCGTCGTCGACGAGCTCGCCGCGGGCGCAGTTGATGATCCGGACGCCGTCGCGGCAGCGCGCCAGCGCCTCGTCTCCGAGCCAGCCACGCGTCTCGGGCGTCGTCGGCAGGTGGATGGAGATGAACTCGGCCTGGGCGTACAGCTCGTCGGCCGAGTCGGCCTTCTCCACCCCAAGCTCGCGGAAGCGCGCCGACGACACGTAGGGATCGAACGCGACCACCCGCATGCCGAAGCCGTGGGCGCGCGCGGCCACCAGCTGGCCGATGCGGCCGAAGCCCAGCAGGCCGAGCGTCTTCTCGTACAGCTCGACGCCGCCCCACTTCGAGCGCTCCCAGCTGCCGTGCGTGAGCGCCGCGTGCGCCTGCGGGACGTTGCGGGCGAGCGCGAGCAGCAGCGCGACGGTGTGCTCCGCCGCGGTGATGACGTTGGACTGCGGCGCGTTGGCGACGATGATGCCGCGCTTGGTGGCCGCGTCGACGTCGACGTTGTCGACGCCGACGCCGGCGCGCCCGATCACCTTGAGCCGCTCGCCGCGGGCGATCAGGTCGGCGGTCAGCTTCGTCGCCGAGCGGATGAGGATCGCGTCGTAGGCGCCGATCCGCTCAGCCAGCTCGGCGTCGTCCCAGTCGATGCCGAGGTCGACGTCGAATCGCTCGCGCAGGAGCGCGACGCCCGAATCGGCGATCGGCTCCTTGACGAGGACGCGGCAGGGCTCGGCGAGGACGGTCACGCGGCGGCCGGGACGCCGGCCTCGAGGAACACGCGCTGCGCAGCGCCTGCGCCCGCGCCGTGCTCGACGTCGCGGCCGAGCTGGGCCAGCACCATCTCGAGCCCGGAGAGCGAGGTGAGGATGTCGAAGGCCCCGAAGTAGCCGCAGTGGGCGATCCGCAGGATCTTGCCCTTCAGGTGGTCCTGCCCGCCGTTGGCGGTGATGCCGAGCCGCCGCAGGCCGCCGGGCACCTTCCCGCCGTCGATGTCCTCCGGCAGCTCGATGGCCGTGACCACGGTCGCGCGCTCGTCCGGGTCGCCGTACAGCTCGAGGCCCATCGCGGCGGCGCCGGCGCGGGTGGCGCGGGCGAGCAGCTGGTGGCGGGCCATCACGTCGTCGAGCCCCTCGCGCTCGATCATCTCGAGCGCGACGTCGAGGCCGAGGAACAGCGACACGGCGGGCGTGAACGGGCTCGCGCCCTTGCGCTGGCTCTTCGCCGTGCGGCCCCAGTCGAAGTAGTAGCGGCCCCCGCCACGGGCGGCCGCGTGCTCGAGCGCGCGCTCGGACACGGAGGCGAAGGCGAGTCCGGGCGGGCACATGAGCGCCTTCTGCGAGCCGGAGACGACGACGTCGATCCCCCAGTCGTCCTGGCGCAGCTCCGCGGCGCCCAGGCCCGACACGGCGTCGACCACGAGGATGGCGTCGTGGCGGGCGGCGACGTCGGCGATTGCCTGCACGTCGTGCACGATGCCGGTCGAGGTCTCGCTCAGCGTGGCGAACACGACCTTGACGTCCCCGTTCTGCGTGAGGAGGCGGTCGACCTCGGCGGGGTCGAGTCGCTCTCCCCAGCCCGGCTCGTAGCGGACCTGGTCGGCGCCGTAGGCCTCGCCGAGCTGGATCCAGCGCTCGCCGAACTTGCCGGCCGCGCAGGTGAGGATCCGGTCCCCGGGGCGCACGAGGTTGGCCATCGCCGACTCCATCGCGCCCGAGCCGCTGGAGGCGAAGGCGAGCACGTCGTTGCTCGTGCGGAACACGTGCGGCAGGCGCGCGAGGACGCGCTCGTAGAGCTCGTCGAACGCCGGCGCGCGGTGGTAGAGCATCGGCGCGGCCATCGCCTGCGACACCGCGGGCGGGATCGGCGTCGGCCCGGCGGTCATCAGGTACTGCTTGGTGAACGGGTTCGGCGTCATAAGGGGGCCGATGAGATTAGCTAGAGCTCTGCCGCTCGAGGTCGCGGCGCAGCTCCTCGAGGTCGACGCCGAGCGCGACGAGGACGATCCACGCGGTGACGACCAGCAGCCCGAGCACGACGCCGATGATCCCGAGGATCACTCCGCCCCGGGCCGACCCCTCCCCCTGGTCGGTGAGGCCGGCGGCGATCCGCTTGCGGCTCTGGGCGCCGGTGATCCATGCGGCGATCGAGACCGGCAGCGAGAGCGGGGCGAAGATCACCAGCAGCAGCCCCACGATGCCGAGCACGAGCGAGGTCGTGGCCAGGCCGTTGGGCGGCGAGGTCGACCGCTTTGCCGGCGTGAACCTCGGGCGGTCGGCGGGCGTGGCCCACGCCGCCGTCACCTCCGTGGGCGCCTCCGGAGCCGGCTCGGGGTCCGGCGGGGCGGGCTCGAACTGCGGCGCCGGCCGCCCGCCCGGAGCGGACGGGGGCAGCCAGCCTCCGGCGATCGGCTCGTCGGCCATCGATACAGATTGTGGCAGCGACGCCGGTGTACTAGAACTCGGTCTCGATCCAGTCCATCATCGAGCGCAGCTGCTTGCCCTCGCGCTCGATCTGGTGACCGGCCTGCTCCTCGCGCATGCGCTTGAAGTTCTCCTGGCCCGCGCGGTTCTCCGCGATCCACTCGCGCGCGAAGGCGCCGGACTGGATCTCGCCGAGGACGTCGCGCATCGCCTGGCGGGTGGTCTCGGAGATCACGCGCTTTCCGCGCGTGTAGTCGCCGTACTCGGCCGTGTTGGAGACCGAGTAGCGCATCCCCGTGATGCCCTTCTCGTACATCAGGTCGACGATCAGCTTGAGCTCGTGGAGGCACTCGAAGTACGCGAGCTTCGGGTCGTAGCCGGCGTCGACGAGCGTCTCGTAGCCCGCCTGCACGAGCTCCGACACGCCGCCGCAGAGCACGGCCTGCTCGCCGAACAGGTCGGTCTCGGTCTCGTCCTTGAACGTCGTCTCGATCACGCCGCCGCGGGTGCAGCCGATGCCCTTCGCGTACGCCAAGGCCAGCTGCTGGGCGTTGCCGGAGGCGTCGGCGTGGACGGCGATCAGACCGGGCACGCCGCTGCCCTCGACGTACTGGCGCCGGACGAGGTGGCCTGGGCCCTTGGGGGCAACGAGCGCGACGTCGACCTCCGGCGGCGGCTCGACCTCGCCGTAGTGGACGGAGAAGCCGTGGCCGAACAGCAGCAGGTTGCCGGGCGCGATGCCGTCGCGGATCTGGTCGCGCCAGACCTCGCCGTGCTTCTCGTCGGGGAGCAGGACCATCACCACGTCGCCGCGCGACGCGGCGTCGGCCACGTCGGTGACCTCGAGGCCGTTCTCGCGTGCCTGCTCGACCGAGGCCGATTCCGGCCTGAGCCCGACCACGACGTCGACGCCGGAGTCGTTGAGGTTGAGCGAGTGGGCGTGGCCCTGGGAGCCGTAGCCGAGGATGGCCACGGTCCTGCCGTCGAGCAGGCCGAGGTCGGCGTCGTCGTCGTAATACATGAGGCGCGGAAGCCTAGCCCGTCGCGGCCGCGACCCACGTGCGGGCGGGGACGGCGAGCGTGCCGTCCTCCTGCCTCCACGGTGCCGCGCTGCCCTCGAGCGCGGCGACGACGTCGTCGAGCTCGTCACGGCTCATACCGGCGGCGGCGTCGTGCACGCGCATCGACATCGCGGCCTGGGTGTCCCACCAGGCCTGGGCCGACGGGTAGCGGATGGCGAAGTCGACGGCGTCGACCTCGTAGTCGACGAAGCCGGCGGCCTCGAGGTTCTCGGCCACCACGCCGTCCTCGCCCCACGCGAACTGGCCGGGGCCGGGCGGGATCGGCTCGGCGCGGCCGCGGGCGATCAGCTCCTCGACCAGGAGGACGCTCCACGGGTTCGCCTCCGGCTCCGCCCACGCGGCCAGCGCGAGGCGGCCTCCCGGCCGCAGGACGCGGCGCGTGTCGCGCACTGCCGCCTCGCCGTCGGCCATCAGCATGTACCCCCAGCGGCAGAGCACGACGTCGAGGCTGGCGGCAGGCTGGTCGATGGCCTCCGCGTCGATCTGGCGGAAGCGCACGTTGGCGACGCCGAGCGCCTCGGCGCGCCGCTGGGCCGCGCTCAGCATCTCGGGCACGAAGTCGGAGGTGATGAGCTGCCCGTTGGGCGCGACCAGCTCGGCGGCGAGGTAGCCGGTGTCGCCGATCCCGGCCGCGAGCTCGAGCACCGTGTCGCCCGGCTGCGGCTGCGCGTGGTCGAGCATCCAGGCGGTCACAGGCATCGTGTCGCGTCGGAAGGCGTCCGCGTAGCGCTCCCAGCCGGCCGCCGTGGTCGCCCAGCGGTGGCGGCTCTCCTGGCGATAGGCGCTCACGCCAGCTCCCCGCGCAGGAGCTTGCCCGAGGCGGTGCGCGGCAGCCCGTCGGCGAGCTCGATCTCCTTCGGCACCTTGAAGCGCGCCAGCCGCTCGTGGGCCCAGGCGCGAAGCTCGTCGGGCGTCGCCGGCCCGCGCAGGACGACGCGGGCGGTCACGGCCTCCCCCCACTCCGGGTGCGGCCGGGCGAAGACCCCCGCGTCGGCGACCGCGGGGTGGGCGAGCAGCACGGCCTCGACCTCGGCGGGCGCGACGTTCTCTCCCCCGGTGACGATCGTGTCCGTCTTGCGGCCGGTCACGCGGAGGCGGCCGTGGTCGTCGAGCGTGCCGAGGTCGCCGGTGCGCAACGTCCCGCCTCCGGCCACCGTCGGCCCGTCGACGAGGATCTCGCCGTCGGGCGCGAGCGTGACGCGGACGCCGGGGAGCGCCCGGCCGCTGGTCTCGACGTCGCCGATCTCCCCCACCGTCACCTGGGAGCACGCCTGCGTCAGACCGTAGGTCGGCGCCACCGGCCAGCCGGCGTCGCGCGCCCGCTCGAGCAGCGCGCGGGGAGCGGGTGCGCCGCCCAGCACCACCGCGCGCAGGCCGTGCGGCGGCGCTGTCCCCGCGTCGAGCAGGCGGGTGAGCTGGGTCGGAACCAGCGAGGCCAGCGTCACTCCCGGCGTGTCCGGCCCCCCGAGCACCGCGGTGGTGGCGTAGATCGCCGACCGCAGCAGCACCATCAGGCCGCCGACGTGCGAGAGCGGCAGCGGGCACAGCCAGCGCTCGTCGCGGTCGAGCCCGAGCGCAACCGCCGAGCCGTGCGCGCTGGCCTGGACGTTGCCGAGCGAGAGGCTCACCGCGCGCGGCGTCCCCGTGGTGCCGGAGGTGTGGACGACGAGCGCGGAGTCGTCCGGGTGGGGCGCGGCCGGCACGGGCGCGGGCGGGGCCGGCTCGAGCGGGCCGCCGATGGTGGCCGCCGCCGTCCGGAGCCGCGCAGCCTGCTCCGGCGCGGCCAGCCGCGGGTCGACCGGCATGGCGGCGGCGCCGGCGAGCAGGCAGCCGTGCAGCGCCTCCGCGAACGCCGTGCCGGCGGGCAGCGTGATGGCCACGCGGT
The DNA here is from genome assembly GCA_035717845.1 of Solirubrobacteraceae bacterium. Classification (GTDB taxonomy): domain Bacteria; phylum Actinomycetota; class Thermoleophilia; order Solirubrobacterales; family Solirubrobacteraceae; genus DASSUW01. The sequence continues at coordinate 6,172 of DASTIC010000222.1, forward strand.
CGCCTCGCCGGACGCCACGGGTCGCGAGGGCGCCCGCCACGGCTCCAGCGGCGTCGAGCAGCTCGCGGTAGGTCCGGGCGCCGTCCGACGCCTCGACGGCGGTGCGCTCGGGATGCAGGGCGGCGGCGCGCTCCAGCCAGCTCTCGCTCACCGGGGGGAGGCTAGTGTCTGAGTGGTGACCACCACGTGGACCCCGGCCGCCGAGTTCGAGGACATCCGCTACGAGACGTCCGGCGACGGGATCGGCAAGATCACGATCGCACGGCCTGAGGTGCGCAACGCGTTCCGCCCGCAGACGATCGTCGAGATCTCGCAGGCGCTCGAGCTGGCACGGGAGGACGGGTCGGTCGGCGTGATCGTGCTGACCGGCGAGGGGCCGCTCGCCTTCTGCTCGGGCGGCGACCAGCGCGTGCGCGGCGACACCGGCTATCTGGCCGACGGCGCCTCGGTCGGCCGCTTCCACGTGACCGACCTGCACGTGCAGATCCGCCGGCTCCCCAAGCCGGTGGTGGCGATGGTGGCCGGCTATGCGGTGGGCGGCGGGCAGGTGCTCCACCTCGTCTGCGACCTCACGATCGCCGCCGACAACGCCCGCTTCGGGCAGACCGGTCCGCGCGTGGGCTCGTTCGACGGCGGCTTCGGCGCGGCGCTGCTCGCCAATACCGTCGGCGTCAAGAAGGCCAAGGAGATCTGGTTCCTGTGCCGCCAGTACGACGCCGCGCAGGCGTTGGAGATGGGGCTGGTGAACACCGTCGTGCCGCTCGACCAGCTCGAGGAGGAGACCGTCCGCTGGTGCCGCGAGATGCTGGAACTCTCTCCCTTCGCCCTCCGGCTCCTGAAGGCGAGCTTCCACGCTGCCGAGGACGGCCTGAGCGGCATCCAGCAGCTGGCACACGACACCAACCTGCTCTTCTACGCCTCCGACGAAGCGCGCGAGGGCCGCGAGGCGTACAAGCGCAAGCGCAAGCCCGACTTCTCGCAGTTCCCCCGACGACCTTGAGCCCACTGCACATCTGGCTCATGGCGGCCAGGCCGCGGACGTTGCCTGCCGCCGTCGCTCCGGTCCTGGTGGGCACCGCCCTGGCCGCCACCGAGGGCACCTTCCGACCTCTGACGTTCGTCGCCGCCATGCTCGGGTCCGTGTTCATCCAGGTGGGGACGAACCTCTCGAACGACTACTCGGACGCACGCCGGGGGGCGGACACGGAGGATCGGCTCGGCCCGGTGCGGGTCACGGCGGGCGGGCTCGTGCCGCCGCGGCAGGTGCTGGTGGCGACGTACGTCGCGTTCGGGCTCGCGGTGGTGGCCGGCGCCTATCTGATCGCGACCGCCGGCTGGGAGCTGCTGCTGGTCGGCGCCGCGTCGATCCTCGCCGGCGTGCTGTACACGGGCGGCCCACGGCCGTACGGCTACGAGGGGCTCGGCGAGGTCTTCGTGTTCCTGTTCTTCGGCGTCGTGGCCGTCACCGGTTCGTACTTCGCGCAGACCGAGCAACTGACATGGGAGGCGTTCGTGCTGGCCGTCCCGGTGGGTCTCCTGGCCGCGGCGATCCTCGTGGTCAACAACGTGCGCGACCTCGAGACCGACCGGCGGGCCGGGAAGCGGACGCTCGCCGTGCGGCTCGGGCGGGCGCGTGCCCGCGGGCTGTATGCGGCGATGGTCTACGTGGCCTTCGCCTGCGCGCTGCTCCCGTGGCTGCTCGGCTCGGAGGAGCTGTCGGCGTGGCTCGCGCTGGCCCTGGTGGCGCTGCCGCTCGCCGTGCCGGTGGTGACGATCGTCCGCAGCCGCACCGATGGACCGTCTCTCAATGGTGCGCTTGCCCGCACTGGCATGCTCCAGCTCGTGTTCTGCGCCCTCCTCTCGGCCGGGATCCTGGCGAGCTGATGGCCGAGCTGACCGTCGAGACCGTGGTGATGCGCCCGCGGGCCCCGCTGTGGGCGGCGTGGGGCGTGCTGGAGGAACGCGTCCTGCTGCGCGTGCGGCTCGACTTCGGGGGTGGCGACTTCGGCGAGGGCGAGGCGGCGCCGCTCGAGGGCTACGACGGGGTGCCGCTGGCCGCCGTGCGGGCGGCGCTCGATGCGTATGCGGGCGTGCTCGACCGGGCGAGCCCGCGCGCGACGCACGCCGAGCTGCTGAGCACGTGCGCGGCCGAGCGGTCGCTGCCGCAGGCGCTGGCCGCGATCGACCTCGCGCTGTGGGACCGGGCCGGCCGGCGGACCGGCTTCCCGGTCGCCAAGCTGATCGCCGCGGGAGCGGTGCCGACCGTGGCCGTCAACGCCGTCATCGGCGCCGAGGATCGCGCCGGCGCGGCGAGCGCGGCCGCCGAGGCGGTGGCGGCCGGCTTCCGCTGTCTGAAGCTGAAGGTCGGCACGGGCGACGACGCGGGCCGCCTCGCCGCCGTCCGCGCCGCGGCGGGCGACGCGACGACCATCCGGGTCGACGCCAACGGGGTCTGGCAGTCGGCCGACGAGGCGCTCGCCAACCTGCGCGCGCTGGCGCCGGTCGGCGTCGAGCTGTGCGAGGAGCCCGTACACGGGATCGCCGCCATGCGCGCCGTGCGGACGCGGTCGCCGGTCCCGGTGGCGATGGACGAGACCGCCGCCGAGCGCGGAGCGCTCGGCTCGGGCGCCGCCGACGCCGTGTGCCTGAAGATCTCCCGCTGCGGTGGGATCTCAGGGCTGCTCCGCGACGCCCGGTCGGCGCGGGCGGCGGGGACCAAGGTCTACGTCGCGTCGAACTTCGACGGGCCGCTCGGGATCGCCGCCGGCGTGCACGCGGCATCCGGCCTGCGGGCGTCGGGCCCGGTGGCGTTCTGCGGCCTCGCCTCCCTGCGGGCGTTCGAGGGGTACGAGGACGTGCTCCCGGCCCGGGACGGGGTCATCGCCGTGCCTTCGGGGCCGGGGTTGCTGGCGGGCGGGGAAACGTCAACTACGGCTGGGTAGGGCGGCTGGGAACTCGCCCGGGGAGGGTGCATTTCGTCGACCTCGCCGCTCTCTGGCGAGTGAAGTCGACGTTATGCACCCTCGCGGCGGCCCCCGCTCTCTCCTACCCAGCGCAGTTGACGTTCGCCGGCGGCGCGTCACCGAACGCTGAGCTCGGCGGCGGCGCTGACGGGATCGGACCCGAGGTGCGACGCGCCGGCGGCGGCGGCCAGCGCGGCGGTGGCTCCCGCGCCGCCCACCGCCACCTCGACCCGCCGGGAGATCCGCGCGAGCGCGGGCGCCGCCGCGTGCAGCGGCTCCGGCTGGACGGCGCCGATGACCGCCAGCGTGGGGTCGACGAGACCGATCGTGCTCTCGAGCGCGTCGCTGGGGGTGTCGGGGCCGAGGTAGGTGACCCGCCAGCCGCGGCGGTGCAGCGCGAGGCCGCAGCAGAGCAGCCCGATGTCGTGGCGCTCGCCTGAGGGGCACGCGAGGACCGCCCGGGGCCCGATGCCCTCGTCCCACTCGCGGGCGAGCCCGCGCAAGCGGCCGGTCACGAGCTCGGTCGCGAAGTGCTCCTGCGCGACCGAGAGCTCTCCGCGCGCCCAGCCCTCGCCGACCTCGTGCAGCACCGGCAGCACGACGTCCCGCAGCGCGCTGTCAAGCGAGCGCGCGCCGAGGATGCGGTCGAGCGCGGCGTGCGCGCCCGCCGAGTCGTAGCGAGCGAGCGGCCCCAACAGGTCCGGCGTCTCGGCCGCCGGAGGCTCGGCCGGCAGCGCCGCCGAGACCTCGTTGGCCGCCTCAGAGGCGGCCCAGCCGCCCTGGATCAGCTCGCGCATCCGCCTGGCGCGGGCCTCGTCGTCCGAGCCGTAGACGCGATAGCCGCCGCCGGTCCGCAGCGGACGCAGCACGCCGTAGCGGCGCTCCCAGGCCCGCAGCGTCTCCTGACCGACGCCGACGCGCCGGCTGAGCTCGCCGATGCGCACGCCGGACGGCCGCGGAGGAACCATGGCTGACACGGTAATAACTTTGACGTTTTCTGTACAAACCCTGCACGTAATCTGTACACTGTCGTCGCGCCAGGTTGGTCTATGGAACCGCTTCCAACCGACGTAGACTGCCGCCGCGCCAACTTCATGGAACCGCTTCCACAGACCCCCCTCCGCGACCCGAACGCCTTCACGGCCGCCTACCGGCGCCTCGCGCCGACTGCGCAGGCCGCGGCGGCCGCGGTGCTGCGGGATCCGGACGCCGCGCAGGACGTCGTGCAGGACGTGTTCACGTCGCTCTGGACGCACCCCGAGGCGTACCGGCCCGAGCGCGGCTCGCTGGCGACCTTCGTGCGGATCATGGCCCGCAGCCGCGCCCTCGACCGGCTGCGCTCGCGCGCGGCAGGCACCGCCGCGTACGGCCGCAACGCGCGCGAGGCGCTCGTCCGGCCGGGGTTCGCCGAGCCGGTGTCGGACACGGTGATGCGCCGCCAGCGCAGCCGCGCGATGCTGACCGCGCTCGACGGCCTCCCCCACGGCCAGCGCACAGCCGTGCTGCTGCACCACGTCACCGGCCTCACCGACCGCGAGCTCGCCCAGGCGACCTGCGTCCCGCTGGGTACGGCGAAGAGCCGGATCCGCCTCGGCACCGCCCGCGCCCGCGACGCGGTCCAACCCAGCCTCGCCGCATAGCCGGCGGCCCGCGTCATCATCTCTGCGTGCTGTTCGTGCGCGAGTCGTCCCCCCGGTCGCCCGCGCTCGAGGTCGCCGTCTCGCACGCGCTCATCGAACGCGTCGACGCGCGAACGCTCGGTCCGGTCCTGCGCGTCTATCGCCCCGCGCCGACCCTGGCCTTCGGCCGCCTCGACACGCTGCGGCCCGGGTTTCCGGCGGCCGCCGCGGCCGCCCGGGCGCACGGCTTCGAGCCCGTCGTGCGGGCGCCGGGCGGTCACGCCGTCGCGTACCACGAGGGCTGCCTCGTGGTCGACGAGCTGCTCCCGCACGCGGACCCGATCGCCGGTCTCCAGCAGCGGTTCCGCCGCTCGGCCGAGACGCTGGCCGAGGCGCTGCGCGACCTCGGTGTCGACAGCCGGGTGGGGCGGATCGCCGGCGAGTTCTGCCCCGGCGAGTACACGGTCAACGCCCGCGGCGCCGTCAAGCTGGTGGGGAGCGCGCAGCGCGTGATCCGCCACGCATCCCTGCTCGCCGCCTCGATCGCCGTCACCGACGCGGCGCCGCTGCGAGCCGTGCTCGAGGACGTCTACGCCGCGCTCGAGCTCGAGTGGAACCCGGCGACGGCCGGCGGCGTGGGCGACGAGGTCCCGGTGGGACTCGACAGCGTCGAGCGGGCGGTGGTCGGCGCCTACGCGCGGCGCGACGAGCTGGACGCCGGACGGATCGACCCGGCGACGCTCGCGTTGGCCGCCGCGCTCGAGGCGAAGCACGCGGTGGGCGCCGTCGAACTTCGGCATTGAGGGAGGGTCCGGATGCGGCGATTGCTCACTTGACGTCGATCATCGCCGTCAAGTCGACACTCACCACCCGCCGGCCTCCCCTCGATGCCGCAGTTGAAGTTCAGGCCGCGCCGAACGCCCGCGTGCCGGCGGCAACGCCCGCGGCGACCGCGAGCACCACGAGCAGCGGCGCCCTGGCGGCGAGCGCCACCGCGGCGGCCGCCACGCCGGCCAGCCGCGCGTCGGCGACCAGGGCGCGACCGTCGGCCGCCGTCTGGCCGACCACGAGGGCGGCGAGGAGCGCGGGCGCGAGCAGCGGCATCACGCCGGCGAGCGCCCGCGGCAGCGGGCGGTCGGCGAACACGAGGGTGCCGGCGCCCTTGATGGCGACGGTGGCGACGCCGACGGCCAGCACCGCGATCCAGGCGGCGGTCATCGGCGCACCTCGCGAACGGTCAGAGCGAAGACGGCGCCGAGGGCGGCGGCCACGATCGGGAGGCCCGGCGGGACGAGCGGGGTCAGGGCGAGCGCGATCACGCCGCCGAACAGTGCCGCGGCGCGGGCGCGCGGCCCGTCGAGCTGCCCCACGAGCAGGGCGAGGAAGAGGGCCGGGAACATGGCGTCGAGCCCGTAGTCGGCCGGGTCGCCGAGCGCGCTCCCGCCCAGGACGCCGGCGACGGTGCCGGACATCCACGCTGCCATGAGGGTCAGGCCGGCGCCGAGCAGCAGCCCACGCTGCACCCGCCCGTCGCGCTGCGACACGGCCCACGACTCGTCGACGGCCAGCTGCGCCTCGGCCAGGCGCCGGCCGGCGGAGCCGCGCAGTGCGGGAGCCACGGACACGCCGATGGCCAGGTAGCGGAGGTTGAGGAGCACGGCGGCGACGATCGCCGCGGTGATCGCGCCGCCCGACTCGAGCACGGACGCGACCGCGAACTGCGCCGAGCCGGCGAAGGTCGTGAGGGACATCACGATCGGCGGGACGATCCCCATGCCGGCGTCGCGCGCCAGCACGCCGAACGAGGCCCCGAACAGGGCTGCCGCGATCGCGATCGGCGCCGCCGCCCGCGCGCCGGCGAGGAAGTCTTCAGAGACGCGGCGCCGGCGGGCTTGCGATCGGACCGCCTCGTCCGCCATAATGGTGCTGGCTTCCATGATGATGGAATGGTTCCAAGGAAGTAGAACTTTGTCCAGTACGGTAGACCACACTCTTGACGGCGAGCCGGACGGGCCCGCGGGCGCTGCTACGGGCGAGCCGGGCGTCGACGCCTTCGTGCGCGCGGTGGCCTCGAACGTGCGCGCCCTTCGCGCCCAGGCAGGCCTGACCCTCGCCGACCTCGCAACGGCGGCGGGGCTCGGGAAGTCGACGCTCGCCCAGCTCGAGTCAGGTAAGGCCAACCCGAGCGTGGAGACCCTGTGGGCGATCGCCGCCGCGCTGCGGGTGCCGTTCGCGCGCATCGTCGAGGAGGACCGGCCCTCGCTGCGGGTCGTCCGGGCCTCCGAGGTCCAGCCGCTCCTCTCCTCGGAAACGCCGGGCTGGGCGGGACGACTCCTCAGCGCGGCCCACAGCCGCGGGACGTTCGACCTCTACGCGCTCGACCTCGACGCGGGCGCGGTCCGCCACGCCGACCCCCACCACGCCGGCGTCACGGAGCACCTGCTCGTCGTCACCGGCCGGCTGCGGGCGGGCCCGGCAGGCAACACGGTCGAGCTCGGCGCGGGCGACCTCGTGACCTTCGGCGCCGACGTCCCGCACGTCTACGAGGCGCTCGAGACGACCCACTGCGTGCTCCTCATGGCCTATCCCTGAGCGCGCCGAACCCGGTCAGAGCCGCCTGCGTAGCACCCCTCGACCACAACGAGGAGGTGGCTCGGATGGGACGCGGCATGCGATGGACGCGGCGAGGTCTCGCGCTCGCCGCCCTGACGGTGACGATGCCCGCCGCGCCGGCTGTGGCGCAGACGCCGACGCCGACGCTCGAGGATCCCGACCTCGCCGTCCGCCCGGCGGCGACGGGCCTCAACCAGCCGGTGTCGATGGCGTTCATCGACAAGGACGAGTTCCTGGTGCTCGAGAAGGCGACGGGCCAGGTGAAGTGGTTCAGGGACGGGATGCTGAAGGCGACGGTGCTCGACCTCGCGGTCAACTCGGCCTCGGAGCGCGGGCTGCTCGGCATCGCGCTGCACCCGAAGTTCCGCAAGAACGGGTGGGTCTACCTGTTCTGGAGCCAGAGCAAGTCGGGCGCCGACACCACGACCCTCGACGACGTCCGGCTGATGGGCAACCGGATCGATCGCTTCGAGTGGGAGCGTGGCGGGCTCGAGTTCGACCGCAACATCATCAAGTTCCGGGCCTTCCAGGCCGACGCCGGGCAGCCGCTGCGCGCCAACCACGACGGCGGCGTGCTGCGCTTCGGCCCGGACAGCAAGCTGTACGCGATCGTCGGCGACACCGGGCGCCGCGGCCAGACCCAGAACCTGGTCAACGGCCCGTTCACGCCGCCCGCCGGCGACGACCAGTTCGGCGGGCCGGAACCCGACGACCTGCACCGCACGGGCGTCATCGTGCGGCTCGACGACGACGGCGACGCCCCGCGCGACAACCCGTTCTGGCGCGCCGGCCGCCAGATGGGCGGCGAGGTCGGCGAGAACGTGCAGAAGCTCTTCGCCTACGGCATCCGCAACAGCTTCGGCCTCGCGTTCGACCGGCGCTCCGGCAACCTCTGGGAGCAGGAGAACGGCGACGACTCGTTCAGCGAGATCAACCGCGTGCGGCCGGGCATGAACGGCGGCTGGGTCCAGATCATGGGGCCGGTGTCGCGGATCGGCCAGTACAAGGCGATCGAGACCGACCCGACGGCGCCGCAGCCGCTCACGCCGGCGGGCTACTTCGGCCTCCAGCAGATCCGCTGGCTGCCGACCAACATCGCCGACTCGCCGGCGGAGGCGCTCGCGCGGCTCTTCACGCTCCCGGGCTCGCACTACAGCGACCCGGAGTTCAGCTGGAAGTTCGAGGTCGCGCCAGGCGGCATCGGGTTCCTCGACTCGCGGGACCTCGGCCGCCGCTACAAGGGCGACCTCTTCGTGGGCGGCGCGCGTGACTTCCTCGAGGGCGGCCACCTGTTCCGCCTCGACCTCACCCGCGACCGCCGCGACATCCAGACGCGCGACCCGCGGCTGGCCGACAGCGTTGCGGACAACCTGCACAAGTGGGAGATCACGGAGAGCGAGAGCCTGCTCTTCGGCCGCAACTTCGGCGTGGGCACGGACATCCAGACGGGCCCCGACGGCGAGCTGTACGTCGTCTCGCTGTCGCACGGGAACGTCTACGAGATCCACCGCCGCTGACGTCAGGAGGCGGCGGCGGTCAGCCGATCGCCGCCGCCACCGCGTCCGGGCGCTCGAGCTGGACCGCGTGGCCGGCGCCGCCCACCACCTCCAGCCGGGCGTCCGGGAAGGCGGCGGCCATGCGCTCGGCCACGGCCCGGAACCTCGCGTCGCGCTCGCCGACCACGAGCGTGA
>DASTIC010000223.1:0-16156 GCA_035717845.1 Solirubrobacteraceae bacterium
GGACAAGTCGACCAACGTCGCCTGGCTCGCGATCCCGTCGTTCGGCGAGGCCTGGCACCACAATCACCACGCGTTCCCGCGCTCGGCGTCGCACGGCCTCGGCCGCTGGGAGGTCGACCCGTCGGCACTCGTCATCCGCGCCATGAAGCGCGTCGGGCTGGCGTGGAACGTCGTCGAGATCGCCCCTGAGCGGCAGGCGGCGAAGCTCGTCGGCTCGAAGAAGCCTGAGACGGTGGCGGCGCGCGAGCCTGAGCGCGAGACGGTCGGCGCAGCCTCCTGAAAGTCAACTGCGCTGGGTAGGGACGCGAGGGGTCGGCCGCGGCGAGGATGCGCAACGCAACACTCGACGCGCCCGGCCCATCGAGTGTGCAGTTACGCATCCCTGACATGCGCTTCGCAACACTCGATGACGAGAAGTCGCCGAGTGCTGCAATCCGCAGCCTCCCGTCCCTCCCTCAGTGCCGCCGTTGACGTTCGTCACGCGCCACCCGTGACGCGCGGCTGCGGGTTCACGGACACCGGCCGCACGCTGCACGGCGAGCCGGTCTACTCCCGCGCGCTCTAGGACCGCTCGACCGGGCGGCTGCGCATCCGGCCGACGGTTTCCCGCTCGGCGCGCTTGCAGACGGCCGGGGGGAGGCCTCGGAGCACGAGCTCGAGGTCGGTGACCGCCAGCCGGCCGATCTCCAGGAACGCCTCCCGCATACCGCCCGCGCGGTGGGGGGAGAGGAGCATGCCGTCGAGCCGCCGGACCGGGTCGTCGGCGGCGACCGGCTCCTCCGGGAAGACGTCGGTGGCCGCGCGCAGCCGGCCGGCTGCGACCAGCTCGACCAGGGCGTCGAAGTCGACCACCCCGGCGCGGCTCATGATCAGCAGTGCGCTCCCGGGCTGGATGCGCTCGAGCGCCGCGCGGTCGAGGAAGCCCTCGTTCTCGCTCGTGACCGCCGCGAAGACGAAGATCACGCGCGAGGTGGAGAGCACCTCGTCGAGCGAGGCGGATGACGCTCCCGCCCGGCGCACCACCAGCTCGGGCAGCCACGGGTCGTGCACCTTCACCGGGCACCCGAACGGCGCGAGGAGCCGATACAGCGCCCGGCCGAGGTCGCCGAAGCCGACGATCCCCACCGGGCTGCCGGCGAGCAGGAACGCGTCGGCGTTGCTCTCAAGCCCGTACGACTCCAGGCCGGCCCGCATCGCGCGGTCGGTGGTGGTGATGCCCCGCGCGAGGTCGATCGCCATGCCGAGCGCCGCCTCCGCCACCGGCAGGGCGAAGGCGGGGCTGGCGTTGAGCACGTGGATCCCGCGGTCGAGCGCCGCCGTGTAGTCGACGTTGCGCAGGAAGTTGCCCTCGACGTTGACGATCGCCCGCAACGCGGGCGCCCGCTCCAGCCGCGCGGCCGGGAGCCCGGTCTGGCCGAGGACGGCCGCCGCCTGCGGCAGCCACTCGTCGACCGTCGCGTCCGGCATCGCCCCGTCCTCGTGGACCACGAGCCGCCCCAGCGACTCCAGCCGCGCGCGGGTCGGCGGGTCGCAGATCATCGCCAGCGTCCGCGGCCACGGGTCGACGAGGATCACCGACTCCATGCGCGGGATCTTGACACATGAACACTCACGATATATCGTTATGCATCGTCGATACACCAGGAGAACGATTGATGCACGCCAACACCATGCGCTTCGACCCCAAGATGCTCGGCCTCCTCCTCATGGGCGGCCGGCATCACCACCACCGCGGCCGCCACCACGGGCGCGGCTTCTGGCCCGGCGGCCCGATGGGCTTCGGCGGTCCCCCCGGGCGCGGCCCGCGCCGCCGCCGCGGCGACGTCCGCGCCGCCCTGCTCGCCCTGCTCGCCGAGGAGCCGCGCAACGGCTACCAGCTCATGCAGGAGATCGAGAACCGCAGCGAGGGCGTCTGGCGCCCCAGCCCCGGATCGGTGTACCCCGCGCTCCAGCAGCTCGAGGACGAGGGCCTGATCCGCGCGGACGAGACCGACGGCCGCAAGGTCTTCCGCCTCACCGACGCGGGCCGCGAGGCCGCGGAGGAGGCGACGGCCGCCGGGCCGCCCTGGGAGGCGGCCAGCGAGGCCGTCGACTCCGACGTCTGGGAGCTGTTCGGCGTCGCCCGCCAGGTCGGCATGGCGATCTTTCAGCTCGCCCAGGCCGGCACCCCCCAGCAGCTCGCCGAGGCCCGCGACGTCCTCACCAACGCGCGGCGCTCGCTGTACGGGATCCTCGCCGAGGACGAGCGCCCTCCGACCGACGAGGTGTAGGACCGGTTCCGGACCGCGGTGAGGAGGCCCTTGCCGCGGTCCGCGTGCCACGCTTGTGGGCGACGTGACCGTCGCCGACGCTCCCACGCCCGCCGCCGCGCTCGATCGCGACACGCAGCTGCTCTCCGAGCTGCTCGAGGAGACGATCGCCCGCCAGGGCGGCGAGAGCCTGCGCGCCGGCGTCGTGCGCCTGCGCCGGGCGGCCGCCCGAGCCCGGGCCGGCGAGGACGCGGCCGAGGCGGCGGCCCTCGTCGAGGAGATCCTCGCGGGCGACTCGCTCGACGTCATCCGCGCGTGCTCGATGGAGCTGCACCTGGCCAACCTCGCGGAGACGCGCGAGCGCGTGCGACGCCGGCGCGTCTACGAGCGCGCCGGCGGGCCGCCGCAGCGCGAGTCGCTCGCCGAGGCCGCCGACCAGCTGGCCGTCCGCCCGTCGAAGGCCGCCGCCCGCGCGCTCGACGACCTGCGGCTGGAGCTCACGTTCACCGCCCACCCCACCGAGGCCACCCGCTGGTCGGTCATGAACCACGCCAGCGACGTGAGCGAGCGGCTGGCGCAGCTCGACGACGACCGACTCGGCCCCGCCGCCAAGGCGCGCGTCGTCGACCACATCCGCGAGTCGCTCGCGCTCTGGTGGCAGACCGCCGAGGTGCGGCGGGAGCGGCCCCAGGTCGACGACGAGGTGCGGCGCAACCTGCACTACATCGACCGCGTGCTGTTCGACGCGGTGCCGGAGCTGGTGCGCGAGATCGAGCGCTGCTTCGGCCCGCAGCCGCTCGACGCCGCCCCGCTGCGCTTCTCGAGCTGGGCCGGCGGCGACATGGACGGCCACCCCGGCGTCACCGCCGCCACGTTCAGCGCCACCGTCGACCTCCACCGGCGCGTGGCCGCGCGGCTTCTGCGCGAGCGGGTCGAGCGGCTCGGCTCGCGCTTCTCGCAGAGCGACGCCGAGATGGGAGCCGGCCGCACGGCGCTGGATGCGAGCCTGCGCCGCGACGGCGCGCTGATGCCCGAGGTCACGCGCCGGCTGGGCGAGCGTCGCCGCCACGAGCCGGTGCGGGCCAAGCTCAACTACATCTCCGAGCGGCTGATCGTGACGGGCGACGACCCCGGCAGCCCGCTCGCCTATCGCGACGCCGACCAGCTCCGGCGCGACCTCGAGATCGTGCGCGCTGCCGCCGGGGCCGGGCCGGTGGCCGACGGCGCGGTCAAGGACGTGCTGCGCCAGGTGAGCGCCTTCGGGCTGCAGCTCGCGCGGCTCGACGTGCGGCTGGCGGCCGACGCCGTCAACGACTCGGTGCACCGCGACCTGCCGGAGCTCGACGGCGCCGGCGAGGGCGAGCGGCGGCGGATCCTCGACGCCCGGCTCGCGGCCGTCGCCCCCGACCGCTTCGGCCCGATCTGCCAGCCGACCGAGGCCCTGCACGCGGTCAGCACCGCGGCGCGACGGTACGGGAGCGCCGCGACCGACACGCTCGTGATCTCGATGGTCCACGAGGTGTCCGACGTGCTCGGCGCCCTGTGGCTGGCGCGGCGCGCCGGGCTCGCCGGCCCGGGCGAGCCGCCGCTGCACATCACGCCGCTGTTCGAGACGCTCGACGCGCTCGAGCGCGCGCCGGAGACCATGGCCGCGCTCTACGCCGACCCGGCCTACCGCGAGCACCTGCGCCGCCACGGCGACCGCCAGGAGATCATGCTCGGCTACTCGGACTCGGCCAAGGACGCCGGCTTCCTCACCAGCCAGTGGGCGATCTACCGCGCGCAGGAGCGGCTCCTGGCCCAGGGTCCGGAGCACGGCGTGAAAGTGACCTTCTTCCACGGCCGCGGCGGGTCACCCTCGCGCGGCGGCGGCCCGGCCCACCAGGCGATGCTCGCGCTCCCGCCGGGGACGGTGGAGGGCGGCGTGCGGATCACCGAGCAGGGAGAGGTGATCTCCGCCAAGTACGCCGACCCGGGGCTGGCGGGCCGCTCGCTCGAGCAGCAGGTCTCGGCGCTGCTGCTGCACCGTGCCGCGTCGCCGGCGCAGGTACCCGAGAGCTTCCGGGCCGAGGTCGACCGGCTGGCCGACCACTCGCGCGTCGTCTACCGCGGGCTCGTGGACGACGAGGCCTTCGTGCGGTTCTTCCGGCAGGTGTCGCCGGTCGACGAGCTGGCGGAGCTGACGATCGGCTCGCGCCCGGCATCGCGCCGCGCGGGCGGGAGCCTCGCCGACCTGCGCGCGATCCCGTGGGTGTTCGCGTGGACGCAGAACCGCATCCTGCTGCCCTCCTGGTACGGCGCGGGCGCCGCCCTGGAGGCGGGCGACCTCGAGGCCCAGCGGGAGATGTGGCGGTCGTGGCCGTTCTTTCGCATGGCGTGCTCGACGCTCGAGATGGCGCTGTTCAAGGTCGACCTCTCGGTCGGGCGGCGGTACCTCGCGCTGGTCGACGCCGACCTCGCGGAGCGCTTCTGGCCCGACATCGAGGCCGAGCACGCCCGCGTCGTGGCGCGTCTGCTGGCGATCCGCGACGCCGACGGCCTGCTCGACGCCACGCCCGCCCTGCGCGACCGCCTCTCGCACCGCAACCGGTGGGTCGACCCGCTGTCACATCTCCAGGTCGCCCTGCTGGCCCGCTCGCGGGCCGGTGACACGACCGTCGCGGACGCCCTGATGGCCACCATCACGGGCATCGCCGCGGGTCTCAGAAATACCGGCTGAGCGGGAATTTTTCGCGGCTGGTGCGGTTTGCCGCACCCCCGTGGCGGATGGCCGCACTCGGGTAGCGGCTGACCGCACGCGCAGACGCAGGGCAGCGCGATATCGACAGATGGCACGGAGTGGGAGATTGCCTCCCATGAGCCCCACCCAGATCTCCATCGTTCACGCCGCGGCCGTCCACAGCGTCCGCGTCAACAAGCGCGGCGGACGCCGCAGCTAGGAGCCTCCCGTGACCGTCACCGTCACACCCCGCCCGCCCGTCGCCACCGCCTCGCACGCGTACACGCTCCCCACGGTGCGCGAGCTCCCGCCGGTCTCGCGTCCGGGCACCTTCGACTCCATCTGGTGACCGCTGCCCCGGCCGCGTCAGCGCCGGGACTCTCTCCTCCCCTCGCCAAACGCCCGCTTCCCCCGGCGGGCGTTTGACGTTAAACGGCCAGCCGCCGGCCGGCGGCCACGGCCTCGTGGTCGAGCAGCCAGCGCTTGCGCTCGAGCCCGCCGCCGTAGCCGACGAGCGATCCGTCGGCGCCGATCACGCGGTGGCAGGGGATGACGATCGAGATCGGGTTGCGGCCGTTGGCGAGGCCGACGGCGCGCATGAGCTTCGGGTCGCCGAGCCGGCGCGCGAGCTCCGAGTAGGAGATGGTCTCGCCGAATGGGATGCGCGTCAGCTCGTCCCAGACGCGGCGCTGGAACGGCGTGCCGTGGGGGTCGAGGTCGAGCTCGAACGCGTCGAGGTCGCCGGCGAAGTAGGCGTCGAGCTGCTCGCGGACGGCGTCGAACGGGCCGCCGGCGGTGGGCGCGGTCTCGTCGTGGCGCAGGTAGAGGCCGGTGAGCCGGCCGTCCTCTCCCGCACGCAGCAGGATGTCGCCGACCGGGCTGGGATGCAGGGTGGAGAGGGTCACGCTCGGTGCAACGTCGCACGCGCGGCGGACGTGAGTTAGAGCTTGAGCGACATCCACAGCGGCCGGTGGTCGCTGAGGTAGTACTGGAGCCACTCGAAGAAGCGCCTCCGGTCTTCCTCGCTCCCGGCGCCCCACAGCTCGCGGAAGACCGCGCCGTCGAAGTCGAAGATGCCGACCTTCTCGATCGCGTCCTTGATGGGGCCGGGGAAGATCGCCATCTGGTCGTAGTCGGCGTCGTCGCGGACGTTCGTGCCGCCGACCTTCGTGGCGTGCTCAGGTAGGACGAGCCCGCGGCGCACGAGCGCGTCGTACACCCGATCGCCTTCCCGGCGCTTCGGGAGGTTGAAGTCCCCGAGCGCGACGACGTCCTTGGCGAAGGCGTAGTCGGACCGCCGCCGCAGGTCGGCCCAGCGAGCCACCGCGTACGCCTCGAGCACCCGGCGGTCCATGCCGGCGCGGCCGTCGTCGCCGAAGTAGAGATGGGCGTTGGCGAACGTGAGCCGCTGCCCGCGCACGTCGAACGTGGTGATGAACGGGTTGCGGTCGAAGCCGCCGAAGCGCGACGTCACGTCGGCCAGCCGCACGTCGCTGAGATCGGCGGCCGCCACGGTCAGCTCGCCGATCTCCTCGAGCGGCTTGAACTTCGTCGAGTCGAAGACGAACGCGAAGCGCTCGCGGTTGCCGCCCGCGTCGTTGAACAGCACGCGGTACTTCTTCGGCAGCAGCGCTTGGATGCCGCGGAGGCCGCTGAGGTCGTCGTTGACCTCCTGGATCGCGACGAAGTCGAACCAGCCGACGATCTCCGCGAGCAGGCGGTGGTCCTTCTCCTCGCGTTCCTGGGCGCCGAGGTTGGCGATGTTCCAGGTCGCGATCAGCACGCGCCCGGCGCCCTTCCGGGGGATCGCGCGGTCCTCCTTGTCCGGCAGCGAGCTGTAGGTGCGGAGCGCCTTCAGCTCGTCGTCGACGTCCCAGTCGAACTGGAACGTCGGCTTCTTGAACTCCGCCACAGCTCAACCATACGGGTACCACCAGTCCTTGACCTCGAGCTTCGTCTCGATGTGGACGTGCTTGGTCTCCTGGAAGGCGTCGAGCCCCTCCTGGCCGAGCTCGCGGCCGGAGCCCGAGCGCTTCATGCCGCCGAACGGCCCGGCGTCGTTGTCGGTGAGCGGGTCGTTGATCCAGACGGTGCCGGCGCGCAGCTCGCGGGCGCAGCGGATTGCGGTCTCGAGGTCGCGCGTGTAGACGTTGGCGCCGAGGCCGTAGGGGGACGCGTTCGCCAGCTCGATCGCTTCGTCGAGGCCGCTGACCGGAACGATCGGCGCGACCGGGCCGAACGTCTCCTCGCGTAGGAGGTCGGTCTCCGCGGGTGCGCCGGTGACCACGGTGGGAGCGAAGAAGTGGCCGCGCTCGTGGCCGGCACCGTCGCCGCCCACCAGCACCTCGGCGCCGGCCGCCACCGCGCGCTCGAGCTGGAGGCGGACCTTGTCGCGCTGCGCGGCGCTGACCATCGGCCCGATGTCCGTGCTGGGGTCCATCGGGTCGCCGACGTTGAGGGTGCGCGTGTGGTCGACGAACGCCTCGAGAAAGTCGTCGTAGACCTCGCGCTGGACGTAGAAGCGCTCGGCCGAGGTGCAGACCTGGCCGGCGTTGAGGAAGGCGGCCCAGGCGCCCCCGCGGGCGGCGATCTCGATCTCCGCGGCCACGTCGGCGCACACGATGAACGGGTCCTTGCCGCCGAGCTCGAGGTTGACGCGGGCGATCCGCCTGGCGGCGCGCTCGGCGATCCGCGTGCCGGTGGCGACGCTACCGGTGAAGGCGATGCCGTCGACGCGCTCGTCGTCCACGAGCCGCTCGCCGACGTCGCCGCCCCCCGCCAGCAGCGCGACCAGGCCGGCCGGCAGGTGGTCGAGGCACGGCGCCAGGGCGAGCGTGGACAACGGCGTGAGCTCCGACGGCTTGCACAGCGCGGCGTTCCCGGCGGCCAGCACGGGCGCGAGCTTCCAGGCGAGGAGGAGCAGCGGGTAGTTCCACGGCACGATGCACGTGACGAGGCCGAGCGGCTCCTTGAGCACGAGCGCGAGCTGGGAGGCCTCGACGGGCGGGATCACGCGCCCCTCGGCGGAGCGCGCCAGCTCGGCGTAGAAGTCGAAGGCGCTGGCCGTCCAGCCGACCTCGTCGCGGTTCTCGACCAGCGGCTTGCCGCCCTCGCGGGTCATCAGCTCGGCCAGCTCGTCGGTGCGGGCGCGCATCCGCGCGGCGACCTCGTGCAGCGCCTCGGCACGCTCGGCCGCCGGCGTGGCGGCCCACTCGCGCTGCGCGCGCCGCGCGGCCTCGATCGCCACGTCGAGCTGGCCGAGGTCGGGCGTCCCGACCTCGGCCAGCTGCACTTCCTTGAACGGGTCCTCCACGGCGAGGGCGGGCCCTTCCCCGGCCACCAGCTCGCCGCCCAGCAGCAGTCGCGTCTCCATGACGCGCAATCCTGCCAGGCGCTAGGCCTCCGCCTCGAGCGCCGCTCGGCCGGAGCGCACCGGGCGCCACCACGCGCGCCCGCCGACCACCGCGGTCAGCGCCGGCACGAGGATGGTGGAGACGACGAGCGAGGCGAGCAGGATCCCGAAGGCCATCGCGAAGCCCTGCTGGCGCGTGGCCTCGCCGGACTCCAGCATGAGCGTCCCGAACGAGCTCGCGAGGACCAGCCCAGCGGCGCTTACCGCCGGGGCGACATGGCGGACGGCCTCGGCGACCGCCTCGCGGACCGGCCGGCCGGCGAGCATCTCCTCGCGCAGCCGAGCTGTCATGAGGATGTTGTAGTCCGTGCCCAACGCGACCACGAAGAGGAACAGCGTCAGCGGGAGCAGGAACGCGATGCCGACCTCACCACCGATCTGCTGGAAGACCAGCACGGCGGCGCCGAGCGTCGCGGCGAACTCGAGCACCACCGCGGCGAGGAGGTACAGGGGTGCGACGGCGCTGCGCAGGGTCAGGACGAGGATGAGCAGGATCAGCCCGGCGGCGACCGGGAGGATCAGCCGCATGTCGCGGCCCACCGAATCGCTCACGTCGGCGTAGACGGCCGCCGTGCCGCCGACCATTGTCGTCGCGCCGGCGGGCGCCGCGGCACTGGCCGCGCTGCGGAGCGGGCCGCGGACGACGTCCATGGCGGCTCGCGTCATGGGGTCGTGCGTCAGGGCGACGTCGATGCGGGCGCCCCGGCGGTCGGGCGTCAGCGTCGGCTCGCCGACGGCGCTCACGCCTCGGACCTGCACGAGCCGCTTCCGGAGGGGCTCGAGCTGCGAGGTCGTTAGGGCGTCGGAACCGCGCACGTACACGTGGTGCGGATCATGGGCGCCCTTGGAGAACGTCGCCGAGATCTCGTCGGCCGTTCTCGTCGCCGGGGTGGACGGACCGCCGCCGAGGTCGTATTGCATGCCCGTGCCGAGCGCGAACGTGGAGAGCAGGACGAGCACGGCGATGACGGCCATCGCGGTGCGGCCTGGCGTGCGGGCGATCAGACGTCCGAGACGGGCTGCCGGCCCGCTCGCGCGCTCCTGCTCCCAGGATCGTGACGGCCAGAACAGCGCGCGCCCGGTGACGGCGGCGATCGCCGGCATCAGCGTCACGCCGGCCACCAGCATCACGAGCACCGAGATCGAGACCGCGGGCCCGAGGATCCGGAACTGGCCGAACTCGGCGAGCCCGAGCGTGGCGAACGCTGCCACGATCACGAATGCGGCGGAGGCGATGACGGGCCCGACGGCGCCGGCGGCGTGAGCAGCGGCCGTGCGGCGGTCTTCACCGGCCCGCAGGCGCTCGCGCAGCCGGAACAGCAGGAACAGGAAGTAGTCGATGCCGATGCCGACGAGGACGACGGTGATGAGCTGCGTGGTACCGACGTCGAGATCGAAGCCGAAGACGAGCGCCGCGAGGACGACGAGCCCGGTCGCGGCCGCCGCGACGAGGTAGATCGCCAGCAGGGGGACGATGGCGGCGAGCGGCCCGCGGAAGAAGAGCAGGCTCAGTGCGATGATGGCGCCGAACAGCAGCGCCTGCGAGAGGAGCCGCACGCCCTCATTGGCTTCTGTGTCGTCGGCCATTGAGGCGACGCCGCCGGTGAAGCCGATCCGCAGATCGTGCGCGCGAACCTCGGCGGCAGCGCGGTCGCGTATCTGGCGGAAGTACTCGTGGGCGACCGGATCGGTCACGTTGGCCTTCCACTGAAGGCCGACGAGCTGGAAGCGCCCGTCGGGGGCGAGCGGGCCGGTCTGCGCGGCGACGATCTGCCCCGCCCGGTCACGCAGATCGCCGGGCTGACCGTCGACCGCGGGGCTCTGAGCATCGAACGGCCAGCGTGGCATGGCCGTGGCGAGCGCGCGCACCTCGGCGCGGTCCGCGGCGGTCAGCGCGCCGCCGTCCGTCCGCTTGACGACAACGGTTACCGCTCGAGCGCCCCGCTCCTGCCCGAAGTGCGTCTCGGCGTACCGGCTGGCCTGTGCCGACTCCGCTCCCTTGGGCAAGAACTGCGCCGTGTCGTCGGTGACGACCTTGTAGCCGAACATGGCTGACATCGCGGCCAGGGCGATCGCGACGATCGCCCAGAGCGCGATGACACGCTTCGGGTGGCGGGTGGCAAAGGTGATGATGCGGCGGAACATGGTCGTCTCCTGTGGCTCGGTGCTGGTGGTGCCACCGATGGTCCGCCGACCGACCCATAGGAGCAACACTTCGTTCCTACGGTTGCCATAGACTGTCACTATGACCCTGCGGCAGCTCGAGTACCTCGTCGCGGTGGTGGACGAGGGCTCGTTCGGGGCGGCCGCCCAGCGCCTCTACGTCTCTCAGCCGACGCTGTCGCAGCAGGTCCGCGCGCTGGAGGCGGAGATCGGCGGCGCGCTCGTCGAGCGCCTCCCGCGCGGCGTCCGGGCGACGGCAGCCGGCGAGGCGCTGCTGCCGGCGGCGCGCGCGGCGCTCGCGGCGGCCGGCCGTGCCCGTCGCTCGGCGCGCATGGTCCTCGGGCTCGAGGCCGGGGAGCTCGAGATCGCGACCGTCGGGACCGTCGCGCTCGGTGTGCTGCCGCCCGTCCTGCGCCGCTGGCAGTCACGTCACCGGGCGCGCACCGTCAGGCTGCACGAGCATCGCGACGTGACGGCGCTGGCGGAGGCGGTCGCCCACGGCGGCGCCGACCTCGGCATCGGCCCGCGGCCGCCGGACTGGACCGGTCCGCTCGAGCCGCTCGGCTGGGAGGAGTTCGTCGTCGTCCTCCCGCCCGGCGACCCGCTGCGGGAGCGCGATGAGCCCGTGGCGCTCGCCGCGCTCGCCCAGCGCGACTGGGTGCTGTTCGAGCGCGAGCACGCCCTCGCGCGGCTCACCGAAGAGCTGTGCGCGGCCGAGGGGTTCACGCCCCGTGCGGCGGTGCGGACGGCGCAGATCGCCGCGGCGCCCGCGCTCGCCGCCGCCGGGCTCGGTCCCGCGCTGGTGCCCGTCAACATCGTCGCCGCGCCGCAGCGTCGCTCGGTCCGCCGCCTCGACCCGCCGCGCGCCCGCGAGCTGTGCGCGTTCACGCGCGCCGACTGGTCACCGCTGGCGCGGGCGCTCCTCGACCTGATCGCGGAGCAGCCGTGGCCGCGGCGCGAGCCGGACGTCGTCCCTACCGGCTGATCACGCTGCGTCCCGCCGAGCCGAGCAGCTCGCACGCCTGGGCGACGCGCGCCGCCATGCCGGCCTCCGCCTCGCCGCCCCACGCGCGCGGGTCGTAGGCGCGCTTGTCACCGAGCCCGCCGTCGACGGCGAGCACCCCGTCGTAGTGGGAGAACATGTGCCCGGCGGCGCCTCGCGTGAAGGCGTACTGGGCCTCGCTGTCGAGGTTGACCTTGACCACGCCGTTGGCGACCGCGGCCCGCACGTCCTGCTCGGCGGAGCCGCTCGAGCCGTGGAAGACGTACCGGAAGCGCGCGCCGGGATGGGCTCGGGCGAGCGCCGCCTGCCCGTCGGCGAGGATCTCGGGGCGCAGCCGCACGACCCCCGGCGCGTAGAGCCCGTGCACGTTGCCGAACGTCGCCGCGAGCAGATAGCGGCCGCGCTCGCCGGTACCGAGGACGTCGGCGACGCGCATCAGCTCCTCCGGCGTCGTGTACAGCCGGTCGCTCGCGGTGTCCTCGCCGCCGATGCCGTCCTCCTCGCCGCCGACCACGCCGCACTCGATCTCGAGCACGATGTCGAGCTCGCGGCACCGCTCGAGGAGCTCCGCGGAGCGCCGCAGGTTCTCCTCCAGCGGGAGCGTCGAGCCGTCGAACATGTGCGACACGAACAGGCCGCGCCCGCCGCCCGCGATGCGCTCCTCGGACGCCGCGAGCAGCGGCGCCAGGAACCCGTCGACGTGCTCCGGCGGGCAGTGATCGGTGTGCAGGGCGATGGCGACGGGATACGAGGCGGCGAGCTCGCCCGCCAGCGCGGCGAGCGCCCGGGCGCCGGCGACCGCGTCGTCCGCCGCTCCGGAGAGGTAGCGCGCGCCGCCGACGGTGACCTGCACGATCCCGTCGGAGCCGGCCTCGGCGAACCCGCGCATCGCCGCGTTGAGCGTCTGCGAGGACGTGACGTTGATCGCCGGGAACGCGTAGCCGCCGCGTGAGGCGCCGTCGAGCATCGCCGCGTAGTGCTCGGGCGTTGCACGCATGGCGTCAATCCTGACGGGCGGGGCTCACGCCGTGAAGCCGAGGATGAGCTGGGCGGTCTCGAGCGGGACGTCGAGTTGCGGCGCGTGGCCGACGCCGTCGAGCTCGACCCAGTCGGCGTGCGGGAGCCACTCGGTGCGGAAGCGAGCGGCGGCGGCGGGCCACGGCAGCAGCCGGTCGTCGGTGCCCCAGACGATCCGCACGGGGCAGGCGATCCGCTCCGCGTCGAGGCTCCAGTCCTCGCGCCGCGCGCGGTCGAGCATGGCGAGGGCCGCCTCGCCGGCCGCCGCGCCGCGCAGCTGGTGGGCGAGCAGCTCGGCCGGGATGTGCTCGAAGTTGGTCGTGAGGTACCGCGTGGCGCGGCGCCGGCCCTCGATCGTCGCGACGACCGCGTCCGCATACGGAGCGGTGGCCCTGGTCTGCTCGACGAGCGCGGCCTGGAGGCGCAGGAGCTCGCTGAACGAGTCGTCGCCGGGCGCCCAGCCGCCGGCCGGAGCGAGCGCGACGACCGTCCGCGCGCGGCCCCGGGCGGCGAGCCGGAGCGCGACGTGGCCGCCGAGCGAGTTGCCCACAAGGTGGGCGGTCTCTAACCCCGCCACGTCCATCGCGCGCTCGACGGCATCGGTCAGCGCCTCGAGGCCGATGTCGCCGCCGATCGGCGGCCCGCCCGCGTGGCCGGCCAGCGTGACGGCGAGGACGTCGTGGCGGCGCCCGAGCGCCGGCAGGACGAGCTCCCACGTGCGCCAGGTGTCGAGGAACCCGTGCAGGCAGACCATCGGCGTGCCCGAGCCGCCACGGCGTGCCGGGGTGAAGCCCGCGTTCACCGGCACCTCGATTCGTGGCAGGCTTGCCACATGTCGGAGCGGCTGGCACCCGAGCCGGCTCGGCTTGGTGGGATGACCCGGCGTCGCCGGCCCCGGCGGGGCGGCCGCCCGACGGTCCGCTTCGTCGTCGTGGCCGCGCTCACCGCCGCGTACGTCGCGTTCGGCGTGTACGTCTCGGCGCCCTGGCGATCGGACCTTCGCGAGGCGATCGGTCCCGTCATGGCGTGGGTCATCCCGATCATGCTCGCGCACATCCCCGGGCTGCTGATCGGCTTCATGGCCATCACCCTGCTGACGCTGCGCTATCGCGTCCCCCCGGCCCAGGCGCCGGCGGGTCCATGGCCGGCCGGCGAGTGGCCCCCGGTGACCGTGATCGTCGCGGCCTGGAACGACGAGGGCGCGATCGTGCCGACCGTGGAGCGGATCGCCGAACTGACGTACGCCGGACCGGTCGAGGTCGTGCTGGCCGACAACAACTCGACCGACCGTACCGCCGAGCTGGCCGCGCAGGCCGCTCAGCGTCACGGGCTGAACTACCGGCGGGTCTTCGAGCCCGTGGCCGGCAAGCACCGCGCGCTCAACACGGCTCTCGAGTCGGTGACGACCCCGCTGGTGGTGACGGTCGACGCCGACACCCTGCTCCACCCCGACGCGCTCACGTACCTGATCGCCCGGGTCACGAGCCGCCCCCAGGACCAGCACGTCTGCGCCTGCGCCGGCGCGCTGGTCGTCGAGAACGCCTCCACCAACCTGCTCAGCCGGATGCAGGGCTGGGACTACCGGCTCGGCATCAACGGCGTCAAGCGCATGCAGTCCGCCTACAACAGCGCGCTCGTCGCCCAGGGCGCCTTCTCGGCGTACTGGACCGACGACGTCATGGCCGTCGGCGGCTGGCCGGACGCGATCGGGGAGGACATCGTGCTCACGTGGACCCTCATGGACTCGCGCGGGATCGTGCAGTACGAGCCCTGCGCGCTCGGCTTCACCGACGCCCCGGAACGGCTCGCCCACTTCATGCGCCAGCGCTCGCGCTGGGCGCGCGGCATGTTCGAGAGCCTGCGCCTCAACCCGCCGGCGCGTCAACCTCGGGTGCTGGCGAAGTTCGTCGCCGGGATCGACTACCTCGTCCCGTTCCTCGACATCGGCTACATCTTCTTCTGGATCCCGGGCGTGATCCTGTTCATCTTCGGCTACCCGCTCCTGTTCTCCTGGTGGTCGATGCTGGTGATCCCCGTCACGCTCGTGATCTACGGGCTACTCCGGCGCTGGCAGGAGCGAAACGTGTTCCGCCGCCTCGACGTCCACCCGGGCCAGGACATCCGCGGCTTCTTCGGATACCTGTTCGGCTACCAGGTCCTGACCTCGTCGGCCTCGCTTCGCGGCTACCTGCAGTACCTCACCGGAGCCGCGCGCCGCTGGAGGTGACGCCTTGCCGCGCGTCCAGATCCACCACAAGCTCGCCGGCCAGCCGTACGACATCGAGGACTTAGACCCCGCCGCACAGCACGACCTCGTCGGTCGACGTACAGGAGACCGACGCGCTGGACCTTGTCAGCGACGACGGGTTCCAGGCGGTCGGACTGCCGGTCAGCTACCCCCGCGAGGCGGTCACGCACGCGCAATGCCAGGCGATCGGCCAAGCCGCCTACGACGAGCGGCTGCCCGCCATCGCCTGCCGCTCGGCAGCGACCGGCGCCGCGCCGCACGACGAGGAGCTTCGCCGTGTTCGATCGCGACGCGGCCTTCGTCACGCCCACCGGCCGGCGGCCGTTCTCCGACTGGTACCTCGCCAGCAAGCGCTGGCCAGCTGACGGTGGCCGACGCGGCGCTTGGCGCTCGTCCCGAGCCAAGGCCTGCGGGCTCGGCGCGAGCGGATAGCAGCCGCGGGCCACGATCGTCGGAATGCTCGTCGTGCAGCGGAGCTAGCACTCAGGAGCCTGCGCGAGCGATAGTGGGGCTAGTGGCCTCCGTCGTCGACCATACTGACCGACGGCGGCGGATCGTCGAACTCGTCGTGACGACGGAACCAGAACGTCTGCGGCGCGCGCGGCCAGCCCTCGGGCAGGTCTTCGTCATCGGACTGCCCGCCGTAAGGCGTCAGTGACCACATGCTCCAGATGCTGCCGATGAACTGGACCATCGCCCCGTGCTGAAGGAAGTAGGTGCGGTAGACGTCATTGCCGTCGCGCAGGAAGACGTTCAGGCCGAACCACTTGTCGACCCCGAAGTCAGCCGAGAACGGCTCGGTGCAGATCGTGTACCAGGGCACGTCGGTCCAGCCCATGCGCTCGGCGTAGCGGCGAAGGTTCGCCTGGGGTGCCGGCGATGCCATCGCGAACGTGATGTCGCGAGAATGGAGGAGGCCAAGCTCGGGGATGCCGTCGGCGAACGACGAGCATCCGACGCAGCCCGCGTCGGGCCAGCCGTCGACACCCTCCTCGAAGAAGAACCGGTAGAGGATGAGCTGAGTGCGCCCCTCGAACAGCTCCAGCAGCGACCGCCGCCCCTCGGGGCCCTCGAAGCTGTAGTCGCGCTCGACGCGCACCATCGGCATCCGCTTCCGTTCGGCGGCGAGCTCGTGCATCGCGGCGGCGACGGCCTTCTCGCGCTCGGTCATGCCCGCCAGAGCCGCGTCCCACTCGGTCTGGCTGACGACAGGAGGATGGGCGAGGGTCATTGCCTAGTCCTTTCTCGACCGCTTCAGAAGCAGGTGCTTGGGCATCGTCGTCTCCTGGTGTCGTGGGCCGCACCTTTCGAGGGCCCTTCACATGGTGAGCGGAGCCAGCCGGCC
>DASTIC010000224.1:0-8561 GCA_035717845.1 Solirubrobacteraceae bacterium
TCGTCGACGAGACCGGCAACGTGCCGGCCGACGTCCTCTACAGCGGCTTCTTCATGCTCGCCCCGACCACGATCGTGGCCCAGCGCGCGACGCTGCTCGAGAACCTCTGGAACGACGAGTTCGTGCGCGGCTTCCAGGCGATGGCGCAGTGGACGCGCGACCAGGTTCCTTTCCCCGGGGCGGCGTTCCGCGAGGTGGTCGAGCTGTTCGTCCGACGCAACGCGCTGATGGAGGGTTCGCTGCGCGTCGGAGGCCGCGAGATCGACTTCGCGAGGACCCGGGCGAACGTGCTCAACGCGATGGCCGAGAAGGACACCGTGGTGCCGAAAGCGGCGGCCGAGCCTGTCGCGGCGCTGGTCGGCCGGCCGGGCCGCCGGGACGAGCTGTTCCTACCCGGCGGGCACGTCACGTTCGGGACCGGGCGCTCCGCGTTCCGGCACACCCTGCCGAGTCTCGCCGGCTGGATCGCCGCCCCCAGCGACGAAAGGGGATGCTGATGGACATCAGGGTGTTGGAGCCCGGCGACCGCGAGGCGCTCGAGCGCTTCATCGGCCGCGTGCCGGAGGCGGATCGCACGTTCTTCAAGGAGGACGTCGAGGCCCCGGAGGTCATCGACGCGTGGACACATCCCGGCCCCGCGCGCGCCATAGCGGTGGCGGACGGCGAGGTCGTCGGCTACGTCGCCGTCGTGCCGCTGCACGGCTGGTCGGACCACGTCGGCGAGGTGAGGGTGATCGTCGACCCGCTCCATCGGGGCCGCGGGATCGGCCGAGCGCTGGCGCGGCGCGCCGTGCTGGAGGCGGTGGCACTCGACCTGCGCAAGATGGTCGTCGAGGTGGTCGCCGACCAGGCGCCGACGATCGCGATGTTCCGGGCGCTGGGGTTCGATCCCGAGGCGCTGCTGACCGACCACGTCCGCGATCAGTCCGGCGCGCTGCGCGATCTCATGGTCCTCGCGCAGTCGGTCGAGGTGCAATGGGGGGCCATGTCCGCCGCCGGGATCGCCCACGAGCTATGAACCCCCGCGTCGACGAGTTCCTCGAGGCCGCCGTCAACGCCTACGAGGACGTGATCCGCAGGTCGTGCGACCTGCAGCGCGCGCTCGCCAACGGGGTGCCGTTCGAGCCGGCGCGCCTGCTGCTGAACACCACCGCGGACCTGACGAGGGACATCGGCGCCGTGCAGCTGTCGGGCGCCCGGTGGCTCCTGGACGCATGACCGGCCTGCACTGGGAGAGCACCGGCACCGGGGATCCGGTGCTGATGATCATGGGCCTCGGCCTCAGCGGCGGCGCCTGGTGGCGCACCGTGCCGGTGCTGTCGCGATCGCTGCGCGTGATCACGTTCGACAACCGCGGCGTCGGGCGCTCGCGCGCGCGCTTCCACAGCTACACGACTGAGGCGATGGCCGACGATGCCGTCTCGGTGCTCGACGCCGCCGAGGTCGATCAGGCTCACGTGTACGGCTTCTCTCTCGGCGGCATGGTCGCCCAGCAGTTGGCGCTTCGCCACCCCGGCAGGGTGCGCTCGGTCGTCCTGGGCGCCACGCATCCGGGCGGCCCACGTGCCGTGCGCCCGAGCGCGGAGGTGATCGACTTCTTCCGCCGCCGCGGGAGCATGACGGCCCGGGACGCTGCACGGGCTTCGGTGCCGTTCAACTACGGGCCGCTCTGCCGGCGCGAGCACAAGGACCGGATCGCCGAGGACATCCGGCGCCGGCTGGCGCACCCGTTCCCTGAGCAGGCCTACCGCGCGCAGATGGTCGCCGCCTCGCTGCACAACTGCTACCGGCGGCTTAAGCGCATAGAGGCGCCGACGCTCGTCGTCCACGGGCGCGAGGATCGCGTGGTTCCGGTCGCCAACGCCGAGATCCTCGCCGAGCGCATCCCGGGCGCCGAGCTGCGGATCCTCGACGACGCCGGCCATCTGTACTCGACCGAGCAGCCGGACGTCGATGACGAGATCGCGCGGTTCTTCCTGGGGATCCGATGAGCTTCACGGAGCCCGACGTGCGCGTCGCCGACGTCATCCGCCGCCACGCGGAGCGGCGACCCGACGCGGTGGCGCTGCGCGACGGCGAGCGGGAGCTCGTCTACGGAGACCTCGACCAGCGCTCGAACCGGCTCGCGCACGCGCTGCGCGCGAGCGGCGTGGGGGCCGGCACGCGCGTCGCCTACCTCGACCGCTCGTCGCCCGAGGTGATCGAGCTGCTCTTCGCGGCAAGCAAGATCGGCGCGGTGCTCGTGCCGCTGAACTGGCGGCTCGCGCCGCCCGAGCTTGCCGCCGTCGTGGCGGACGCGCGGGCGCCGGTGCTGATCGCCGGCCCCGCGTACCGCGAGGTCGCCGAGGACGTGTTGGAACGTCTGTCGCCGGCGCCGGACCTGGTTGTCGTGGGTGAGGCCTACGAGGGCTGGCTCGCTGCCCACGAGCCGCGCGATCCGGGCGGGCGCGGCCAGGCCGGCGACGTGATCGTCCAGATGTACACATCCGGCACGACCGGCGTCCCGAAGGGCGTGCTCACGACGCACCGCAACCTCGCCGTCACCGCACAGACCTCGCTCAGGTGGGCGTTCGACGAGCGATCCGTCAGCCTCACTCCCCTGCCGATGTTCCACATCGGAGGGATCGGCTGGACGTACTGCGGGCTCTGGCACGGCGCCACGACCATCCTCGTGCGCGACTTCGAGCCCACGGGCGTGCTCGACATCCTCGAGCGCCGGCGCGTGACCAACGCGGTGCTCGTCCCGACGATGCTGCAGATGCTGACCGCCGTACCGGGAGCCGCCAAGCGCGACTACTCCGCTCTGCGCTCGATCGCCTATGGCGCCGCCCCCATCACGACGCCGGTACTGAAGGCGACGCTGCAGACGTTCGGCTGCGCGCTGCTCGGGCTCTACGGCCTGACGGAGAGCACCGGCGGCGTCGTCGCGCTCGAGCCGGAGGATCACGATCCCGGCGGGCCGCGCGAGCACCTGCTCCGATCGGCCGGCCGTCCCTATCCATGGGTCGAGCTGCGAATCGCCGATCCGGCGACCGGCGGGCCCGTGGGGGCCGACGTCGTCGGCGAGGTGTGGCTGCGGGGGCCGAACGTCACTCCGGGCTACTTCAACCGCCCGGCGGAGACCGGCGCGGCGCTGACGCCGGACGGGTGGCTGCGCACCGGCGACGGCGGCTACGTCGACGAGGACGGCTACCTGTTCCTCACCGACCGGATCAAGGACATGATCGTGACCGGCGGTGAGAACGTCTATCCGGTCGAGGTCGAGGAGGCGCTCGCCCAGCACGCCGACGTTGCCGACGTGGCGGTCATCGGCGTGCCGCATCCGCATTGGGGCGAGGCGGTCAAGGCACTGGTCGTCCCGCGCCCGGGCGCGCGGACGGGGCCCGACGACCTGATCGCGTTCGCCCGCGAGCGGCTCGCCGGCTACAAGCTCCCGCGCTCGGTGGACTTCGTGACCGAGCTCCCGCGCACGCCGAGCGGCAAGGTGCTCAAGCGGGAGCTCCGGGAACGCTGGTCACGCCTGAACTGAATTCGTGTTGACATTAGCTCGGACGCTTGCTAACTTGCTAACGAGTCGCATCCATCTCCATCGAAAGGCAGCAGCCCATGGCGACCCAGACCAAGTCCAGCCCCGTCAGCGAGAGCATCGACGCCGCCACCGAGCGCGTCGCCGAGCTCAACGAGAAGGCGGTCGAGAACGGCAAGAAGGCGAGCGCGGCCATCCTCGACACGTACGAGAAGGCCGTGATCTCGTTCACCGAGTCCTACGAGAAGGCCGCCGGCACCACGAAGGTGGACTGGATCGCCAGCGCGGCCAGCGCGCAGGCCGACATCACGCGCGACCTCGCGAAGGCGTACACGAGCGCCGCCCGCGAGCTCGTCTCCTAGCCCTCCCGACACCGACGGTCGCGGCGCCGGACGCGCCGCGACCGTCAGCCGGTCGCGTCGTGGGGCCCCGCGCGCCGGCGCTCCACGAATGCGGTGTAGATCTCCAACAGCGCCTGACGCTCGCGGCCGGTCAGCTTCGGGTCCGCCCGGATCGCCGCGACGACGGCGGGCTCGTCGCCGGTGTCAGCCGCCTCGCCGTGGCGCCCGCCTCGCTCGTACAGCACGTCGGCCGACAGCTCGAGGTTCTCAGCGATCGCCTCGAGCACCCTTTCCGAGGGCTCGCGCAAGCCTCGCTCGATCTGGGACAGGTAGGGGTTCGAGATACCGACGAGATCGGCCAGCTGGCGCATGGAGAGCTCCTGGAGCTCGCGCTGTCGGCGAATGAAGTCGCCGAGCGGAGACGTCATCGGAGCGGAGGCCGGCGGTCCATATGCGCGGACCCTATTTTACGTTGCGCCCGCTGCCTTGACACATGTCCCTCCCGGCGCAATACTGAAGTCACTTCAATTTAGTTCAGTCGAGGTGAACTCCATGATGACCTTCCACACTCACGACCGTACGGATCGCGTCGCGGCTGCGGAGTACGCCCGACACGGCGCGGTGCCCGCAACGCGCACGCCGTCGCAGCGTGACCTCGTCGCCTGGTCGCTGCTGACGTGCCCGGACGAGCGCCCGCCCCAGGACCGCCGGTGAGCCACGATCCGTCCACCGGCGGCGCGCGGATGCACTTTCCCGTTCTCGCGAGCGCGGTCGAGCGTCATCTCGGCTGGGCGCGCGACTTTGCCGTCGCCGGCGACATCGACTCTGCCATCGACGCCATCCGCGACGCTCACGCCACCGTCGCCGAGCTGCGCGCATCGAGCTCCAGCGACTGCGGGCGCTAGCGCGCCCGGCGGCGTCGCTGCAATCCGCTCGAACCCACGCGAGGGACGCGCCAACTGCTGGCGCCACAGCGCGGTTCTGTCCCCTTTTCTGTCCCCCAGCCCCGATTCTTGGCTCTGTAGAGCCAAAGGGCGCCGGAATCATAATCCGCGTGTCGGGGGTTCGAGTCCCTCCTCCGGCACCTACG
The DNA here is from genome assembly GCA_035717845.1 of Solirubrobacteraceae bacterium. GTDB lineage: Bacteria > Actinomycetota > Thermoleophilia > Solirubrobacterales > Solirubrobacteraceae > DASSUW01. The sequence continues at coordinate 4,958 of DASTIC010000224.1, forward strand.
AAAGCCCCGCAGGCGCGTGGTTTTCGCGTCGTTGGTCAGCTAGAGCGAGTGCGCTGGGGTACACCGGGGTGCACCGCGCCCGGCGTACGCAATCATGACGGCCCGCGATCAACGACGACATCAGCAAGGCGCTGTCACCATTCGCGCCGTATCCGCTCTAAGCAAGCACGGTGGGTCGGCCTCTCCCGGACTCTGAGGACGGCCGAGCGGGCCAACACCACCATCGCCGCTGGTGACAGGACAGAAGAGATCGACAAGCTCAGGCGAGGCGGCGACGGCCACATCGTGACCGCTACGTTGCGGGCGAGGGTACCCGGCTGTTCGACGACGTCCCCAAGTCCTACCGGCTCGACCTGGTCTCCAGCACCGAGTTCAGCACGCGCGAGCCGAACGTCCTGGTCTCGATCAGGTCCAGCGCGATGTCCTCGGTGACGGAACGGCGTGCCGCCACCGACGACGACCGGATAGCGAAACATGCGCAGCTCGTCGACGAGGCCGGGCTCGTTCGAGCGAGCCTGCTCGCCGCCCGGCGAGCGCGCCGCGACGCACCGCGTAGCCGCTCGCGTGACCGCGCTCCCGCGATTACTTTTCGCGGGACCCGCCGTCACACGAGCATGACCACCACACTTCTCGACCGCACGTCGTTCACCGACAGCGTCGAGCGTCACCGCCGCGAGCTGCACCTCCACTGCTACCGGATGCTCGGTTCCTTCGAGGAGTCCGAGGATGCCGTCCAGGAGACGTTCCTGCGCGCGTGGCGCGGGCGCGAGACGTTCGCCGCGCGCTCCTCGCTGCGCGCCTGGCTGTACAAGATCGCCACCAACGCGTGCCTCGACGCGCTCGACAAGCGCCCGCGCAGCGTGTCCGCGTCGGGCGAGGCGCTGTGGCTCCAGCCTTACCCGGACGGGCTGCTCGACGAGCTGGCCGGCGAGGAGGACGACCCCGAGGCCGCCGTCGTCGCCAAGGAGACGGTCGAGCTGGCTTACCTCGTCTCGATCCAGCGGCTGGTCCCGCTCCAGCGCGCGGTGCTGATCCTGCGCGACGTGCTGGGCTGCTCGGCGAAGGAGACGGCCGACGTGCTCGAGACGAGCGTGCCGGCCGTCAACAGCGCGCTCCAGCGCGCGCGCTCCGCGATGCACGACCACCTGCCCCGGCAGCGCACCGAGTGGCCCGCCGGCACCGACGCGACGGCGGCCGAGCGCGAGTTGCTCGACCGCTACGTGGAATACAGCGAGGGCCCCGACCCGCTCGCGCTCAAGCGGCTGCTCAGCGAGGACGTGCGCTTCTCGATGCCGCCGCAGCCGGGCGTCTGGCAGGGCCGCGACGAGGTCGTGCAGTCCTGGATCGACGGCGGCTTCGGCACGGAGCCGTTCGGCTCGATGCGGTGCGTGGTCACGCGCGCCAACCGCCAGCCCGCCGTCGCGTGCTACATCCGCCGCCCCGGCGACGACGCGTACACGCCGATGGCGCTCGACGTCCTGGGCATCGCCGGCGGCGCGGTCGCCGACATCGTCACCTTCGACGCCTCCGTGTTCGGCTGGTTCGGGCTTCCCGAGAAGCTCTAGCCGGCGGATCCGCGCACCTCGGGCGAGGAGCTGCGCAGACCGGCGAGCACCTGCTCGGCGGCGCGCAGCTCCTTGGCGAGCGTCTTCATGAGCTTCCAGCCGATCGCGCCGTTCTCCTGCACGAGCGGCGGAACTCCCCGCCGGCGCCCATGATCCCGGTCAGCACATCCCTCTCGCGCTAACACGAGCCGGGTGCGACGCTGCTCCTCGCGCAACGCGATAGCGGACCGACGCGTCGCCGCAGACGCCTACTCCCGTACCGAAGCGAGCGTAATCGTGTGCCGCTTGACGCCCATGACGAGCACACATGACCCAACCGGTCGTACGGCACACCCCTCGGCCGCTCGGCACCGAATTGCCTGCTCAGGGGCGCGGGGGGTGCCGAGGGCTGCCCTCACTGCGACACATCATTGAGCCGGGGTCTGTGAGGAGCGAGCGTCCCCCGATCCGGGGAGGTTCTGGCCGGAGGAGGCGACCGCCGACGTGGCCGCTTCGGCGAGTGCTGCCAAGAGGGCGGCGGTGGCGGGCGGGTCGGGCGGCTCGCCGTAGGTCGCGGCGTAGATGTGCCGCTTCGAGCCGGCCAGTTCGGTCGCGACGACGCCGTCTATGCGGTGGGCGCGCAGTGCCAGCCCGGTCTGGGTCGCCACCCCGAGCCCGGCGGCCACCCACGCTTGCATCACAACCATGTCATCGGAGCTGTAGCCGATCCGCGGATCGAACCCGGCGTCGGCGCACAGGGACAGCAGGTGGCTGCGGCATCGCTCGCAGCCGGCGATCCACGTCGCGTCGCGCAAGGTGGCCAGCCCGCGCTCGCGACGCGTCGACAGCAGGTAGACCGAATCGTCGAGCAGGTGATGCAGGCGCACCCCGGGGGGCTCGGGCTCGGTCTCGTCGTAGCGGAAGATGATCGCGACCTCGACCTTGCCGGTGCGCAGCAGCTCGAGCGCGTCGAGCGGATGCGTGTCGGTCAGGCTGATCTCCAGGCTCGGATACCGGTTCGCCAGCATCGCCAGCGCCGCCGGCACGAGCGAGCCGTTCGCCGAGGCGAAGCCGGCGAGGCGCACGCGGCCGGCGTTCAATCCCACGTGGGCGGAGAGCTCCGCGCCGGCGGCATCGATGCGGCCGATGATCTCGGCGGCGCGGTCGGCCAGCAGCTGCCCGGCCGGGGTGAGCCGGATCCCTCGGCCGACCCGCTGCAGCAGCTGCGCGCCGGTCTCGGCCTCGAGCCGGGCGAGGTGATGAGTGACCGACGGCTGGGAGTAGTGCAGCTCCTTCGCCGCCGCGGTGACCGATTCATGGCGCGCGACGGCGTCGATGACGCGCAGCCGGTTGACGTCCAGCATGCATCAACCCTATCTATGAGTCAGCACGAAAGTTGGCATTGGACGAATGGGCCGGTGGCGCGCAAGCTGAAAGGCATGACCGCGACCCAGATCCGCCACGCCAGCCGGCTGAGCCCACTCGTCGCCGGTATCCGCACCGCCGTCGACAGCCATGCCGGCTGGGCCGAGACCGCGCAGCTCGTCGCCGACCAGCTGCGACGGCACCTGCCCACCCCGGACGTGCTGACCGCCGCGCAGCGCCTCGGCTCACCCGACGACTACTGCGCCCACAACCTGTACGTCGAGCCGGACGGCTCGTTCTCGATCGTCGCCCTGGTCTGGCGGCCCGGCCAGCTCACCCGGATCCACGACCACGTCACCGGGTGCGTCTTCGGTGTCATCCAGGGCGTCGAGCACGAGGAGCTGTTCGACGCCGAGCTCAACCTCGTCGGCGAGAGCGACAACCACGTCGGCGACGTCAGCGGCTTCGCGCCGCCCGGCGACATTCACCGCGTCCACAACACCGCCGACACGACCGCGATCTCGATCCACGTCTACGGCACAGACGTCACGCGCATCGGCTCCAGCGCCCGCCGCTACTACGACTGACCTCGATCGAGCCCGCAAGAGGAACCCCCCGATTACCGAAGGAGCAACAGCCATGTCACTCGTCCGCGTCCACAACTTCGCCATCTCACTCGACGGCTTCGGCACCGG
>DASTIC010000225.1:0-2040 GCA_035717845.1 Solirubrobacteraceae bacterium
GGAGGAGAACGAGTTCTGGATCGAGCTGAGCTGGCGCATCGACCCCGACGGCTCGCTCGGCATCCGCCGCCACCACGAATCGCGCGAGCGCCCGGGTGAGAAGCTCGGCGTCGACGAGTACTACGCCTGGATGTTCGAGCAGTCGGTCCCGGGCCTGCCCGAGCGGGCCGCCGCCGAGGGGCTCAGTCCGCTGGAGTACATGCGCCGCTACGGCGCGTTCGAGATCTCGCGCGGCGTGGGCGGCCGTCACGAGGAGCCGGTGCCCGCGTCCGAGCTCGACGACGTGCAGCTCGGGCCGCACGGGCGGGTCTACACGCGCGCGGCGAAGCCGCCATCGCCGAACATCGTCCCCGAGCCGTGCCCCGACCCCGACGACCAGGGTCGCCGGCCGGCCGGCGTCGTGGTCGACGGCGAGCTGCGGCGCGGCTTCCCGACGCCGAGCGGGCGGCTGGAGTTCTACTCCGCGACGCTCGCAGATTGGGGCTGGCCCGCGTACGCCGTCCCCACCTACATCACCAGCCACGTCCATCCGGACCGCCTCGAGCCGGGCCAGATGGTGCTGATCTCGACGTTCCGGGTGCCGGTTCAGATCCATACGCGCAGCGGAAACGCCAAGTGGCTCGACGAGATCGCCCACACCAACCCCGTCTGGATCCATCCGCGCGACGCCGAGCCGCAGCGGCTGTGCACGGGCGACCTCGTCCGCGTCGAGACGGAGATCGGCCACTTCGTGGCCCGCGCGTGGGTCACCGAGGGCATCCGTCCCGGCGTGGTGGCGTGCAGCCACCACATGGGCCGCTGGAAGCCCGGCGACACCGGCCAGCGCCAGGCGATGGCCACCGTGGACCTGCAGCGAGCGGGGAGCGGCTGGGCGATGCGCCGGCGTGCGGGCGTCGCTCCGTTCGACTCGTCGGACCCGGACACCCGGCGCATCTGGTGGACCGACGTCGGCGTGCACCAGAACCTCACGTTCCCGGTGCACCCCGACCCGATCTCGGGCATGCACTGCTGGCACCAGGCCGTGCGCGTGCGTCCGGCGGGCGCCGGCGACCGGGCGGGCGACATCTCCGTCGACACCGACGCGGCGCACGCCGCCTACGAGCGCTGGCTGCGGGAGTGTCGCCCGGCCGAGCAGGTCTCGCCCGACGGCACGCGGCGACCCTACTGGCTGCTGCGACCGCTCAAGCCCGCGCGCGACGCCTACCGCCTGCCCAACCACGAGCGAGCGCAGGCGCGCTGATGGAGCTGCTACGGGCACTCGCCGCGTTCTCCGAGCCGCCGGGCGAGGAGCAGCTGAGGATCGCGGCGGCGCTCGAGCTGCCGGCGCCCTCGGCCGCCGACCACACGGACCTGTTCGTCCTCCAGCTGGTGCCGTACGCGTCGGTCTTCCTCGGCAGCGAGGGGATGATCGGCGGCGTGGCGCGCGACCGCGTTGCCGGGTTCTGGCGCGCGGTCGGCCTCGTGCCGCCGGCCGAGCCCGACCATCTCGCGGCGCTGCTGGGCCTCTACGCCGCGCTCGCCGAGGACGAGCCGACGCAGAGCGTCCCGGCGCGCGCGGCCCTGCGCCGCCAGGCGCGCGCCGCCCTGCTGTACGAGCATCTGCTGTCGTGGCTCGACCCGTGGCTGGCCAAGCTGGCGGAGATCGCGCCACCGCCCTACGCGGCCTGGGGAGAGCTGCTCGCGGACGCGCTGCGACTCGAGGCGGGGACGGTGCTCGACGGCGGCGAGCCGCTGCCCGCACATCTGCGTGAAGCGACGCCGCTGGAATCGCCGGAGCGCATGGGCGGGCCAGCGTTCCTGGCGGGCCTGCTCGCCCCCGTCCGGAGCGGGCTCGTGCTCGTGCGCGACGACCTGGCCCGCGCCGCTCGCGACCTGGGCCTGGGCGCTCGCGTCGCCGAACGCCGCTACGTGCTGCGCCACCTGCTCGGCCAGGACCCGGCGGGGACGCTGGGCTGGCTCGAAGCGGAGGGGCGACGCGCCGCACGCCGCCCGGCGGTGATCGCCGCACCGGCCGTCGCCGCGCACTGGAAGGACCGGGCC
>DASTIC010000226.1:0-5473 GCA_035717845.1 Solirubrobacteraceae bacterium
CGTCGGAGAGCGCCAGCGCCCCCATGCGGCTGCGCAGCGTCGCATGCTCGATCGCCACCGCGGCCTGGGCGGCGAGCAGCCGCAGCACGCCCGCGGGAGCGTCCGGCAGCTCCTCCAGCGGCACCTGCCAGACGACGATCAGCACGCCGGCCACGTCCCCGTCGCGCAGCACCGGCTCGAACACGGCCGAGCGGGCGCTCGTGGCCTCCACCAGCGGTGGGGCGAGCGCCGGGTGGTTCCGGGCGTCGGCGACGAAGTACGTCTCCTTGGAGGTGAACGCGCGACCGGGGCCGGACGGCGTCTCGCCGCGGGCCTGGATCGTCACCGGCGCGATCTCCACGCCGGCCATCGCGGTCGACACGAACTCGCGACCGGCCGGCTCGAGCAGGAAGGCGACCGGCGCGCCCGCCACCTCGCGGGCGGCCTCGCAGACGGCCGTGCGGGCGTCCTCGCCGGCCGCCAGCGCGCGGGCCACGCGGCCGATGGCCCCCATCCCGCGCGCCTGGTCGCGCAGCAGGTCGTTGAAGCGCCGCAGGTCGCGCTCGTTGCTCTCGCGCTCGAGCTCGGAGGCGAGCACGCGGGCGAGCATCTGGAAGAGCTGCTCGTCGGCGTCGGTGAAGCCGGCGACCGAATGGCGCAGCGCCGCCAGCGAGCCGACGCGGGTGCCGTCGGAGAGCTCGAGCGGCATGCCGAGATACGCCTGCGCGCCGACCTGCTCCTGCATCGGCAGGTCGCGGTAGATCGGGTCGCGGCCGACGGCGTTGCAGAGCCGCGGGGCGCGGTCCTCGGCCATGTGCGAGCAGAACGCGTCGCCGAGCGGGATCGCGAGGTTCGACCGCAGCCCGACCCCGCCGCCGTTGCGCGCGTCGACGATGCGGTGCGTGGCCTGCGCGCGGTCGAGGTGCGCGAGGTAGAGCACGGCGTCGGGCAGGTGTCGCTCGAGCAGGTCGAGCACCGAGCGCGTGGCGTCCGCGAACGACCGGTAGGTCGCCGAGCTGGCGGCAGCGGCTGCCTGGATCGCGCTCGCGTCCACGACCGGCATTGTGGCCCGCAACCACGCGCCTTCAAATGGGCAATCCGTCTAGTCTCGACGAGCCTGGAGGGCGAGCGCCTTCATCAGGGCGACGGCCGGACGAAGTCGCGGGCATACTCCCGGCTCCATGAGACTGGCGACCTTCGTAGGACCCGACGGCGGCAATCCCCAGGCCGGCGAGGTGCGCGGCGACGAGGTCGTCGCCTTCGATTCCGGCACGGTGCGCGACCGCCTCGCGTCGGGCGACCTGACGCCCGCCGGGGGCCGCGCGTTCCCGCTCGCCGAGGTGCGGCTGCTGGCGCCCGTGCCGCAGCCGCGCGCGATCTTCGGCATCGGCCTCAACTACGCGGCGCACGCGCGCGAGACCGGCAAGGCCCTGCCGGAGCGGCCGATCGTGTTCATGAAGCTCCCGACCTCGAGCGCCCCGCCGAGCGGCCCGCTCCAGAGGCCCGCCGCGACCGAGCAGCTCGACTACGAGGCCGAGATGGTGATCGTCATGGGCGGCGGCGGCCGCATCGCCGGCTGGGCGGTGGCCGACGACGCCACGGCCCGCGACCTCCAGCGCGCCGAGCCGCAGTGGACGCGCGCCAAGGGGTTCGACACCTCGTGCCCGTGGGGCCCGTGGGTGACCACGATCGACGAGGTCCCGGACGCGGGCGGGCTGCGCATCGGCTCGTGGGTCAACGGCGAGCAGCGCCAGGACTCGACCACCGACGACCTCATCTTCGGGCCGTCCGAGCTCGTCGAGTTCATCTCCCAGACCTGCACGCTCGAGCCCGGCGACCTCATCCTCACCGGCACCCCGGAGGGCGTCGGCGACGCGATGGACCCGCCGGCCTACCTACGGGCGGGCGACGTCGTCCGGATCGAGGTCGAGCGCCTCGGGACGATCGAGCACGAAGTGCTCTAGGGGTGCCCAGCGGGACGTCGCTCGACACGGAATGGCCCGTTGGGGCGGGCCCCCGTGGGTCTTAGTGCTCTCGGATGACGCGGTCGATCAGCCCGTACTCCGCCGCCTGATCGGCCGTGAAGAAGCGGTCGCGCTCCATGTCCCGGTGCACGGCCTCCTCGCCCTGCCCCGTGTGCTTCGCGTAGATCTCGTCCACCCGCTTGCGGGTCTTGAGGATCTCCGCGGCGTGGATCTCGATGTCGGTCGACTGGCCCTCGAAGCCCGCCGAAGGCTGGTGGATGAGGATCCGCGAGTTGGGGAGCGACATCCGCTTGCCGTGGGCGCCGCCGGTCAGCAGCAGCGATCCCATCGACATCGCGATCCCGACGCACATGGTCGCCACGTCGGGCTTGATGAACTGCATCGTGTCGTAGATCGCGAGGCCCGCGTAGATCGAGCCGCCCGGCGAGTTGATGTAGATCGAGATGTCCTTGTCCGGGTCCTGCGACTCGAGATGCAGGAGCTGGGCGACGATCAGGTTCGCCACCTGGTCGTCAACCGCGCTGCCCAGGAAGATGATGCGCTCGTTGAGCAGCCGCGAGAAGATGTCGAACTCGCGCTCGCCGCGGGCGGTGCGCTCGATGACCATGGGGACGAGGGGCATGGCCCCTGATACTAGTGGCCCCTCCGAGGAGTCCCGACCCCCTTGGATCGACCGCTGATCACCGCCTGGCGGCGTCCTCGACCACTTGAAATCCCAGAGGGATTCCTGCGGGTCTGCGTCCTTGCCAGGACGGCGCCAGCGGCCGCCCAAGGAGGCCGCGACCCCTCGGAGAGACCACTAGGCCGCGGCGTGCGTGCCGGCCCGGAGCCGGCCGAGCATCCGCTCGATGCGGCGCGCCGCGCGGCGGCGATCCAGGTGCAGCGTGTCGGCCGCCTCGCCCGCCGCGGTGCCGTCGGCGAGCATCGCGAGGAGCGGCAGGTCCTCGGGGTCGACCAGGTGGGCCGCGGCGTCCATCTCCCGCGCGTCGAGCGGCGGGAGCGCGCGGGTGCCGCGGGAGACCAGCCGGATCGCCTCGAACAGCTCCTCGGGGTCGGCCAGCTTGTCGACCAGCCCGTCGGCGGAGGCCACGCGGGCCAGCAGCGCGAGCTCTGGCGCGGGCTCGGCCGTGTGCAGGATCACCTGCGGCGGGCGCGGCAGCGCGCTCAGCCGCCGGCACAGCGCGACCCCGTCGCCCTCGGGCAGGTGGTGCTCGGCGAGCACGATGTCGGGACGCAGCCGCGCGACGAGCTCGAGCCCGTCGTCGAAGCCGGTGGCGGCCCCGACCGGCATGAGGCCCGGCTCCGTGCGCAGGAGCATCGAGAGGCCGGCGCGCACGGCAGGCTGCGGGTCGACGATCGCGATCCGGATCACTGCACGCACCCTTTCATCGAGGTCTGAACTTCGCGTAAAGGGGCTGTATGCCTTCCCGCGTCAAGCGTGGCCGTCGAGCCACTCGCGCATCGAGACGTGATGCGCTGAGTGCTCGCGTGAGGAGAGCTCGAGTCGCATCTCGCCCAGCAGGCCGAACCGCTCGGCGGTCACGTTGTGCTGGTGGATGGTCTCGAGGTTCTCCTGGCGCGCGGAGACGAAGTGGCGCTCGGTCAGCTGCGGGAAGTTCTCGACCACCCCGCGCACCATCTCGCGCACGCAGTCCTCGACGAAGCGCGGCCGGCGGTGGGCCTTCTCGACGACGGCGCCCTCGTCGGATCGCTTCATCAGCTCGTAGATCTCCGACGACATCGAGTCCTCGACGATGGCGAGCAGGCTCTCGGCCGCGATGTCGTTCACGCAGTCCTCGGGGCAGCCGATGTGCAGCGTGCCGAGCCCGCGCTGGTTGTGTGTGGCGATCGGCACGGCCTCGACGATGCGGTCGATGTCGTCCGCCGAGAAGCCGCCTTCGGCGAGCCGTTCGCGGGCGCGCGCCTCCACGAGCTTCTGGGCACACGGGCAGGCGGTCATGCCCTGCGCGCGGACGCCGACGAGCCGCCGGGTGCCGGCCTCGCTCGCCACCGCGACCCCGAGCAGCGAGTAGATCTCCTGGGTGAGGATGCCCGACTCGGGGGCCGGCTTGTGCTCCGGGTAGCGGGCCTCGATGTGCACCTCGGCGCGGCGGGCGTCCTGCTCGTCGCGCACCCGCTCGGCGATGTGCTGGGCCAGCGTCTCGGCGCGCAGGGCGGACTCGCCGAGCACGACGTCGCCGACCACGTCGTTGATGACCTCCTCGAAGCGCGACATGTGCGCGCCCTTCTGCTGGGGCCCGAGGTCGACGAAGCAATCGAGCCGCGCGGAGTAGAGCTGCTCGCTCCCGTTGGCACGGATCCGGATGACCTTCTCGACGTTCGTGACGCCGACGCGCGAGAGCGAGACGGCGAGGCTGGGGACCTGCGCCTGCACGTCTACGAGTGTGAAATCGGACATCGCTCGTCCAAGGCTAGTAGGCGCGGGAACCCGCGCTGGCGACCGATCCTGACCAGAAAGGCAGCCAACAAGGGACGACAGATGTCGCTTTTGGTGCTACAAACCCTCGATTGAGGCTTAGGAGAGGCGTAATGCCCCCAGCCACCTCGCGGCAAACGTCGCGCGCGAAGTTGAGATCGAGGAGCGATTCCGGGAGGCGGGAAGCCGCTCACGTTGACTGCCGAAGGACCGACGGATTTGGCTACTAAGACCGAAGCACTGCTCGCGAGCGATGTCTCGATCACCGAGATCGAAGAGCTTCGCCCGCTGATTCTTGAGGGCCAGGAGCGGGGGTTCCTGACCTTTGAGCAGATCACCTCGTGTCTCGAAGAGGTGGAGGTCACCAAGGAGCAGGTCGTCGAGCTGCACGCGTACCTGGAGGACCAGGGCATCGACGTCGTGAACGCCGAGGACGGGCGGCCGGCGATCGCCGAAGGCGGTCGTTTCGAGCCGTCATCCACCCCCAAGGCGCCCGACGCGCCGCGGAAGCCCGAGGTCGACCTGACGGTCGAGCCGAGCCTCGACTCGCTGCGGCTGTACCTGCGCTCGATCGGCCGGGTGGACCTGCTCACCGCCGACGAGGAGGTCTCCCTCGCCAAGCGAATCGAGCGCGGCGACATGTCCGCGAAGACGCAGATGATCGAGGCGAACCTCCGCCTCGTCGTCTCGATCGCGAAGAGCTACCTCGGACGCGGCCTGTCGTTCCTCGACCTGATCCAGGAGGGCTCGCTCGGCCTGATCCGGGCCGTGGAGAAGTTCGACTACCGCAAGGGCTTCAAGTTCTCGACCTACGCGACGTGGTGGATCCGCCAGGCGGTGACGCGGTCGATCACGGACAAGGCGCGGACGATCCGCATCCCCGTCCACATGGTCGAGAAGCTGAACAAGGTCGTCCACATCGAGCGGCAGCTCGTGCAGCGGCTCGGCCGCGAGCCGAGGCCGGAGGAGATCGCCGACGAGCTCGAGATGACCACCGAGGAGGTGCGGGAGATCCTGCGCATGGCGCAGCTGCCCGTCTCGCTCGAGAAGCCGATCGGCGAGGAGGAGGAGT
>DASTIC010000227.1:0-8216 GCA_035717845.1 Solirubrobacteraceae bacterium
ACCGAGCTTGATGACCGCGTCCTCCGGGCACGCGCCGAGGCAGCCGTCGCACTCGCAGCAGTTCCCGCACGACAGGCACCGGCTCGCCTCATACTCCGCCTCGGGCACGGACAGGCCGCCGACCACCTCCTCGAAGCCGCCGACGCGCTCGGCCGGCTCGAGCTCGGGCTGCCGGCGCTGCGCCGCGTCGCCGAAGTACCAGAGATTCAGCATGTCGAACGTGGCCAGCGGATGCTTGGGCTCGCGCACGAGCGCCTCGCCGCGCAGCCAGGCGTCGATCTCCCGTGCGGCCCGCTTGCCGTGCCCCACGCCCACCGTCACCGTGCGCTCGGCGGGCACCATGTCCCCGCCGGCGAACACGCCGGCGGCGCCCGTCATCAAGGACGGCGACACCCGCACGGTGCCGTCGCGCTCGAACTCCACGCCGGGCACCGACCGCAGGAAGCCCGTGTCCGTGTCCTGGCCGAGCGCGAGGATCACCGTGTCGGCGGCCAGCGTCTCGAACCGACCCGTGGGCTGGGGGAAGCCGGACTCGTCGAGCTCCATCACCTCGACCTGCATCTCCGGTCCCTCAAGCGCCGTGATCGTGCGCAGCCAGTTGATCCGCACGCCCTCGCTCTCGGCGTCCTGCGCCTCCTCCTCGTGGGCCGGCATCTGCTCGCGCGTGCGGCGGTAGACGATCAGCGTCTCCTCCGCCCCCAGCCGCCGCGCGACGCGCGCGGCGTCCATCGCCGTGTTGCCGCCGCCGTACACCGCGACGCGCCGCCCGATCACGGGCGGCTCGCCCGCTGCCACGTCGCGCAGGAACGACACGGCGTCGACGATCGGGCCCGCATCGCGTGCCGGGATCGCCACGCGCTTGGACAGGTGCGCGCCGACCGCGACGAACACGGCATCGAAGCCGCCCTCGCGCCGCTCGGCCTCGAGATCCTTCACGCGGTGATCGCTCGTCATCCTCACCCCCAACGCCGCGATCCGCTCCACCTCGCCGCTGAGCACGTCGCGCGGCATGCGGTACGCGGGGATGCCATAGCGCATCATCCCGCCCGGCTCCGGGCCCGCATCGCGGATCTCGACCTCGTGCCCGAGCCGCGCCAGGTGATAGGCCGCCGAGAGCCCGCTTGGCCCGCCCCCGATCACCAGCACCCGCCGGCCGCTGCGCGCGGCCGGCGTGTCGAACAGCCATCCGCGCTCGAGCGCCAAGTCCCCGAGGAAGCGCTCGACGGCGTGAATCGACACCGCGCTGTCGAGATTCCGGCGGTTGCAGTCGGTCTCGCACGGGTGGTAACAGACCCGGCCGTGGATGGCGGCGAACGGGTTGTCATCCACCAGGCAGCGCCACGCCCGCTCGTACTCCCCGGCGTTCACGTACGCGAGCCAGCCCTGGATGTTCTCGCCCGCCGGGCACGCGTTGTTGCACGGCGGCAGCAGATCCACATACACCGGGCGCTCGGTGCGCACCGGACCCGAGCGCGAGCGGCCATGCAACAGATCGGGCAGCGGCGTGATATCGCTCGACGGACCGCTCACGCCCGCCGAGGGCGGCGCCGGCCGGCGCTCTGAACGCTGAAATCGCCGCGGCTCGCCAGCCACGACCTCACTGTACGCCCTCGAGCGTCCGGGCAGCCGGCCGCCGGACAACGCCAAGTCCCGGCCTCGTCACCAGGCTGATCGGCTCTTTGCGGCACGCGTCGCGATATTCCCACCCGCCACCCACGTGGTGCCTGCTGTCAAGAGCTGCCCAAGCCCGCGCCACGAGACATGACCTCGGGCTCTGCGACGAGGCCGACGGGCCTCAGGGCCCGCTCCAGGCACGAAACCGCTGCCGCTCACGTCCGTTCAGTGGCGCCGTCGAGGAAGAGCCTGACGATCATCGCGCTGATGTCCTCGGTTCCCTGCCCGAGGCGGTGGCCGCTGCGCAGGCAGGCGCCCACGAGTGCGAGTAGCGATTCCACGAGGCAGTCCAGCGGCACGTTCGCGCGGAGCGGACCGTCGGTCTGTCCTCTGCGCAGCAGGGCGGTCAGCGGCTCGCGGATGGCGCGGTTGTGCGTGCCGAGGCTGGTCGGGTCCTGCATGGCAGCGAGGTAGCGGTCGCCGAGCGCGACCAGCGCGCGCGCCGCCCGGGCGATGCCCTCCTCGACCGGCACGGTCTGGAGGTTGGCGTCCGCGAGGCGCCGCTCGGCTTCGGCGCTCGTGCTGTCGGCGAGCGCGCGCAGGAGCGTGTCGCGGGTCGGGAAATGGCGATAGATGCTGGCGCGCGACACGCCGGCCGCGGCGGCGATCTCGGCGACACCGGCGCTCTGCCGGGTGGCTAGGAGGCGCGCCGCGGCGTCGATGATCGTGACCACCGTCATCGGTGGGAGCACTGGTGAGACAGCCGTGTCAAGGAACCGAAACTTAGCTGTTGACTTGGGTAGGCGGTCGTGTTCGAATGCGGGTGTCGGAGCTCGTGCTCGACGTCGCGGCCCAGGAGAGCCGCTCGGCGGGACCGGTCCGTCCCGCCCAGCGCTCGCCGAGGCGAGCGGGTCCAGGGAACCGGAGGAGCACGGTCATGACGGAGATCACGCGGCGGCGGTTGCTGCAATATGGAGCGGGGGCCGGCGCCGGATTGTTCCTGTGGCGGCTCGGCGCGGCCGGTCGGGCGGTGGCGGCGCCGATTGTCGGCGGCACGCTCGATCCATTGAGCATCCCGAAGTACGTGACGCCGCTGGTGATCCCGCCCGCGATGCCGAGGACCAGGAAGCTTCCGGTGCGCGGCGGCAAGAACATCGACTATTACGAGGTCGCGGTCCGCCAGTTCGGCCAGCACATACTGCCCCGGGCCCTGGGCCTGCAGCCGACGACCGTGTGGAGCTACGGCTCGCCGAATCACCCGGGCTCGTTCAACTACCCGGCGTTCACGATCGAGGCGAAGTGGCGCAGCCCCGCGCGCGTCAAGTGGATCAACCAACTCGTCGACGAGAACGGCGACTTCCTTTCGCATCTGCTGCCGATCGACCAGACGCTGCACTGGGCGAACCCGCCCGCCGGGCCGGGCGCGAGCGACTCGCCCGGCACCGACCAGGAGCCCTACACCGGGCCGGTGCCGATCGTCACACACCTACACGGCGGGCACTCGAGCGAGGAGAGCGACGGCTACGCGGAGGCGTGGTATTTGCCGGCCGCGAACAGCCTTCCTCCGGACATCGCGCGCGTCGGCTCCTTCTACGACACGTTCAAGGCCAAGTCGGAGGCGCTGCTCGGGCAGGAGTGGACGCCGGGGAGCGCGGTGTTCCAGTACGACAACGACCAGGCGGCGGCGACGGTCTGGTATCACGACCACACGCTGGGGATGACGCGCTCGAACGTGTACGCCGGGCCGGCGGGCTTCTACCTGCTGCGCGGCGGACCCGGCGACGAGGTCGTCGGCGTGCTGCCGGGGCCGGCCCCGGCCCTCGGGGACCCGCCCGGGCTCAGGTACTACGAGATCCCGATCGCGATCCAGGACCGCTCGTTCAACGACGACGGCTCGCTGTTCTACCCGGACAACCGGGCCTTCTTCGAGGGGCTCAATCAACCTCCGACCGAGCCGTATCTCGACATCCCGTTCATTCCCGACGCCGCGTGCGACGGCGAGAGCGACATTTCGCCGATCTGGAATCCCGAGTTCTTCGGGAACACCATGGTGGTCAACGGCAACACGTGGCCCTACCTCGAGGTCGAGCAGCGCCGGTACCGCTTCCGCTTCCTGAACGGCTGCAATTCGCGCTTCCTGATCCTCAAGCACGACAGCGGCCTGCCGTTCTGGCAGATCGGCGCCGAGGGCGGCTTCCTGCCCGCCCCCGTCCAGCTCGACCAGCTGCTGATAGGCCCGGCGGAGCGGGCCGACGTGATCGTCGACTTCACCGACGTCCCGCTCGGGACCGAGATCATCCTCCAGAACCTCGCCCCCGACGAGCCGTTCGGCGGTGGCGTCCCGGGCGAGGACTTCGACCCCGCCGACGAGGGCACCACCGGCCAGGTGATGAAGCTGCGCGTCGTCCCCAGGACCTCGCGCGATACCAGCACGCCGCCCGGCCAGCTCATCCTGCCCGCAGTCGCGCCGCTGCCGGCGGCCACGAACACGCGCCGGGTGTCCCTCAACGAAGAGGACTCGAGGACGGTACTCGTCAGCACCGACGAGAACGGCAACGTCGTACTCGACTGCGACGCTGGAGAGCCGTTCGGACCGCGGCGCGCGACACTCGGGACGGTCGAGGCCGGCGAGGGCGTCTCGCTCGGGTGGGACGACCCGATCACCGAGAACCCGGCGGTCGGCGCCACCGAGGTGTGGGAGATGTACAACTTCACCGAGGACGCCCACCCGATCCACATCCACGAGATCACCTTCGAGGTCGTCAACCGCGAGAACATCGAGACCGGCGCCGTCCGCGGGCCCGAGCCATGGGAGACCGGCCGTAAGGACACCGTCATCGCCTACCCCGGCGAGATCACGCGCGTGAAGGCGACCTACGACCGCGCCGGGCTGTTCGTGTGGCACTGCCACATCGTCGAGCACGAGGACCACGAGATGATGCGTCCGTACCGCATCGGACCGTGACCGCCGCGGCGCCGGCGTTCTGCATCGCCCGCGCGTAGTCGGTCCAGCCGGCGTGTCGCTGCTCGGCCGGGATGGCGCGCGTGAGGCTCGTCGGCGCGGGTTGCCCGTAGGGTTGTGGCATGGGCTCGGAGCAGCCTGACGGAGCGGATCAACGAGTATTCGACCGGATCCTGTGTGGCGTGGGCGGCTCTCCGGCGGGTGTGGAGGCGGTACGGCAGGCTGTTCGGCTGCAGGCGCCAGGTGGGAGCATGCTCCTAGTGTCGGTGGCGACTCCCGCCGCCGCGGCCCATCCCGAAGCGGCGGTGGCGCTCGAGGCGCGGTCAGCCGCCGCGCTTCGCGAGGCGGAGCGTGAGGCCGGCCGTGCGTGCGAGGCGCGCGTGCTGGTCGGTGATCCGGTCGCGTGCCTGATGGCGGTGGCGAGCGATGAGCGGGCCACGCTGGTCGCCGTTGGCAGTCACGGGACGAGCCGGCTCGGTGGCATCCTGGTCGGCAGCGTCGCGACGGCGGTGCTGCATCGAGCGCCGTGTTCTGTGCTGATCGCCCGGGCCCGTCGTGACTTGTCCGCGTTCCCGGCGCGCATCGCTGTTGGGATCGACGGCTCGGAGTCGTCGCGGACCGCGCTGGCTGTGGCGGGCGCGCTGGGTTCGCGTCTTGACGTGCCGGTGGGCGCCGTGGCGGCCAGCGGTGCGGCGGCCGACTTCAAGCCGCCCGAGGAAGCGATGGCCGACCTACACGTCGACGAACGTGAGCCGGTCGACGCTCTGCTCGACGCGGCCCGCGACTGTGACCTGCTCGTCGTCGGGGCGCGCGGCCTCCGCGGGGTGCGCGCCCTTGGGAGCGTCAGCGAGCGCGTCGCTCATCGTGCGCTGTCGTCCGTGTTGGTGGTACGCGGGATCCCGACGGCGACGCAGGCCTCCGCCGCATGATGTCGATCAGGTCGAGGCTCCCGCTTGCAAGGTGGTGATGCGCGTGTCGTCGACGGCGAGCACGCGGAACTGAGCGCCGTCGACGACGATCACCTCGTCGGGCTCGGGCACGCGTCCGAGTTGCTCGGCGACGTGGCCGCCGATGGTGGCCTCATGCGGCGCATCGACGTCCATGCCGAGCTGCTCGGCGACCAGGCGCAGCGGCGCGGCGCCGTCGATGCGCAGCCCGCCGGCGTCGGGCCGAATGAGCTCGCGGGCGCGCGGGTCGAACTCGTCCTCGATCTCGCCGACGATCTCCTCGAGTATGTCCTCGAGCGTGATGAGGCCGACGACGGTGCCGTGCTCGTCGAGCACCAGCGCCAGGTGCCGCCGGTCGCGGCGCATTTCGCGCAGGACCTCATCGAGCCGTGTGGACTCTGCGACGCGCGCGAGCGGGCGGACGAGCCGGCTGACGTCCGGGTCGGCCTGCCCGAACGCGATGCGCAAGAGGTCCTTGGTGTGGATGAAGCCGATGGCGTCCTCGAGTCCGTGGCCGGGCTCGCACAGCGGTAGGCGGGTATGGCCGCCGGCCATCGCGGTCTGGGCGATCTCGTGCGGGTCGTCGTCGGTCTGCGCGTAGTCGATGTCCGAGCGCGGGGTCATGACCTCGCGCGCGCGGCGGTCGCCGAAGACGAGCGCGGCCTCTGAGAGCTGCTGCTCATCGCGTTCGATCAGGCCGCCCTCGCGGCTCTCGCGGAGCAGGTCGCGCAGCTCGTCCTCGCTGTGGGGGGCGTGGCCGGCCTCGGAGGCCGGCGGGATCCCGAACGGCTTGAGCACGAGGTTCCCGAGCCAGTTGAACGCGTCCACGAGCGGCTTGGTCGATAGGTAGAACGCCCGCATCGGCGGCGCGAGCATCAGCGCCAGCGGCCCGGTCCGGGCGATCGCGGCGCTCTTGGGCGCCAGCTCGCCGAGCACCACGTGCAGCACGGTGATGATCAGGAAGGCGATCGCCGACGCCAGCCCGAAGCCGACGATCGAGGCGCTGTCGCCGAGCAGCGGCTCGAGCAGGTCGTGGAACGCGGGCTCGCCGACGGCACCCAGGCCTAGGGAGGCGAGCGTGATCCCGAGCTGGCACGCCGAGAGGTAGGAGTCGATGTGATCCACCGCGTGCTGCGCGGACTTGGCGCCGGGCTTGCCCTGGCGCACGAACTCGGCCACTTGCGTCGGCCGCAGGCGCGCGATCGCGAACTCGGAAGCGACGAAGAAGCCATTGGCCGCGACGAGCGCGAGCGCGAACGCCAGCTCAGCGGCCATCGCCGGCTCCTCGTGACGCCGGCTCCGCGCGAACGCGCGGACCCGGCGCGATGGGACTTCGAGTGGGCGAGTCGCCCGGCTCGCCGTCAGCGCATGCTGACGCGTCGTTCATCGGCACGATCCCATCGTTGCCCGATCTCGTTTCCAGTGCCTAAAGACCGATGGCTGGGCCGGCGCGGGACCGGGGATCTTCACCGCCGGCCTCGGGATCGGCGACACCGACGTGCTCGACTCGGGCGGGATTCTCAGCGTGCTCACCGGCGTCGTCATCGTCCTGCTGGTCGCCGACGCGGTGATGGGCAGGGGCGGCAGCCACGGGCAGCCGCACGCAACCACCTGACCCCGTCGACACGCGCAGGCCGGCTCGCTTGCTGCCCGCTGCGACGTACCTGCGACTGGTGGATACCCTCAGGTCGTGGTCGAGCACCTCGAGCTGGCGTGGCCGGGGTGGTCCTGCATCTGCTGCATCAGGTGATACGCACCCGCGGCTGGTACAACATCATCCGCGCCGCCTACCCGGACGCAACCGCGCTCCGGGCGCGCGACGTCACCTCGGCCTATCTCCCCGGCGCCGGACCAACAGGGTGGTGCCGGCCCGCGGCGGCGACTAGCGAAGCTCTACCTGATCCGCCGGCGTGCGCCGGAAGCACACTGGTCGACGCGGGCCGCCATAGTCGTGCCGGAGACAGGGTATGAGACGGTCGTCGGCGTCGCGTGGCAGCTACGCGGGCGGGTCGTCCGCCTCGGCTTGCCTGCGTGCTTCATGGCGGCCTTCGCCCTGCCCGTGACCGTCGCCACGGTCGTGCTCGTGAGGGCTGCGCAGGGCGGCGGACGCATCATTCCGATCGCGCCTGCCAGTGCGGGACTGCGGATCGCGATGCTCACCTACGGCTTCGTCGTCGTCACCGGCGAGGCCGTCGACATCGCCCAGCTCACCGTCTTCTCGTTCGGCGTCGGCGCGACGTTGACCGCCGCCGGGTTCGCCATCGCGATCGCGATCCTGGGCCGCGAGGTCGGCGCCGGCTCGCCGCTCGCGATCGCCGCGCGGCTGCACGAGCGCCTCGACGCGGCCGCTCCGGTTGCTACCCGAGCGCCGTGGCGCTGAGCCTCCTTGAGCGGTCCCGGTGGCTTGCCGAGTGGGCCGTGTGGTCATCGTCAGGACGGTCAGGCAGTCCGACGGCTCGGGCCGATCCCGTCGTCCCGCCGCCTGAGCGCTCACCCGGTCGCGTGGAGGCGCACCAGCAGGCGCGTGATGCGCGGACCGTCGAGCTGCTCGACGGTTAGGCGCGTGCCGTCCAGGACGACCTCGTCGCCCTGCCGCGGCTGCCGCCCGAGCGCGTTGAACACCAGGCCGGCGAGCGTCCGCGCGTCCGCTTGTCCGAACGCGGTGCCGAGGCGCTCGGTGAAGTCGTCGATCG
>DASTIC010000228.1:0-2672 GCA_035717845.1 Solirubrobacteraceae bacterium
GGAGGCGCCTAGGAGGGTCCGGCGAAACGGCCAGCGAAACGGAGTAGGGTCGCGAGGCTGATCCTCTACCGGCTCGGGGAGACAACCATGAACACCCGTACGATCGCCATCGCCGCTCTCGTCGCCGTCGTCGTCATCGTCGTGATCGTGTTCGTTATCTGATCACCGGCCGCCGTAGCCGTTTTCAGAGGAGTAGGGTCTGCTGAAGCTGGCCCTGCGGCCAACAATCCCGGCCCGAGAGCGGTACTACGCCGACCCGCGCGCCAGCGCGCCGAGGCAACGCACCCTTGAGGCAAACGGGATCGACTGCGGGGCCAGTGTTCTGCGGAGCGGCTACGCCGCGAGCGGTACTGCTCGCGTTCGGCTGAGCGCGCGGGCGAGCTTTGGCGAAGAATCGCCGGGTCGACCAAGGCCGTTTTGCGAGGTCGCGTGGCAACCGCCCTGCGTCTAGAGGGCGGTCAAGGGTCAAAAAGACCACCCACGATCGCAGCACTCGCCTCCAACCCGTTCCGCGGGAGAGGGTCTTACCTAATGCCGCCGCCGCCTGGCCCGCACGCAGGGGGCAAGGGTTCAGGGAAGGACCGGGCGACGGAGGCCGGCGACATCGACGGCCTGGCACCCGCGGCAGTCTGAGGACGGAATCTCACGCAACGTCTCGCCACCGTCGGTTCCAGGGAGGTTGTCCCGTAGCTTGTAGAACTTGAGGACGGCGGTCCTCCCGCCTCGTCCGCTCCGCTTGGGAGCGTGACAGGCGACGAAACCAAGTCCGCGAGGACAGGAGGACCGCATGAGGACCGTAGATCACGATGCCGACGAGGTGGTCGGCGAAGGCCGCATCGAGCGGCTGCCGCAGCGAGTGCGGGACGCGCTCGGCGAGCTGGCGGGCGCGGCGAAGGAGGGTCTGCTCGCGCTGAGCGTGGGCGTCGGGCTCGGGGTGCTGCACGAGTTGATGGAGGCCGAGGTCGACGAGGTTGTGGGCCCGAAGGGCCGCCACGATCCCGACCGCGTCGCCGTTCGGCACGGTCACCAGGACGGCGAGGTCACGCTCGGCGGGCGGCGGGTCCCGGTGAGCCGGCCCAGGGCCCGGACTGTCGATGGTGAGCGCGAGGTCGGGCTGGACACCTACGCGCACTTCGCTGAGCGTGACCAGCTTGCCGACGTGATGCTCGAGCGGATGCTCGCCGGCGTCTCCACGCGCCGCTACGCCCGGACCGGCGAGCCGGTCGGCACCGAGATCGACGAGGTCGCCAGGTCGACGTCGAAGTCGGCGGTCAGCCGCGAGTTCGTCAGCCGCACGCGCGAGAACCTGATCGAGCTGATGAGCCAGCCGCTGGACGACCTGCGGCTGGTGGTGGTGATGCTCGACGGGATCGAGCTCAAGGGCCGCTGCTGCGTTGTCGCGCTCGGGATCGACACCGACGGCGTCAAGCACCCGCTCGGCCTGTGGGACGGATCGACCGAGAACGCCACCGTCGCGACCACACTGCTCTCGAACCTCACTGGGCGCGGCCTCGACATCGAGCAGGGCGTGCTCGTCGTCCTGGACGGCGGCACGGCGCTCAGGAAGGCGGTCAACGACGTCTTCGGCGTCCACACGCCGGTGCAACGCTGCGTGCGCCACAAGGAGCGAAACGTGCTCGATCATCTGCCCGAGCACCAGCGCGACACCGTCCGCCGCCGACTCCGCGGCGCCTGGGCGCTGGACGACCACGACCAAGCGCTGGACCGGCTGCGCGTGCTCGCCGACGAGCTCGCCCGCACCGACCCCGGCGCCGCCGCCTCGCTGCGCGAGGGCCTCGAGGAGACGCTGACGATCACGCGCCTCGGCGTCACCGGCCGGCTCAAGCTCACGCTGCAGTCAACGAACCCGTGCGAGTCGATGATCGAGACCGTCCGCCGCATCAGTCGCAACGTCAAACGCTGGCACAACGGCGATATGTGCCTGCGCTGGACCGCCGCCGGCATGCTCGAAGCCCGGCAGCAGTTCCGCCGCATCATCGGCCACACCGACCTGACCAAGCTCGCCGTCGCGGTCGAGAACGACGTCGCGACCAAGCAAGTCGCCCGCATCACCAGCCAGCCGCTGAACGCCCCGCCGACCGCGGCGCCGGAGGTCACCGCCACCGCAGTCTGAGATCATCCACCGAACCGGATCGCCGCCGAAAAGTTCCACGGCGAGAGGGACATCCTCCCGCCGCGGATACCGACATCACAGCGCACACTGCTATAGAAACAGCGAGCGATCTCCGCACAATCAAGGGAACTCCAGCTCCATCTCGCACTGCGGCGAGTCTCGCACGGCCACGGTCGGCCGCCAACCCGCTTACGCCCTCGACTTGAATGCGACCGCGCCACACTCCGTTCACGGCGGTCGCACGAGCGCAGTCCTCCTAATCGTCTGGCAGCACGCGCGACGGCCACCGTCACCGCCGGCTGCTCCTCGTGCCTCCAAGCGACAGCGCTACCGGTGCTCCCTTCTCGGGCGTTGTCAGTCCTCGTCGAGGCTGGCCCGTAAGAGCCGCGGCGCACGCATTTCAGGCGGCATTGGCGGGCGGTGGTAGACGCGCGAGCGCTCGTGTGGGACGGTTCACCAATGAGCGCTCGTTTGTGCATGGTCCTCCTCGCAGTGGGGTTCCTGTGGCCGCCGGCAGCGTCGGCCGCCACCGTGTCGA
>DASTIC010000229.1:0-13520 GCA_035717845.1 Solirubrobacteraceae bacterium
CCGAGGACGTCGAGGTGCGGCACGGCGACACCGACCGCTCGCCGTACGGGCTCGGCACCTACGGCAGCCGCTCGACGCCGGTGTCGGGCGCCGCGGTCGCGGTGGTCTCGCGCAAGGTGCGCGACAAGGCCCGCCTGATCGCGGCGACGATGCTCGAGGCGAATCCGGACGATCTCGCCTGGGAGAAGGGCCGTTGGTACGTCAAGGGAGACCCCGATAAGGGCGCGCTGATCGAGGAGGTCGCGGCGCGGGCGTACAGCGGCGACGAGCTGCCGGCCGGCATGGAGGGCGGGCTCGACGCGCAGGTGATCTACGACCCGCCGAACCTCACCTATCCCTACGGCGCCTACATCGCGGTCGTCGACGTCGATCCCGACACCGGCCATGTCACGGTCAGGCGTTTCATCGCGGTCGACGACTGCGGCGTGCGCATCAATCCGATGGTCGTCGACGGCCAGATCCACGGCGGCCTCGCGGAGGGCGTCGGGATCGCGCTGATGGAACTGCTCTCCTTCGACGAGGAGGGCAACTGCCTCAACTCGTCGTTCATGGACTACCTGATCCCGACCGCGCTCGAGTGTCCCGACTTCGAGCTGGGCGAGACGGTCACGCCGTGCCCCCACCATCCCCTCGGCGCGAAGGGCGTCGGCGAGTCGCCGAACGTCGGCTCGCCGCCGGCGATCGTCAACGCGGTCATCGACGCGCTGTACCAGACCCACGGCGTCGACCACATCGACATGCCGTGCACCCCCGCCCGCGTCTGGGCGGCGATGCAGGGGCGTCCCGAGCCGCCGCAATGATGAGCGGCGCCGTGTCGCGGCGAGCCCAGGAGCTCGCCGCCGAGGGCACGGTGTTCGTGACCGCGACGGTCGTCCGGGCGCAGCGCCCCACGAGCGTGAAGGCCGGGGACGTCGCGCTCGTGCTCGGCGACGGCACGATCGAGGGATTCGTCGGGGGCGTCTGCGCGCAGCAGAGCGTGCGCGCGTACGCGCTGAAGGCGATCGAGACGGAGGAGGCGGTGCTGTTGCGAATCGTTCCCGACGGGCCGCTCGGCGAAGACCCGCACACCGGCCGGGAGGTCCCGGTCGAGGAGGGTGCGGTGACGGCTCGCAACACGTGCCTCTCGGGCGGCGCGATCGAGATCTTCCTCGAGCCGGTGCTGCCGGCGCCGCGGGTCCTGGTCGTGGGCGACACGCCGATCGCGGCCGCGCTCCTGTCTCTGGGCGCGGAGCTCGGGCTCGACCTGGTCCGCGTGGACGCAGGGGCACCCGAGCCGTCGCCGGAGGATCTCGCGCTCGTGGTCGCGGCCCACGGCCGGGACGAGCTGCACGTGCTGCGCCGGGGGCTGGAGGCGAACGTGCCCTACGTCGGCCTCGTGGCCAGCTCCAAGCGCGGCGCCGGGGTGCTCGCGCAGCTGCGTGCCGACGGGGTCTCCGACGAGCACCTGGGATCGATCGACGTGCCCGCCGGCATCGACATCGGCGCCCGCGCCCCCGCGGAGATCGCCCTGTCGATCCTCGCGAAGGTCGTCGCCGTGCGCCGCGGGAAGCCCGCGGCGGCGCCCGACCGGGCAGCCGGCCCCGCCGCGAGCGGCTCCGGCGCCGCGGTCACGGCGGGCGGGCCGGCGCTCGCGGTCGATCCGATCTGCGGGATGACCGTCGCCGCCGCCGCGGACACCCCTTCGGTGGAGTTCGAGGGCGAGACGATCTACTTCTGCTGCGAGGGGTGCGCGGCCACGTTCGCGGCGCAACACGGGCTCGCCGTCGCGGCGGAGTGAGGCCGTGAGCCGGCACGAGGTCACGGGCGAGGCGGCCGGCGAGATCCGCCGGCTCGTGCCCGACATCGAGACGCTCGCGCGGCGCCTCGCCGACGTCGACTACCTCGTCGACGAGGGCCTGGCGACCTCGATCTTCCTGAGCCTGCGCCTGCCGCAGCCGCTGCTGCTCGAGGGCGAGGCCGGCGTCGGCAAGACCGAGGCCGCCAAGGCGCTCGCGCTCGTGCTGGACACGCCCCTCGTCCGCCTGCAGTGCTACGAGGGGATCGATGCAGCGGAGGCGCTGTACGAGTGGAACTACCCGCGCCAGCTGCTGAGCATCCGCCTCGCCGACTCGCGCGGCTCGACGCTCGCCGAGGAGGAGCTGTTCGGTCCGGACTACCTCATCCGCCGCCCGCTCCTGCGCGCGCTCGAGCACCCCGGGCCGAGGCCGGCGGTGCTGCTGATCGACGAGATCGACCGCGCCGACGACGACTTCGAGGCCTTCCTGCTCGAGCTGCTCGCGGACGCCAGCGTGACGATCCCGGAGCTCGGCACCATCCGCGCCACCCACCCGCCGGTCATCGTGCTGACCTCCAACCGGACGCGCGACCTCCACGACGCCGTCAAGCGCCGCTGCCTCTACCACCGGATCGCGTACCCGACCCCGGAGCGCGAGGTGGAGATCGTGCGCCGCCGCGTCAGGGGCGCGTCGGAGACGCTGGCGGTGCAGGTCGCGAACGCCGTCTCGCGCCTGCGCGACAGCGACGTCCAGAAGCCGCCCGGGATCGCGGAGGCGATCGACTGGCTGGCGGCGCTGAGCCTGCTGGGGATCGAGCGCCTGGACGCCGCGGCCGTGGAGCTCACGCTCGGGTCGGTGCTGAAGTACAGCGACGACCAGGAGGTGATCCGCGCGGCCGGTCTCGAGCAGCTCGTGCGCTCCGGTGACTGACTTCGGCGTCGAGACGATCGAGCTCGACCTGCCGCCCCTCGTGGGCGCGCTGAGCAGGCGCCTGCACGACGCCGGCCTGCCGGTCACGCCGTCGCGGTCTGTGGACTTCGCGCGCTCGCTCACGCTCGTCCGGCCGCTGGCGCGCCGGCGGCTGTACTGGACCGCCCGCGCGGTGTTCGTGTCCGACCAGGCACAGGTCCAGGCGTTCGACGCGGTGTTCTTCTCGATCTTCGGCGGTCGCGGCGAGCCCCGTGACCTCGACCTCGAGGACGTTCGGACCGTCGCCGCGCCCGCGGACGACCGGCCGAGGTCGCAGCACCGGGCCGGGCCACGGGACGCGGAACAGGAGGGTGTCGACGCGAACGTGTCGTCGGCGCCCCCCGGCGCGCACGACCCCGACGAGGACGTCCCCGAGGTCGAGGTGCCGGTGGCCCTGGCGAGCGACGAGGAACGGCTCGGACGCAAGAGCTTCGACGCCCTCGAGCCGCACGAGCTCGCGCAGCTCTACCAGCTGATGTCCCGGCTCGAGGTTTCGACGCCGCTGCGCCGCATGCGCCGCTACGAGAAGGGGCGCCGCGGCGAGCGCATCGATCTGCGGCGGACGCTGCGCGGCAGCCTTCGCACGGGGGGCGATCCGATCCGCCTCGCGCGTCGGCACCGGCGGGTAGCCCGCCGCAGGCTCGTGCTGCTGTGCGACATCTCCGGCTCGATGGAGCCCTACGCGCGCGCGTACCTGCAGTTCCTGACCTGCGCCGCCGGCAGCGGGCCCAACGCCGAGGCGTTCGTGTTCGCCACGCGCCTGACCCGGCTGACCCGCGCGCTCGCGTCCAGCAACCCGGAGCGCGCCATCCAGCGTGCCGCCGCCGCCGCGCCCGACTGGTCGAGCGGCACCCGGATCGGCGACGCGCTGAGGGAGTTCAACGACCGGCACGGACGTCGCGGCATGGCCCGCGGCGCCGTGGTCGTGATCCTCTCCGACGGCTGGGAGCGCGGCGACCCGCTGCTCGTGGGGCGCGAGCTGGAGCGCCTCGCCCGCCTCGCCCACCGGATCGTGTGGGTCAACCCGCGGGTGAGCGCCGGGGACTTCTCCCCGCAGTCCGGCGGCATGGCGGCCGCGCTGCCGCACTGCGACGCGCTCGTGAGCGGTCACACCTTCCAGGCCCTCGGCGAGGTCGCCGAGGCGATCGGGGCTGCGTCGTCCGGCCGCGGCGGCGCGACGACGCGCCCGAAGCCGACCCCGGCCGTCGACACGGACGTGGCCGAACCGTGGGCCAGCGCCACCCCGGTCGCGGGCAGCTCGGTCGGGATGCCCAGCGGGCACGGACCGAGCAGGGGCAACATCACGCCGGGGTGGGTGACCGATGAGTGAGGCCGCGGCCAAGACCTGCATCTACCCGGGCTGCGGGCGGCCCGCGGTGCCGCCGAACCCGCTGGGTGGGCCGCAGCCGGCGTTCTGCGAGCTGGAGGAGCACAACGCGCTGACCGCCCACCAGGAGCGCCTGCGCCTCGCCGAGGAGCGCCCGGCCGGCGAGCCCGAGGACGAGTGACGACGACCCACGAACGAGGAGGCGATGCGGCGATGGCCGACGAGGCGTACCGAGCAGTCTTTCTGCGCGTGCACCCGACCGGCAAGATGGTGCTCAGCCTGACCACCGAGCCCGACGGAAGGGAGGCCCAGTACGGGGAGCTCGTCGCCGAGGAGCTCGGCATCCCGGCGCTCGACGTCAAGGTCGTCCCCGCGGACACCGACCGCTTCGGGGTGGGCCACGGCTACAACACGAGCCCTTCCGAGGGGACGCCGGCGGCGATCGTCAGCGCCGCCGGCAAGATCCGCGCCAAGGCGCAGCTGCTCGCCGGCATGGCGCTGGGAGCCCCACCGGAGACGCTCGAGTGGGTCAACGGGGCGTGGGTCGCGGGCGACGGCAGCGACCCGACGCAGGTGAAGACGGTCGAGGAGCTCGCCCTCTACGCCCACGGCACCGGCGCCCTGCCGCCGGGGGTCGAAGGCGGGCTCGACGCGCAGACCGTCTACCGCGAGTGACGCGGCCGAGCTACCCGAGGGGGATCTCGTACGCCGACACCCACCCGTTCACGACCGCCCAGTCGAGATTGGCGAAGAACGCGTCGATGTAGGCGCCGCGGTCGGTCCGGAAGTCGAGGAGGTAGGCGTGCTCGCACACGTCCAGCGCCACGAGCGGAATTGCGTTCCAGATCGGGGAGCTCCCCGGGGCGTCGCCGAGGTAGTTGCGGAGCCGGCCCTCGTCCCAGTCGTAGGCAGTCCAGGCCCAGCCGCGGCCGGCCAGGCCCGTCGCCTTCAGATCCGAGCGCCACGCCGCGACCGAGCCGAAGTCGCGCGCGATCAGACCGGCGATCGCTCCGTCCGGATCGCCGCCGTCGCCGCCGAGGTGCTCGAAGTACGCCTCGTGGTTCTTGATCCCGGCGATTGCGGACGCGAGCCCGATCTTGAGCGGGCGCAGCGTCGAGCCGAGCTCAGTCGCGGCGGTGGGATCGACCGCCGCGAGCGTGCGCAGGATCTCGGCTCGCTCGCGCACGGCGGCCTCGTAGAGCTCGTAGTGCGCCGCCACGGACACGCGCGAGATGCCGTCGAGCTGCAAGAGGGCCGGCTTCAGGGCACGGGGGACGACGGACTCGTAGGCGAACGACCAGCCGGCCACCTCCGGCGCCGTGCCGGCCTCGACTCCGACCTCGACCTCGTCGCCGACCTTGAGGGCCCCGAACAGGGTGGAATACGGCGCGATGCCCCAGTCGGTCTGCTTCAGGACGGCGCTGCCGCTCAGGGTGCCGTCAGCGCCGACCGCGAGCGCGAACGAGATCGGGCGGGCCGTGCCGACGAGCGTCAGCTCCCCCTGCGCGTCGATCCGGCTGCCGTCGGCGGAGGTGCGCACCGACGTCGAGCGGAACTCGATCGGCTCTCCCAACAGGATCTCGGTGTCGATCGTCTCCTGGATGCTCGCCTTGTCGTCGGCGCCGAGCGCCTGCATGCCGCCGGTTCCCTCGTGCACGCGCAGAGAACCGGCGTCCGCGTCGAGCACGATGCTGCTCTGCGCAGGATCCTCGCCGACCTCGAGCGTCGCCTGCCAGTCGGTGACGTGGATCAGGAGGTCGTGCCCGGCCTTCGCCGCCGCACCGGTCCGCGAGGTCCTCACCGAGAGCACGCCGTTCCGGGGCCCGAACTCGTACGTCCCCGGCTGAAGCGGCATGGGCGGAGCCTAGAAGGTCCCCGTGCCCGGCCCGCAGCGAACGCTCTAACATCTCGACGGTGCTCTGTCCGCGGAACGGCGAGGAGGCTGCGAGGTGGCCGTAGAGCTGGATCATCCCTTCTCCACGGCGAAGCCCGTCGACGAGATGTTCGCGACGGTCCTCGACCTCGAGCGAGTCGTGCCGTGCGTCGAGGGAGGCAGGGTGCTGGAGACGACCGGGCCGGAGGCCGTCCGGGCGGAGATCAAGGTCAAGATGGGAGCGATGTCGATGACCTTCACGGGCACCGTCGAGATCGTCGAGCAGGACGCAGCGGCCCATCGCGTCGTGATGAGCGTCAAGTCCAGGGAGGCGGGGGGCCAGGGGCACGCGAACGCCACCGTCGCGATCGCGCTCCGGGAGGGCGGCGGGACGATCCACACGAACGCCCAGATCACGGGGAAGGCCGCGTCGATGGGCGAGGGAGTGGTGGTCGGCGTGCTGGACGCGCTGATCAAGGACTTCGCCGGGAAGCTCGCCGAGCTCTGACCGGCGGGCCCGAGCGCTGAGCGCGATGGCGACGATCACGATGCGAGCGATCCGTGCCGGCGAGGTGCCGTTCGACGGCGGGACGGCGATCCAGGAGGACGCCGACCGGCCCGTCTTCCACGGCAACGGCGAGGACGACTACGTCTGCGTCAGCTGCGGCAACGTCCTCGCGAGGGCGATGCACCCGATGCAGATGACGAAGAAGGTCCGCGTCCGCTGCGGGCGCTGCGCGACGGTCAACGTCGCGGTCCGCGACGGGTACGCGGGGCCCGACCGCACGGAGGACTAGCCGAGCAGCCCGAGCAGCACCGCCCGCTGGCGGCGGTATGCCGCCGTCCCGTCGTCGTCCACGGCGGCGATCCGGATCACCGGCGGATGACCCATCGCCGGAGTGGCGAGGTCACGGAGCGCGTCGTGGTAGGCCCGTTCGCGCTGGAGCCCGCCGAACCCGAACCCCTTGGCGGGGAGCCCGCGTGCGAGGCCGTCGGTCTCCGAGCACCAGGCGCGGCACAGGTCCCTGTACTCGTCCAGGTCGAACCCCACGGCCACGTCGTCGGGGTAGAGGTCGAGTGCGGCCAGTCGGAACGAGGTGAAGTGAGGACGGGCGTCGACCTCGATCACGGTCCCGCTCGCCCCGTGCACCAGCTCGACCGGGAGCAGCAGGTTCGCGCGCGAGGCGCGCAGCACCGAGAGATCGCCCCCCAGGCGGGCGTAGATCCGCTCGAGCGCCTCGAGCGCCGCAGTCACCGGCCCGACGAGCGCGGGATCGCGCCGGGCCTGCGCGACGCGTTCGAGCCCGACGTGGCCCTGCTCGCACAGCCAGTCGAACGACCGGCTCTCGAGCACGATTCCGTCCTCGGCGGCGGCCTGCGCGAAAGCCGACCGGACGTCGCCGGGCGCCACCGGGCTCAGCGCCGCGCGGTGACGAGCACCAGGGTGCGCGGCACGCGGATCGAGCCGGCTGTCCCGTACGGCTCGAGCCTGGCTGCGACCTCCGCCACCACCGCGTCCCGCTCGGCGGCGGTCAGCGTCGCCGCGACCCGTCGGAAGTGACCGTTCTCGCGCGCGAGCCGCTCCCAGTGCTCCGCCGCGTCCGCAGCGGAGACGTGCTCCTCGAGCAGCGTCGCTTCGACGTCGCGCAGGCCGGCCGCGCGGTGGACCTCCGCCGCCTCGGCCGGATCGCCGAGCTTCCCGAAGACCCGCGCGAAGGCGGCCCGATCGGCGCCGAGCACGGCGGCGATCGCCGCACGCGGGGCGGAGAACCAGGGGTTCCGGTCGAGCGACGCCCAGATCACGGTCGCGATCCGGCCGTCCGGCACCACGACCCGCCGGAGCTCGCGCAGGGTGGCGGTCGGCTCGGCGGCGGCCATCAGCACGAGCCTGCTGGTGGCCGCGTCGAACGACCCGTCCTCGAACGGCAACGGATCGTCCATGGTCGCCTCGACGAGCTCCAGCTCGACGCCGCCCTCGCCGGCGCGCCGGCGAGCCTGCTCGAGGCGCTCCCGGCTCGTGTCGAGGCCCGTCACGGCGGCGCCCTCACGTGCGAGGGCCACGGTCAGCCTGCCGCTGCCGCAGCCGAGGTCGAGCACCCGGCCGGCACCTGCGACGGCGGCGAGCAGCTCGTGCGCGCCGAACGGCAGCTGCCTCGTCGCCGCGCCCGTCTCGGCCTCCACGGCGTCGCTCATCGGGACACACTGTAGAGCGCCCGAGGCCCGTCGCTCCGCTTCGGTGGCGCTTCCCGGAGCGCGGCGGCGAGATCTTCGCGAGCGGTGAGTTCGCGCTAGCTCTCCCGGCGACCCGGCTCGGATGCTGAGGATGCCCCCGGCCGGAATCGAACCAGCGCACGCGGTTTAGGAAACCGCTGCTCTATCCACTGAGCTACGGGGGCCCGGCGGCCAGTGTAGAGCGCTCATCGCCGCCCCGTCATCGCCGTGATCACGGCGACGCGCGAGGCGGGGCGAGCCGTTGCGCCGCCGCCCTGGTGACGAGGCCGGCGATGATCACGGTGGCGAGCACGACCACGAGCGCCGAGCTGAGCAGGTCTTCGTCGAAGATGCCGGCTTCGGTGCCGATCGTCACCGCCGCGAGGGTGGCTGCGGCCTGGGCGATCGTGAGGCCGAAGAGCAGCCTCACCTCGGAGCCGCCGAGTCCGGCGTACCGCGCGCCGAGGTACGACGCCGTCGCCTTCCCGGCGAGCACGACGGCCAACGACGCGCCGGCGATGAGCAGTACGTCCACCTCCGTGAACTGGGCCGGGTCGAGCAGCATCCCGGTCGAGAGCAGGAAGAACGGGATCAGGAGGACGGCGCCGACGAACTCGACGCCCTCCATCAGCGCGCCGCCTGCGGGCACGAGACGATTGAGCGCGAGTCCCGCGAAGAACGCGCCGACGATGCCCTCGAGGCCCACGAGATGCGCCACGAGAGCCGCCGACGTCATGCCCGCGAGGAGGACGAGGAAGCGCGGGACGCGATCGGGTGGGAGACGCGCGAAGACCCAGCGCCCGACCCGGGTGAGTGCGGCGCAGTACGCGGCCAGCACACCGAGTCCGAGCACGAGCTTGAGCACGATCACCGACGAGCGGCCGTCGGTCTCCACCGAGCCGACCACGACGGCGAGCACGAAGAGCGCGAGCGTGTCCGTGATCACCGTGCCTCCTGCGGCCATCCCCACGGCACGCTGCCGCGTGAGCCCGTGCTCCTGGACGATCGGGTACGTGACGAGCGTGTGCGACGCCCAGAGCGAGCCGTAGAGCGCCGCGGTGGCGAGCCCGTAGCCGAACGGAAGCACGAGCAGGAGGCCGAGGAAGAAGGGAATCGAGAATGTCAGCGCCCCGAACGTCAGGGCCGGTCGACGGTTCCGCTGGAACTCGTCGAGGTCGAGCTCCAGGCCGGCGAGGAACATCAGGTAGAGCAGCCCGAGCGCGCCGAGCGATGCGACGACCCCGGCGCGGGTGACCCAGTCGAGGACGAACGGCCCGACGAGCGTGCCGCCGAGCAAGACCCCGACGATGCCGGGCAGGCGCAGACGCTCCGCGAGGAGCGGGGCAGCGAGCAGCACGACCGCAGCGACGAAGAAGGTCCACTCGGCGGACTCGGGTGGAAAGTCGAAGGCGAGCAGGGACAACGTGCGTCAGTCTCCTCGGGCGGCCGGACGAGCCACCCGAGGCCGTGGGCGCACGGCTGCGCGACCCCGCCGGGCCGGCCGGCGATGCGACAAGGTCGTCGAGCGGGAGGCTGGCGGCTCGCAGCCCCGCTACGCCGCGACGAGAGTCACGAGGTGTGATCGGCGGGCCGAAGCTGCCTCGTGGCCTGCGTGACGGCGTTCGCGAGGCGGAGTCGTAGCTGCCGGCCGAGGCCTCGACGCCGGCGGCGGCGAGCCTCGGCGAGCGGCCGGGCGAGACGCGCGAGCTCTGCGTCGCGCAGGTAGGCGTCCTGTCGCTCTCGGACGAACAGACGGGCGGTTTCTGCGTCGGGGTAGATCATGGTCCTCACCAGACGGCACGCGACCCGTAAAGCTTCCCTGCGCTCCGCAAGCGAATTCACGGGATCGGTCGCGGCGGGCGCATGGGACGTCGCCGAGGGCGCGTGACGGCCGCCCGCACAGCGCCTGCCTGGTCGCTCGACGACGCCGACTTCGACTCCAGCGCCGGCCGGCCGTCGGCGGATCGCGCGGCCCTCGCGCCGGCGGCCGAGAGGTTTGACTTCCAGCTCTTGTTCATATAATGTCCAAGTACTGTTCACCTACGGAGGAGGGTTCATGTTCAGGAAGTTGCTCATCGCGCTGTCCGCCGCGGCCGTGCTCGCCGTGCCGGGCACCGCCGCGGCCGCCAAGCCGGCCTCGGCCCCCGACACCGACTGCCTGCGGGCGGGGATCGCGGTGCTGCAGGCGAACGGCGGCGTCTCGTACTTCGCCCAGAACGGCGTGCCGCTGAGCCTCATCGGCGGCGAGGGGACGGCGCCCCTCGCGACCGTCTTCAAGCTCCACCTGACGCAGCCGGGGCTCTTCCCCTGGTGCTCGGCCTGATCGACTGACTGCGCCCCGGCGGCGGCGGTCGCCGCCGGGGTGCGGATCACCTGCTCCTCCCCCGCAGCCGGGCCGCCTATCCTGTCCGCGGATGCGGCCACGGACGCTCGGAACCGCCGCCGCCGTCCTGGGCACGGCGCTGGGCCTCGGCTGGTTGCTCGCCCGCGCGACGACGCAGGTCGTCAACTGGTTCGTGATGACCGACGAGCTGTTCTACGAGCGGCTCGCCATCTCGGTCGCGCAGACCGGCTCGCTGCTGCCGCGCCTCCACGGCGAGGTGATCTCGAACGTCAACCAGCTCTACCCCGTGGTGATCTCGACGGTGTACGGGAACGGCGACGTGCCGGCGAGCCTCGTCGCCGCGCACCGGCTGAACGCGTACGTGATGGCCTCGGCGGTGATTCCCGTCTACCTGCTCGCACGCCACACCGGGATCGGCCGCCTTGCAGCCCTCTGGGTCGGCGCCCTGGCCGTCGCGGTGCCCTGGATCGTGCTCGCGTCGTTCCTGCTCACCGAGGTCGTCGCCTACCCGATGTTCTGCTGGGCCGTGCTCGCCGTGACGTGGGCGACCGCGAGGAGGTCGGAGCTCGTGGACGTGCTCGCGCTCGCGGCGATCGCCCTCTCGGTGCTCGCGCGGACGCAGTTCCTCCTGCTCGTCGCCGTGTTCGCGCTGGCCGCGGTCGGCGACGCCCTCCTGGAAGAGGCCGGACACGGGAGCCGCGGCCGGGAGCTCGCGCGGCGTGCGGCGACGAGGCTCGCTCGAACACGACGCGTGCTCGTGGCGGCGGCTCTCGCCGGCGTCCTCGTGCTCGTGGGCGCGGCTGCAACAGGTGGCGTCTCGCGCCTCCTCGGCTCGTATGCCGTCACGGCAGAGGGGATTCGCCTCGATCTCGACCTGCTGCAGCTGGCCGGCGAGCACCTCGCCGTGCTCGCCCTCGGCACGGCGATCCTCCCCTTCCTCCTCGGCGTCGCGTGGCTGCTCGACCGGTTGCGTCCGTCGGCGCCGGTCGCCGAGCGGGCGCTCGCTCTGGTCGGCGTGCCGACGCTCGTCCTCTTCACCTTCCAGGTCGCGTCCTTCGACCAGCGGTTCGGGGCCGGCCTCGTCAAGGACCGCTACCTCTTCTACGTCCTCCCGGTCGTGCTGGTCGGGCTCGCGGCAGCCGTCGTCTCGCCGCGCTGGCCCCGCTGGTGGGCGCTCGTCGTCCCGGCCGTCGTCTGTGCGATCGGCTTCGCCACCGTCGACCTGCCGACCTACGAGAAGCTCAACGTCGACTCACCGCTCGCGATGCTGAACGACGAGCTGCTGCGTCACGCGACGTCGGTCGGTTGGGCGCAGGCGCTGCTCGTGCTCGCGACGGCGGTCGCGGCCGGGCTGCTGCTGGAGGCGAGCGTCGTGTTGCCGCGCCGGGCCGTTGCCGGTGCGGCAGCCGCGCTCGTGACGCTGGCGCTCCCCGGCGGCGCGGTCTACGCCTTCGACAGGTTGTTCGCCGTGGACGGCACCAACGGCCTGCCGATCACGCTCGACCAGGGCGGCGTCTTCAACTGGGTCGACCGCGCGGTCGGCGCGGACGGGCGCGTGGCGATGGTTCGGTCGGCGGCCGCCGACGCCGACTACTGGGCCGGCGTGGCGTACTGGTGGGACGTCGAGTTCTGGAACGAGAGCGTCGTGGAGGACGTGGTGCTCGGCGCGGGCCTGCCAGGGCCGGAGCCGTGGGTGCGGGAGTTCGACGAGCGGACGGGGCTCGCGCTGAGACCGGACGACGCGCGCTACGTGCTCGTTCACGGGCGGGACGTGCGCTTCCGCCCGGCCGGCGCGCAGGTGACCTTCGACCGTGGCGCCTACCTGTTCGACGCGGAGCGGCCCCGGCGCGCGGCCTGGGTCACCGTCGGCATCTACAGCGACGGTTGGACGCGGCCGCACACGCCCGCCGGCATCAGGGTCTTCGCAGAGCCGGGGCAGCGGACGCCGCTGCAGCGCTTCCTGACCATCTCGTTGGCGTCACCCGATCGAGTCGAGGATCGGCCGGTCACGATCTCCTCGAATCTCGAGCGGTGGGAGGGGGCGATTCCGCCGGAGACGGCGGTCGACCGGGGCGCCACGGTCTGCGTCGCTCCCGGCGGGTTCGCGACGGTCGAGATCGAGACGCCGATCGTCTCGGCAGTCCATCGCGACCCCACGCGCGCGGCGCTCACCGGTGAGATCGACCGGCCCGCCGGGGTGGTCCTGCGCTCCGTCGCGCTCGCGGACGAGGTCGAGCCGCTCGAGCGCTGCCCGGCGTCCGGCGGCGGCTAGCCGCCGCCGAACCCTGGCCGCCGCTTTACCAAGGCTTTGCCTGCGCTTGCCCGGCGGCTGACCACGCCCCGGGCACCCTCTCTCTGTGACCAGAGACGGAGGGAGAAGACGATGACCAAGCTCCTGATCGGAGTGCTGAGCCTCGCCCTCGTGGGCACCGGCGGGCTCGTCGCCGCCGTCGGCGGCTTCGACGGCGAGGCCGCCCGGGCCGTGTCGATCCCCGCCGCGTCGACCGATCGCGACACGACGGACGGCGGCGCCACGACGACCGGCGCGACCACGACCGGCACCACCACCGGTGGCACCACCACCGGCGCGACCACGGCCGGCGGCACCACCACGGCCGGCGGCGACGACATCTCGGGCCCCTGCGACGAGGCCGAGCACGCGAACGATCCCCGCTGCACGGCCGCCGGCGGCGACGACGACGACAACTCCGGCCCCGGCGGTGACGACGACCGCGACGACCGTGGCGGCGACGACGACAACTCCGGCCCG
Organism: Solirubrobacteraceae bacterium; assembly: GCA_035717845.1. GTDB lineage: Bacteria > Actinomycetota > Thermoleophilia > Solirubrobacterales > Solirubrobacteraceae > DASSUW01. The sequence continues at coordinate 13,270 of DASTIC010000229.1, forward strand.
GGGAGCGGCGGCGACGACGGCGACGACCACGACCACGGCGACCACGACGACCGCGACGACGACGACCGCTCCGGCTCCAACAGCGGCCGCGGCTGAAAACCGCCCGGCCACCTCTCTACTAGAGAAGGGAAACGACATGAACAAGCTCCTCCTGCCCGCCCTCGCCTCGCTCGCCGCGGTGGCGGCGCTCGTGCCGGCCGCGTTCTCGGCCACGAACGCCCAGACCGTCCGCGTCACCGAGACGAGCTACC
>DASTIC010000230.1:0-28503 GCA_035717845.1 Solirubrobacteraceae bacterium
TGCACGGCGGTCTCGCCCTCGCCGTAGACCCGGCGGAGCTCGACGGTGCTGACGATGGGTGGCGCGCTCGTGTCGGTCATGCGGGAAGCATGGTCAACGAGCGTTGCTCACAAGGGGCGGCTCGCTCGCGTCCGGCTGGTGTGGCTAGCCGTACGTGAGCTCGGTTGAACGTCACCTGCGGCTGGGTAGGGAGAGCGGGGAGGCGGGGCGGCGACGAGGGTGCATTTTGTCGACCTCACGAACGAGAATCGCGTCGCGTCGACGTTATGCACCTCCCGTGCTCCCCTCAATGCCGCCGTTGACGTTCGCCGGCTAGTCGCTGGCCTTGAGATAAGCCAGCACCGCCAACACGCGGCGGTGGTCCTCGACCGTAGGGGTCAGGTCGAGCTTGGAGAAGATCGACGTCACGTGCTTCTCGACGGCGCGCTCGGTGACGACCAGCGCCTCGGCGATGGCGGCGTTCGAGCGGCCCTCGGCCATGAGCCCGAGCACCTCTCGCTCGCGCGCGGTCAGGCCTTCGAGCGGGTCCTCGCGGCGGCGGCGCCCGAGGAGCAGCGCCACGACCTCGGGGTCGAGCGCGGAGCCGCCGCCCGCCACGCGGCGCACCGCGTCCGTGAACGTGTCCACGTCGGCCACGCGGTCCTTGAGCAGGTAGCCGGTGCGCTCGGTCGACTCCGAGAGGAGCTCGAGCGCGTAGGCCTCCTCGACGTACTGGGAGAGCACGAGCACGGCGGTGTCCGGATGCTCGCTGCGGATGCGGTGGGCGGCCCGCAGGCCCTCGTCGGTGTGGGTCGGCGGCATCCGAACGTCGACCACGGCGACGGCCGGGCGGTGGGCGCCGACCTTGCGCAGCAGATCCTCGGCGTCGCCGGCCTGGCCGACGACCTCGAAGCCCGACTCCTCGAGCAGGCGCGAGAGGCCCTCGCGCAGGAGGACAGAGTCATCGGCGATGACGACGCGGAGCGTGGCAGCTTCGTTCATACGGGGATCTCGGCACGGAGCCTAGTGCCCGCACCGGCCGGACTGTCGAGCCGCATCTCGCCGTCGAGGGCCGAGACACGGTCCGCCAGCCCCCGCAGACCCGATCCGCGGTCCGGATCCGCGCCCCCGATGCCGTCGTCGGCGACCTCCACGATCGCGTGCCCGTTCTGGCGCTGCACGGTCACGGTGGCCAGCGACGCGTGCGCGTACTTGACGACGTTCGTGAGCGCCTCGGCGACGACGAAGTAGGCGGCAGCCTCGATCGGCTCCGGCAGCCGGTCGTCCGGCACGCCGGCCAGATCCACGTCGATCGGGGCCCGCCCGGCGAGCGCCTCCAGCGCCGGCCCGAGCCCGCGGTCCGAGAGCACGGCGGGATGGATCCCGCGTGCCAGCTCGCGCAGCTCGCCGAGTGCCAACGTCAGCTCTTCATGGGCGGCGGTGAGCATCGCCTCGGCCTTGGCCGGGTCCTTGTGGACGTTGGCCTGGGCGAGCCGCATCGTCAGCGAGAGCGCCACGAGGCGCTGCTGCGCGCCGTCGTGCAGGTTGCGCTCGAGGCGCTTGCGCTCGGCCGTGCCGGCCTCCACGATCCGGTCGCGCGACGCCCGCAGCTCCTCCACGCGGGCGCGCAGCTGGGCCTGGAGGCGCTCGTTCTCCATCGCCAGGCCGGCCGCGGCGGCCACCGAGCGCAGCAGCTCGGGCTCCTGAGTGAGCGTCACGTCATGCACGATCGCGCCCACGGTGCGGCCCTCGAGCTCGACCGCCGTCCAGGCGCGCGCGCCGCCCCGCTCCGGCAGCTCCACCGTGTGGCCGTCGGCATCGACCCAGCGTCGCTTGTCGTCGAGCCAGAAGGCGAGCTGGAGCGAGTCGTCGCCGAGCGCCTGGCTGAGCCGGCAGCGCAGCGAGCCGGTCCCTGGCTCCTGGCCGAGCCGGAGCAGCAGCTCCGAGACCGCGCCGGCGCCGGCCACGCGCGTGCGAACGAGGCCGATGAGGAAGACGAATGGCACCGACGCGAACGCGACCATCGACAGCCAGCCGAGCACGTCGGTGACGCGGGCGAAGCCGACGGCGTCCGACCCGAGCGCGGTGGCGAGCAGGATGAGAATGGTCACCGCCGACCACAGGACGGGGGCCATCGCGCGGCGCTGTGGGGGCGTCGCGTCGCGCCGGCGGCGGAGGAGGATCGCCACGACGGCCACCGTGAAGATCGCGCCGATGACCGAGATGACGGCGCTGACGACGATGCGCAGATCCTCGTTGGACTCGATGAACAGCGGCGACTCCGGGCAGCTCTCGCACATGCGCTCGCTGAACCCCCACAGCAGACTCGGCAGCGGGCCGACGAACGCGAGCACGTAGCCGGCGGCGATCAGGCGCTTGTGCCACGGCCGCTCCAGGTGGTTGTGCGGATAGGCCAGCACCATGTGCGCGAAGAGCACGAAGAAGAGGTTGCACGTGAGTACGCCGACCGTGAACACCACCGGCTGGTTGGCGCTCGTCGCGCCGCCCAGCAGGCTCAGGAAGCCGACGCCGGTCATCATCGCCCCGAAGCGGCTCGCGGGCCGCCGCCACCAGGCGAACAGGCCGGTGCCGATGAACGACCACCCGATCAGCAGGCCGATGGCGATCGTCGCGCCGCGCTCGGGGTTGTGGTCCGAGTCGGCGATCACCGCCACGCTGGCGGCCCCGCTCACGAGCCCGGCCAGGGCGATGGCCACGAGCGCGCGACGGAGGCTGGTCACAGAAGCTCCGCGAGCCGGTCGCCGGACAGCTCGGCCTTGGGCACGAAGCCGCGCGCGCCGGAGCGCATGACGAGCGGGCCGAAGTCGGACGAGTCGCGGCTCGACACGAGGATCACGACGGGGCCGCCGGCGTTGCCGGTCAGACGGGCCGCGACGTCGAAGCCGTCGATGTCCGGCAGCTGGACGTCGAGCAGCACGACCTCGGGCTGGAGGCGGCCGGCCTCCGTCAGCGCCGACGCGCCATCCGCCGCCTCCCCCACGACGTCGAAGCCCTCCGCTTCAAGGAGGACTCGCGCGGTCGCGCGGAACGACGGATGGTCGTCCACGATCAAGACCCTGTGACCCACGTTCACAAGTCTGGCCACGCCGAGGAACCGCTTCCATACGGCTGGCCGTACCCGCCGCAACCATCCGGCTGCCGCCGGGAGCTACCCCGCGGCGGCCGCGATCTCGCGGAAGGCGGCCGCCGGATCGGGCGCGCCGAACAACGCCGAGCCCGCCACGAAGGCGGTCGCTCCGGCCGCCGCGCAGGGACCGGCGGTCGCGTCGTCGATGCCGCCGTCGACCTCGATCCCCACGCCCGGGCCCAGCAGACCGCGGAGCCGCTCGAGCTTCGCCAGCGAGCCGGGCAGGAACGCCTGGCCTCCCCAGCCGGGGTTGACGGTCATGCACAGGAGGAGATCGAGATCGCCCACGACCTCCGAGGCGGCGGCCACCGGGGTGGCCGGGCACAGCGCGAGGCCGGCCGTGCAGCCGAGCTCGTGGATCGCCTGGAGCGCGTAGTGCACGTGCGGCGTGGCCTCGACGTGGATCGAGATGTGGTCGGCCCCCGCCTTGGCGAACGTCTCGATGTGGCGCTCGGGCCGGTCGACCATCAGGTGCACGTCGACGAGCGCGCCCGCCGCGTGGACCTGCTCGGCGAGCGCATCGACGACGAGCGCCCCCATGCTGATCGGCGGCACGAAGTGGCCGTCCATCACGTCGACGTGGATCGCCTCCGCTCCCGCATCGAGCACCGCGGCAACCTGCTCGCCGAGCCGGGCGAAGTCGGCCGCCAGGATCGACGGCGCCACGCCGGTCGGCGTCATATCGGCTGGAGCATCGAGCTCCGGCAGTGGTTGCAGGCGTAGAGCGCGGTGTCCGACATGCGGACGATGGTGGAGTGCTCGCCGCAGTTCGGGCACACCGAGCGCAGCTCGAAGCGCCGCATGCAGTTCACGCAGCGGTAGCGGCCCGGCAGGTTGGTCGGGCGCAGCCACGGCTCGTGGCAGGCGGGACAGACGTCTCCGAGGTCGATGTGCTCGTCGCTCATCCGCGTCGCATCCGGGCGATGAAGAAGCCGTCCGTGCCGTCCCGGTGGGGGAGCGTCTGCTGGTACCGCGCCACCGTGGGATGGTCCCAGACCGGCAGGTCGGACGGCGCCTGCTCGACCGCGAACTCGTCGTGGGAGTCGAGGAAGGCGTCCACCAGCTGCTCGTTCTCGGCGGGCGAGATCGTGCACGTCGAGTACACGAGCACGCCGCCGGGGCGCACGGCGGCGGCCGCGGCCTCGACGATCCGTCTTTGCTCGGCGGCCAGCTCCGCCGGCATGCCGGCCTGCTTGCGCCAGCGCGCGTCGGGGCGGGCCGCCAGCGTCCCCAGGTCGGAGCACGGCGGGTCGACCAGCACGCGGTCGAAGCTCTCACCGTGCGCGTCCGCCGCGTCGGCCGTGCGGACGGCGACCGAACGGGCGCCCATGGCGGCCGCGGTGCGCCGCAGCGCCTCGGCGCGGCCCGGGTGGCGCTCGACGGCCACGACCTCCCCCTGGTCGCCCATCAGCGCCGCCAGGTGCGTCGTCTTACCGCCGGGTGCGGCGCAGAGGTCGAGGATCCGCTCCCCGGGCTGGGGATCGAGCGTGCGGGCCACGGCCATCGCGGCGCGCGACTGGGGCATGAAGAGGCCCGCGTCCCACAGCGGCGAGGAGAACGCGTCGAACGGACCGTCGAGCACCAGGCCCTCGGGCAGCCGCTCGGCCGGGTGCGACGCGACGGGCAACTGCTCGGCAAGCTCGGCGGCGCCGGTGCGCAGCGTGTTGGCGCGCAGGGCGGCCTCCGCCGGCGCGTTGCCCGCCGCCATCAGCGCACGCGCCGGCCCGGCTCCCAGCGTGGCGAACCACAGCTCGGCGATCCACTCCGGGTAGGAATGGCGCAGCGCCGCCTCGGCGGGCGTGCGCTCGGGGAGGGCGGCGACCAGGGCGCGCGCCTCGCGGGCGGCGCGCCGCAGGACGGCGTTGACGAGGCCGGCGCCGCGCGGCGCGTCGGGCTTGACGAGCGCGACCGACTCCCCCACCGCGGCGTGCGCCGGCACGCGGTCCAGGAACGCGAGCTGGAAGACGCCGAGGCGCAGCGCGGCCAGCACGGCGGGTTCGAGCCGGCTCGTCGGCCGGCCGGCGAGCGCGGCGATCACGTGGTCGAGCGTCGCCCGCCGCTGGACGGTGCCGTAGGCGAGCTGAGTGGCGAGCGCGCGCTCGCGCGGGGGCAGGCCGAGCCGCGCTGCCTCGCCGTGCAGGGCGCGATCCGCGTAGGCGTCTTCCTCGAAGACGCGGCGCACGACGGCGTAGGCGCATGCGCGCGCGGGCGAGCGGCCCTCGCTTGCCGGGCGCGCGTGTGAGACGTTACGCTTCGTCGTCACCGCGGATACGGGCGTTCGGCTGGTTAGCGGTTGGTCGGGGCGGGGGACCTTCAGAGTGGAATTTCCAGGCGTTTGGCGGGCGTCGAACGTTCGTCCACTCAGGCGCGAAAACGCTCAACTGTGACCCTTCTGAGGCTAAAGGACCCCGTAGAACTTGCCGATAGGTGCCGCGGAAGGGGAATTGAATGTCGCTGACGAACACGAATCGTGAGGGCCAGGGCGTGGATCGCCCGGTGGCTCTGCGCGATCTCAAGTTCGCTGGCACCGTGGCAGCCGGACTGGTCGCTGGGGTGCTCGGCGTCGGGGCGCTCTCCGCGCCGCTCCTGGGCTGGTCGACGTGGCCGGACGGCATGTCGTCCGGCTCCGACACCCCCGTGCAGCTCGCCACGGGCGAGCATCGCGCGCTGATCGAGCAGGACTCCAGCACGCGCCGCGCGCCCAACACGGCCGAGCTTCCGGGGCCGGGCGGCACCACGCTGATCCTTCCCGTCGGTGAGCCCGCCACCGGCACCGCGTCCGTCCCCGTCTCCACGGGTGGCGGCGGCGCGAGCGGCGGCGGCAGCGCGAGCGGCGGCCCCGTCGGCCGCGGCGGCACCGATCGCGCGGACAGCGGCTTCGGCGGCTCCGGCTTCGTGGCGCCCGACCTGACCGACTCCGACGGCGACCATATGCCGGACGTCTGGGAGTCGGCCAACGGGCTGAACCCGGGCGCCAACGACGGCAGCGTCGACAGCGACGGCGACGGGATCTCGAACTTCTACGAGTACAAGACGCGGATGTCGCCGGTCAACCAGGACACCGACGGCAACGGCATCCTGGACGGCTTCGAGGACACCGACGGCGACGGCGTGCGCAACGTCATCGAGGTCGACCTGGGCACGCAGCCCTGGACCGGCGACTCCAACGGCGACGCGGTGCTCGACGGCGCCGACGACCCTGACGGGGACGGCGTGCCGAACGCCGAGGAGGAGCAGGCGGGTACCGACCCGACCGCGCCGCCCGAGACGCCCGCCGAGGGCGGGGACGAGCCGCCGATCGCGACCGAGCCCGACGTCGTCGAGGTCGAGGACCCGACCGATGACGACGGCTACAAGCCTCCGCCCGGCCCGGACTCCGCGGACGCCGGGCACTCGCCCCAGGTCCTGGCCGACCAGGTCGCGGCCCAGCCGGTCCCGGACGAGGCGCCGGTGGCTGACGAGGCGCCGGTGGCTGACGAGGCGCCGGTGGCCGACGAGGCTCCCACGGCGAGGCATCAGGCGGCCGCGCCGGCCGATGAGGCTCCCGCGCCCGCCGACGAAGCTCCCGCGCCCGCCGACGAGGCTCCCGCGCCCGCCGACACGGCTTCCGAGCCGAAGCAGGAGGCTGCGGCGCCGGCTCCCGCAGCCGCTCCCGCCGTTGCGGCTCCCGCTCCCGCGCCGGCTCCCGCGCCCAAGGCCGCCGCTCCCGCTCCCGCTCCTGCCCCCGCACCGGCTGCGGCGCCCGCTCCGGCTCCGGCCGCGGCTCCCGCCCCGGCTCCGGCTCCGGCGCCGGCCCCCGCTCCGGCTCCCGAGGCCCCGGCGCCCGCCGCCGAGGCTCCCGCCGCCTAGACCGCGAAGTCCGTGAGGCGCTCGTCCGGGCGCCCGCGCAGCCAATCGGCGGCGGCAAGCGGGCGGCCTCCGGGCGGGCGGATCACGGTCAGCTCGAGCGCCCCGTCGGCGGCGCCGAGCAGCAGTCGCCCGCCGTCGGCCTGCACACGGGCCCGGGCGACCGGGCCGTCCGCCGGCCGCGCGGCGACCACGCCGAGGTAGTCGCCCCCCGGTAGCGCGATGCGCGCGCCGATGTGCGGTCGCAGCGCCCGCACGGTCCGCTCGAGCTCCGCGGCCGACCGCGACGGGTCCAGCGCGCGGTCCGCGGCCTCGATCTTGTGCGCGTACGTGACGCCCGCCTCGTCCTGCTCGACGTACGAGGGCCGCTCGTCGAGCGCGCGCACGAGCAGGTCGCCGCCGAGGCGCTCGAGCCGCGCGGCGAGCGACCCGTAGTCGTCGTCGGGCGTGATCGGCTCGGCCGCCCGGAGCCCCACGGCGCCCGAGTCGAGGCCCTCGGTCACGCGCATGATCGACACGCCGGTCTCGGCGTCGCCGGCCATGATCGCCCGCTCGACCGGCGCCGCGCCGCGCCAGCGCGGCAGCAGCGACGGGTGCACGTTGATCATCTCGTAGGCGGACAGCAGCGGCTCCCTGATGAGCACGCCGTAGGCGCACACGCACGCCACCTCGGGCTCGGCGGCGGCGATCCGGGCGAGCGCCTCGTCGTCATGGAGCCGCTCGGGCTGGATCACCTCGAGGCCGAGCTCGCGCGCCCGCACGGCGACCGGCGGCGGCGAGAGCCTCCGGCCGCGGCCGCTGGGCCGGTCGGGCCGGGTGACGACGAGCGCGGGCCGGTGCGGGCTCTCCGCGAGCCGGTCGAGGACGCTCGCGGCGAACACCGACGTCCCGAGGTAGACGGTCCGCACCGGCGCCGCGCGCGGGTCGTCGAGCGACACGAGCTTCAGGCGCTGACCGCGGAGGCCGAGTCGGTCGCCTCGCCGCTGCCGCCCGCCTGCGCCTCGCGCATCGCGCGCATCGCCTGCTTGCGCTGGTCACGCGTCGTGCGGTCGAGGATGAGCACGCCGTCGAGATGGTCGACCTCGTGCTGGATGACGCGCGCCTCGAGGCCGGACGCCTCGAGCAGCAGCGGTGCTCCCTGCTCGTCCTGGGCGCGCACGCGGATCTGGACCGGCCGCTCGACCTCCACGCTCACGCCGGGCAGCGACAGGCAGCCCTCCTCCATCGTCTCCGTCTCGTCGCCCCTGAACTCGATGTCGGGGTTGACGAGCACGCCGAGCGGGCCGTCCGGCTCGACGCGGTAGACGAGCAGGCGGTGCATGTTCCCCAGCTGGGTGGCGGCCAGGCCGATGCCGAGCGCCTCGTCCATCAGCGTGGCCATCCGACGCACCTCGTCGGCGAGCGCGGCGTCGAACACCTCGACCGGCAGCGCCCGACTGCGCAGCACGGGGTCGCCGTACTGGCGCACGTGGCGTAGGGCGGCCTCCCGGCGCGCGCGGGTCTCGGGATCGAGCTCGCGCCGCTCCTCCTGCTGCGGCTCCTCCTCGGTGGCGATCTGCTCTTCGGCCATTCGAGCCGTCGAGTCTAGTGAGAGCGGTCGGCCGTCCGGACGGCCCTCACTGCGGGTCGACGTCGACCGAGAAGGCGACGTCGCGGAGCGCGCGGTCGCGGGCCGCGAGCTCGACCGCGGCTCCGGCGGCGCGCACCGCCGCCTCGCGCTCGGTCGTCTTGACGACGATCTGGCGCCGCTCCCGGCCGCGCAGCCGGAACAGCTGCGCCGGGCCGAGGATCTCGGTCGCGGGGCCCGTCGCGCCCGCGATCGCCTCGGCCACGCGTGCCGCGGCGGCCCGCACGGGATCGGCGGCGGCGGCCGAGCAGACCAGCCGGATCAGGTCCGCGAACGGCGGGTAGCGCAGGGCTCGCCGGCGCTCGAGCTCGCCGGCCACGAAGCCCTCGGCGTCGTGCCGCGCGGCGGCCTCGATGGCGGGAGCGTCGGGCGAGGTCGTCTGCACGAGCACGCGGCCTCCCTCCGGCCCGCGGCCCGCGCGGCCGGCCAGCTGGGCGACGAGGGCGAAGGTCCGCTCCTCGGCGCGGAAGTCGGGGAAGCGCAGCGTGCTGTCGGCGTCGAGCACCACGCCGAGCGTCACGTCCGGGAAGTCATGCCCCTTGGCGACCATCTGGGTGCCGAGCAAGAGCCCGGCGGGGGCGGCGCGGAAGCGCGCGAGCAGGTCGGGCACCGCGTCCTTCGTCCCCGCGGTGTCGGCGTCGAGACGGAAGACGGGGATGTCGAGCGTCTCGGCCAGCTCGGCCTCGATCCGCTCGGTCCCGGCGCCGTAGCGGGCCACGGCCAGCGAGCCGCAGGCGTCGCAGCGCTCGGGTACGCGCTCGCGGTGCCCGCAGTGGTGGCAGGCGATCGCCCGCTCGGCGCGGTGCAGCACGAGCGCGACGTCGCAGCTCGGGCACTCCCAGACCTTCCCGCAGCCGCGGCACGCGAGGAAGTTCGACCAGCCGCGGCGGTTGAGGAGCACGATCGACTTGCGGGCGGCGGCCAGCGCGCGGCGCGTGAGCGCGTGCAGCGGGCTCTGGGCGCCCCGCATGTCGAGCACCTTCACCGGCGGCAGCGGGCGGGCGTCGACCCGGCTCGACAGCGTGCGCCGCGGCAGCGCGCGCCACGTCTCCGGCCGCGGGGTGGCCGAGCCGGCGATCAGCGTCGCCCCGACGCGGCGGGCACGCTCGGCGGCGACGTGCCGGGCGTCGTAGCGCGGGTCTCCCTCGTGCTTGAACGACGCGTCGTGCTCCTCGTCGATCACGACGAGGCCGAGGTCGCGGATCGGCGCGAAGACCGCCGAGCGCGGGCCGACCGCGATCCGCGCGCTCCCGTCCCGCAGCCGCCGCCACTCGTCGTAGCGCTCGCCCTCGCCGAGGGCCGAGTGCAGCAGCGCGACGGTGTCGCCGAAGCGCGCCTGGAAGCGGCCGACGGTCTGCGGCGTGAGCGCGATCTCCGGCACGAGCACGATCACGCCCTCGCCTCGCTCCAGCGCCTCGGCGCACGCCCGCAGGTAGACCTCGGTCTTGCCCGAGCCGGTGATGCCGTGCAGGAGGTGGAAGCCGCCGCCGCGCACCGCGGCCAGCGCCGCTTCCTGCTCCGCCGTCAGTGCGACGTCACGGTCCGGGGCGGGGTTGGTGCGCGGCACCCGCCGCTGCGCCCGCGGCGCGATCGCCACCAGGCCGCGCGCCTCAAGCCGCCGGAGCGCCTGGAGGTCATCCCCGGCCGGCGCCGGCAGCCGCTCGAGCAGCGCCCGCTGCCGGTCGGTCAGCCGCTGCCCGTCGACGTCGCCGGTGGCCACGGCCCAGAGCACCGTCCGCTCGCGACCCCGCGGCGGCAGGACGAGCGACAGCGCTCGGGCCGGGGTCGAGCAGTACTCGTCCGCCATCCACAGCGCGAGCTCGACCAGCTCCTCCGGCACGCCGTCGTCCCGGACCGCGCTCGCCCGCACGAGCTTCTCGATCGGCACGTCGCTGCGCTCGGCCAGGTCCACGACCACGCCGTCGAGCGCCTGGCGACCGAACGGCACCCGCACCACCGAGCCCACGCGCACCGGCTGCTCGGGCAGCAGGTAGTCGAACGGGCCCGAGAGCTTGCGGGTGGTCACGAGTGGTTCGACGCGGGCTATCACGGGCGGTCACGGACGATAGGAGCCGGCCCGGCCGCCTCGCCCCACGAACGTCAACGACGGCACGGAGGGGAAGAGCGGGAGGCTCCCTCACCTCCCTACCCAGCCGCCGTTGACGTGCGTCGAGCTCGAACGACCCGACCGCGGCGGCCGATAGCCTCGCGGAAGTGGAGGGCATCCTCGCCGGCGACAACCTGCCGCTCCTACGCGAGCTCGAGGACGGCTCCGTCCAGATGGTCTACGCCGACCCGCCGTTCAACACCGGGCGCTCGCAGGCGCGGCGGACGCTGGCGACGGTGGCGTCCGAGGGCGGCGACCGGACCGGGTTCGGGGGGCGCCGGTACGCGACCACGCTGCTCAGCGAGTCCTCGTACCGCGACAGCTTCGACGACTACCTCGCGTTCCTCGAGCCGCGCCTGCGGGAGCTGTACCGCGTGCTGGCCCCCGAGGGGACGCTGTACCTGCACCTGGACTACCGCGAGGCGCACTACGTGAAGCTGCTGCTCGACGAGGTCTTCGGCCGCGAGCGCTTCCTCAACGAGCTGATCTGGGCCTATGACTACGGGGCCAAGCCGCGCAGCCGCTGGCCGCAGAAGCACGACACGATCCTCGTCTACGTCCGCGACCGCGAGCGCTACCTGTTCGACGCCGAGGCGGTCGACCGCGAGCCGTACATGGCGCCCGGGCTCGTGACCGCCGAGCAGCGCGAGCGCGGCAAGCGGCCGACCAGCGTGATGTGGCACACGATCGTCTCCCCCACCGGCCGCGAGAAGACCGGATACCCGACCCAGAAGCCGGAGGCGCTCGTGCGGCGCTTCGTCCAGGCCTCCTCACGCCCCGGCGACCTGTGCCTGGACCCGTTCGCCGGCTCGGGCACGCTGGGGGCGGTCGCCGCCGCGCTGGGCCGCCGCTACTTGCTGATGGACGAGAGCCCGGAGGCCGTCGAGGTCATGCGCGCTCGCCTCGGCGATGCCTGAGCGCATCCGGGCGCGCGGCCCCGGGCGGGTGAACCTGATCGGGGAGCACACCGACTACAACGACGGCCTCGCACTGCCGTTCGCGATCGAGCGGGGCGTGACCGTGACGGCCGAGCCGATCGCCGGGACCGACGTCGAGGTCCGTGCGCTCGACTTCGGCGAGCAGGATGCCTTCCCGCTCGCCGCTCCGGAGCGCGCGCCCGGGTGGCGCGCCTTCGCCCGCGGGATGGTGGCCGAGCTGAGCGCCGCCGGATACGCGCTGCGGGCCGCCCGGCTCACCGTCGAGGGCGACCTCGATCAGGGCGCGGGGCTCTCCTCGTCGGCGGCGTTCGAGGCCGCGCTGGTCCTCGCCCTGCTCGCCGTGGCCGGCGAGGAGCTCCCGGCCGACCGGCGCGAGCTCGCGAGGCTCTGCTCGCGGGTGGAGAACGACTGGGTGGGCGCCGAGACCGGCCTGCTCGACCAGCTCGCGTCGCTGTGCGGCGAGCCCGGGCACGCGGTGCGGATCGACTTCGCGACGCTCGCCCTCGACCCCGTCCCGCTCGACCTCGGCGGCTGGCAGCTCGTGACGCTCGACTCCGGGGCGGCCCACTCGCACGCCGACTCGGGCTACAACGACCGCCGCCGCGAGTGTCGCGAGGCGGCGGCGGCGCTCGGCGTCGCGTCCCTGCGCGAGGCCGAGAGCGAGGCGGGGCTCCCGGAGCCGCTCGCCGCCCGTGTGCGCCACGTGATCTCCGAGAACGCGCGCGTCGACGCCATGGTCGCCGCCCTGGCCGCCCATGACCTGGACGCCGCCGCCCGCCTGCTCGACGCCTCGCACGCCAGCCTGCGCGACGACTACGACGTGTCGCTGCCGGAGGTCGAGCGCACGGTCGAGCGCCTGAAGGTGGCCGGCGCGGCCGGCGCGCGGATGGTCGGCGGCGGCTTCGGCGGCGCGGTGCTCGCGCTACTCGCCCCGGGTGTCGCCGTGCCCGCCGCGGCGCTCCCCGTCGCGCCGGGGCCGCGGGCCGCGCTCGTGTGAGGCCAGCGCGGCCGCGTCGACGCCCCGCTCGGGGTACTCGCCGCCCTCGCCCTCGGTGAGCTCGTCGCCCAGCGGGCGCGTGAACGCCCACACGAGCATCTGGAGCCCGAACGCTGCCCACGCCGAGGACGACGAGGTAGTACGCGGCGAGAATCGCCTAGCCGACGAAGTCGGTGTCGAGCCTGAGGTCGTTCGAGCGGGGGCCTCGCGGGCCCCCTACCCGACGACGACGTCAAACAACCGGCTGGACGGCGGCGCCCAAACCGGCGGCCTCGCGGAGGACGCGCGCCTTGTCCGTCTTCTCCCAGGTGAAGTCGTGGTCCTCGCGGCCGAAGTGGCCGTAGGCCGCCGTCTTCTGGTAGATCGGACGGTGGAGCTTGAGGTACTGGCGGAAGGCACCCGGGCGCAGGTCGAAGTGCTCGTTGATGAGCTCGAGGATCCTCCCGCGACCGACGTTCTCGGTCCCGAAGGTCTCCACCATCACCGACACCGGGTGGGCGACGCCGATCGCGTACGCGACCTGCACCTCGCAGCGGTCGGCCAAGCCGGCGGCCACGATGTTCTTGGCCACGTAGCGCGCGGCGTAGGCGGCCGAGCGGTCGACCTTGCTCGGATCCTTGCCGCTGAACGCGCCGCCGCCGTGGCGAGCCATGCCGCCGTACGTGTCGACGATGATCTTGCGGCCGGTGAGGCCGGCGTCGCCGACCGGACCGCCGATCACGAAGCGGCCGGTGGGGTTGACGAGGAAGTTCTTGCGCAGCTTCTTCGCGTCGTAGAGGTCGCGCGGCAGGATCGGCTCGACCACGTGCTCCCAGAGGTCGTCCGGGATCAGCGTCTCGGCGCCCTCCTTGTGCTGGGTCGAGATCAGCAGCTTCTCGATCTCCACCGGCTTGCCGTCGCGATAGCGGACCGAGACCTGCGTCTTGCCGTCGGGCCGCAGGTAGGGAACGATGTCGGCGTGGCGGACGGCGGCGAGCCGGTGCGCGAGCTTGTGGGCCAGCGAGATCGGGAGCGGCATCAGCTCCTCGGTCTCCCGCGTGGCGTAGCCGAACATCATCCCCTGGTCGCCCGCGCCGGCGATGTCGAGCTCGTCGTCGTCCGACGGGTCGGTGCGCGTCTCGTAGGCCTCGTCGACGCCCTGGGCGATGTCGGGCGACTGCTTGTCGATCGCGTTGATGACGGCGCACGAGTCGGCCGAGAAGCCGAGGTCGGCGTCCGTGTAGCCGATCTTGCGGATCGTCGAGCGCACGACGTCCTGGATGTCCACGTACGTGGTCGTGGAGATCTCGCCGGAGACGACGACGAGTCCCGTGTTGACGAGCGTCTCGCAGGCGACGCGGCCGTTCGGGTCGTCGCGCAGGACGGCGTCGAGCACCCCGTCGGAGATCTGGTCGGCGATCTTGTCGGGGTGGCCCTCCGTGACGGACTCGGAGGTGAAGAGGAACTCGTTGTCGTTCAGCTCGGTCATGAGCCGCAACAGGCTAGCGGGCGCGCTGTTTGCGCTCCACGAAGTCGATGATGAGCGGGATGCCCTCGAGCCCGTAGCGCTCGCGTAGCCGGTTCTCGATGAAGTACGCGTACTCACGCGTGAGCTTGTTGCGGTTGTTGACGTGGATCTGGAAGCGGGGCGGGGCCGTGCCGATCTGCGCCATGTAGAACATCTTCAGCCGGTGGCCCTGCTTGGCCGGGGCCTGGCGCTGGGCGGCGACCTCGGCGAGGAACCGGTTGAGCTCGGGGGTCGGCACGCGGTGGGAGGCGCGCTCGCCGAGGGAGAGCACCTCCTGGAGGAGCCGCTGCACGTTGCGGCCGCTGGTGGCGGACGCCGTCAGGACCTTCGGGCGCAGCCGCAGCTTGCGGTTCACACGCGCGCGCTCGCCGTCGAGCTCGGCCGGCCCGACGCCGGCGCCGGGGCCGCGCGGCTCCCCCTCCCCGCCCGTCAGGTCCCACTTGTTGAGCACGAGCGCGGTCGCGCAGCCGGAGCGCATCGCCAGCTCCGCGATCCGCAGGTCCTGCGCGGTGACGCCGTCCTGGGCGTCGCAGACGACGAGCGCCACGTCGGCGCGCTCGGCCGCGCGCTGGGAGCGCAGCGTCGTGTAGTACTCGACCGACTCCGAGACCTTGGCGGCGCGGCGGATGCCGGCCGTGTCGACGAGCAGCATCCGCTGGCCGTCGACCTCGATCGGGGTGTCGATCGCGTCGCGCGTGGTGCCCGCGTCGGGCGAGACGATCACGCGGTCGCGGCCCAGGAAGGCGTTGACGAGCGACGACTTCCCCACGTTGGGGCGCCCGATCACGGCCAGGCGCACCACGTCCTCGTCCTCCTCCGGCTCGTCCTCCCCCGGGGCGAGCTCGACCAGCCGGTCGAGCAGGTCGCCCGTGCCGAGGCCCTGGGCGGCGGACACCGGGAGGGGATCGCCGAGGCCGAGGCCGTGGAAGTCGTGCACGAGCATGAGCTCGTTCGGGGAGTCGACCTTGTTGGCGGCGACGACGACCGGGAGCTCCCCGCCGCGCAGGATCTGCGCGATCTCCTCGTCGCCGGGCCGCACGCCGGCGCGCGCGTCGACCACCAGCAGCGCCACTTCGGCGTCCGCGATCGCCTCGCGCGCCTGGTCCTGGATCGAGACGGCCAGCGGATCTTCGTCCTGGAGGTCGACGCCGCCGGTGTCGATCAGCGTCAGCCGGCGCCCGTTCCATTCGGTCGAGAGCTCCTTGCGGTCGCGCGTGACGCCGGGGCGCTCGTGGACGACCGCCTCGCGCGTCTGCGTGAGGCGGTTGACGAGCGACGACTTCCCGACGTTGGGGTATCCCACGACCGCGACCTTCATGGCCGGGCGAGGATAGAGCTAGGACTTCTTGGTCTTCTCGAGCTTCGGCGCGTCCGGCTCCAGCGGCGGGCCGGGCGGGCTCGCCTTCGCGTTCGCCCTGGCGGCCGGTGCGACCTTGGCCTTCGTCACGGCCGGACCGCGCCTGACCGGCGTACCCGCCGTCGGCGCCGCGACCGGGCCGCGCCCGCGCGCCGCCGTGTTCGTCGGCCCGACTGCGCGCGGCGTCGATGCAAGCGGCGTGGCCGCGCGCTCGTGCCCGTTCGCGCGCCCGCGGCGCGTGGGGCGCTCCGCAGCCGGGGCCGGCCCGTTGCGGCGAGCGGCCGGGCGGCGCCCGACGGCGCGGGATCGGGCGGCGGCGGGTTCGGCTCGGCGGGTCGCCGGGCGCCTGGCGATCGCCGGCGGCGCCGCCCGCGGCGCGGTCGTCACGTGCGGTGCGCTCGTCGCCGCCTTGGGCGGCGCCGTCACCGCCGAGGCCTCACGGGCGGGCGCTGGCGCCTGCCGCTCGGCCTCGACGACGACCACCGTCCCGCCGCAGGCGAGCACCCCCGCGACGGCGACCTTGCTCAGCGTGCCCGCGCCGACGGCCGCCGCGAGGCCACCGCCGCCGCCGGCCGAGCCGCCGAGGACGCTCGCCTTGAGCGCCAGCGACGGCGCCATCGGCAGCGCCCCGAGCAGCCGCCGCTGCTGGCGTACGTGCTCGCGGAACGCCCGGCAGCCCGGGCACTCGCGCAGGTGGTGGCGCAGCTCGGTGCGGCGGAGCGCGCCGCCCCGCAGGTTGGCGAGCTGCTCGCGGATGGAGGCACACGGGGTCTCGCGCGCCTCGCGGCGCTGGATGAGCGCCGTGCGGGCGCGGAACACCAGCCCTTTCACCTGAGCCGTCTCGCAGCCGAGCACCTCCGCGACCTCCGCGTGCGAGAGCGCGCCGCCCTGCGAGAGCAGCAGCGCCGCCCGCTGGTCCTCGGGCAGCTCGAGCATGTCCTCGAGCAGCTCCTGCACCTCGGCGCGGCGCTCGACCTCGTCGGCGAGCGCGATCGTCGACGGCTCGTGCGGCACGGCGGTCTGCTCCCGCCGCGAGCGCAGGACCGAGACGCACCGGTTGCGCGCGATCGTGTAGAGCCACGGCTTCAGCGCGACCGTGCGGTGGGCGTTGAGTGCGAGGTCGCGGAAGGCCGCGGCGAACGTGTGCTGCACGACGTCCTCGGCCTCCTCGGTGGAGCCGAGCATGTGGCGGCAGAAGCCGAGGATCTGCGCTCCATAGCGGTCGAACGCGACCTCGAAGGCCGC
This sequence comes from Solirubrobacteraceae bacterium, assembly GCA_035717845.1. GTDB lineage: Bacteria > Actinomycetota > Thermoleophilia > Solirubrobacterales > Solirubrobacteraceae > DASSUW01. The sequence goes on from DASTIC010000230.1 coordinate 16,752, forward strand.
TTCGTTGCCGCGCTGCATCTGCTCGACGAGCGCCTCGTCGCCGGCCAGCGCGAGCAGGCGGCGGCTCCCGAGGACCCCGAGCGACAGGGCGTCACTCGCGAACCTCATCGGACGGGCTGCGTTGCAGCAGACATGAAGAAGATCACCCTAGTCATCGTGCTCGTCGTCGGGTTGCTCGTACCCGCGGCCGCGACCGGCAAGTCCAATGATGCCGATCGCCGCGCCGCGAAGGCGGAGTGCAAGACGGAGCGCGGCAAGTCGAGCGCTACGCGCGAGGCCTTCCGGGCCAAGTACGGCAGCATGAGCCGTTGCGTGAACCGCACCACCCGCGAGGAGGCGGCCGAGCGCAAGGAGGCTCGCACGAACGCCGCGAAGGAGTGCAAGGAGGAGCGCGCACTCGACCGCGAGGCGTTCAACGAGCTGTACGGCACGAACGCGAACAAGAACAACGCGTACGGCAAGTGCGTCTCCAAGAAGGCCAAGGCGAAGAAGGCCGAGATGGACGAGGAGGACGCCGAGGAGGCCGCCGAGCGCAAGAGCGCGGCGAAGAAGTGCGCGGCCGAGCGCGACGAGATGGGGCGCGACGCGTTCGCGGAGGAATGGGGCACGAACGAGAACAAGAGCAACGCCTTCGGCAAGTGCGTGTCGAAGACGGCACGCGAGTCGTAGGACGCCAGGCGGCGGTGGCTCGTCCGGTCGCCGCCGCCAGGGGTCCCTCCAAGGACCCCTAGGCGCCGATCTCGCGCGCCTCGACGGCGAGCGCGACGATCTGCGCCACGACCTCGTCGAGCGTGAGCCCCGTGGTGTCGACCGGCACCGCGTCGGGCGCCGGCTCGTGCACAGTGCGCTCCGCGGAGGCGTCGCGCTCGTCGCGCAGCGCCTGCTCGCGGGCGACCTGCCGGGGGTCGGCGCCGAGCTCGGCAGCGCGCCTGCGGGCGCGCTCGCCGGGGTCGGCGGTGAGGAACACCTTCACGGCGGCGTCCGGCACCACGACGGTGGCGACGTCGCGGCCCTCGGCCACCCAGTCGCCGTCGGCCATCAGCGCCTGCTGCTTGGCCACCAGCGCGGCGCGCACGCCGAGGTCCGCGGCCACCCGCGAGGCGGCCTCCGAGACCTCGGGCGTGCGGATCGCCTCGGTCACGTCGCGGCCGTCGATCCGCACCCGGTCGCCCACCTCGATGTCGATCCGCTCGGCCACCCTCGCGGCCGGCTCGTCGCTCTCGCTCGCCGCCAGGCCTACGGCGCGGTACATCGCTCCCGTGTCGAGGTACGTGAACCCGAGCTCATCCGCGACGGCGCGCGAGACGGTGGACTTGCCTGCGCCCGCGGGACCGTCGATGGCGATGACCATGGCGGGGCAGGTTACGAGCGCAGGCGCGCGAGGTCGGCCTCGAAGCCGGGATAGGACACCGCGGCGGCCTCCATCCCCACCACCTCGACGCCCTCCCGCGAGGCGAGCCCCGCGACCGCGCCGAGCATCGCCAGCCGGTGGTCGCCGTGAGCATGCAGCACGCCGCCGCGCAGGCCACCGCCGCCCTGCACGGCGAAGCCGTCCGCCGTCGCCTCGATCCGGCCGCCGAGGCCGCGCAGGCCCTCGACGACGGTGGCGATGCGGTCGGACTCCTTGAGGCGGAGCTCCTGCGCTCCGCGCACGACCGTCTCGCCCTCCGCGAAGCATCCGAGCAGGGCCACGAGCGGCAGCTCGTCGATGGCGAGCGGGACCTCCGCGGGCTCGACGACGGTGCCGGCCAGCGGCCCGTGGGCGACGTCGAGCTCGCACACCGGCTCGCCCGCCGCCAGCTCGTCGCGACGCTCCTCGAGCGGCCCCACGACCACGCCGCCCATCCGCCGGAGGATCTGGAAGAAGCCGGTGCGGGTCCAGTTCGCGCCCATGCCCTCGATCACGATGCGCGAGCGCGGCACGAGCACGGCGGCGGCGGCGTGGAAGGCGGCCGACGAGGGGTCGCCCGGCACGTGCACGGCGCCCAGCTCGAGCTCGTCCTGCGGGGCGACCGTCACGCGCGAGCCGTCGCGGGTGATCCGGACGCCCGCGGCGGCCAGCATCCGCTCGGTGTGATCGCGGCTCGGCTCGGGTTCGACGACCGTGGTCGGGCCCGAGGCGAGGAGCCCGGCGAGCAGGACGCAGGACTTGACCTGCGCGGAGGCGACGGGGAGCTCGTACTCGATCCCGCTCAGCGGGCTGCCGGTGACGGTGAACGGCGGGTAGCGGTCGTCGGTGGCCTCGATCCGGGCGCCCATGCGCGCGAGCGGCGCCGCCACGCGGTCGACCGGGCGGCGGCGGATCGAGGCGTCGCCGTCGAGCGTCCAGCTCCCGCCCTCCTGACCCGCCAGCCAGCCCGGCAGAAGGCGCATCAACGTGCCCGCGTTGCCGACGTCGATGGGGCCGGCGACCGGCGCCGCCGCCCGCAGGCCGGCGCCCCGGATCACGAGGTGGTCCTCCCGCCGCTCGACCAGCGCGCCGAGCGCCTGGACAGCACCCAGGGTCGAGTTCGTGTCCGCCGCGTCGAGGTAGCCGGTGACGCGCACGGGCTCGTCGGTCATCGCGGCCATCAGCGCCGCCCGGTGGGAGAGCGACTTGTCCGGCGGCGCGGTCAGCCAGCCCCGCAGCGGGCCGTCGGGCGCGAAGCGCGCGTTCACGGCCTGGCCACCGGCAGCCCGAGGGCCTCGACGAGCGCCTGGGCCTCGCCGGCGCGGCGCTCGCCCGCCACCCACAGGGCGATGGTGCCGGATGAGAGGTCGGCGGCGGGATAGAGCGCCATGTCGAGGATGTTGACGCCCGCGCGGCCCAGTTCCAGGGCCACCTCGGCGACGACGCCCGGCCGGTTGGGCACCGCGACCCGCAGCTCGTGCACGTCGCCGCCCGCCAGGTCGGCCTCGAGCAGCCGCCGGCGCTCCTCCCTCGCCCCTTCGTTCCAGACCGCCACCGCGTCGGCGTCGCGAGCGGCCAGCGCGGCGCGGACCTCGCCGAGGCGGCGCACCGTGTCGTCGATGGCGTCCACCAGCGCATCGGCGTTCGCGAGGTAGATGTCGCGCCAGATCGCCGTGTTGGCGCCCGCCACGCGCGTGGCGTCGCGGAACGACGGCCCGGTGGCCGGAAGCCGCTCGCCCTCGTCCGACAGCACGCGCGCGGCGCGCGCCACGAGGACGTTGGCGAGCACGTGCGGGAGGTGCGAGACGGTCGCCAGCAGCGCGTCGTGGGTCTCGGCGTCGAGCGCCGAAGGCCGCGCGCCGAGGTCCTTGAGCAGCCGGTGGAGGCGGTCGTAGAGCATCCCCCCGGTGCGGGCGGTCGGCGTCAGGTACCAGGTGGCGCCCTCGAACAGGTCGGCGCGGGCGTGGGCCACGCCGGCCGTCTCGGCGCCCGCCAGCGGGTGGCCGCCGATGAACCGCGGGTCGTCGACGGCCGCCACCACGGACCGCTTCGTCGAGCCGACGTCGGTCACCACGCAGTCCTCGCCGGCGACGGCGAGCACCTCACGCACCGCGGCCGGCAGGTCGCCCACCGGCGCGGCGACGAACGCGGCCTCCGCGCCCTCCAGCGCCTCCGCCGCCGAGCCGCTCGCCTCGGTCACCGCGCCGCGCTCGAGCGCGGCCGCGAGGACCCCGTCGCCGGGATCCCAACCGCGCACGTGCGCGCCCAGCCGCTCCCGCGCCGCCAGGCCGACCGATCCGCCGATCAGGCCCACGCCGACCACGGCGAGGCGTGGGCCGTCTGCCATCAGGCGGGCGAGGAGGAGAGCACCTTGCCGGCCACGGCGGCCGCGCGCTCGACCTGCTCGGCGTACTCGGCGAAGCGATCGGCGTACAGCTGCTGCGGCCCGTCGCAGATCGCCTCGTCGGGCTGCGAGTGCACCTCGACGATGATCCCGTCCGCGCCCGCCGCGGCGGCGGCCAGCGAGAGCGGGGTCACGAGGTCGCGCCGGCCCGCGGCATGGCTCGGGTCGACGATCACCGGCAGGTGCGAGAGCTCCTTGAGCACGGGGATGGCCGTGAGGTCGAGCGTGAAGCGGTACGCGGTCTCGAACGTGCGGATCCCGCGCTCGCACAGCAGGACGTCCGGGTTGCCCTCCTTGAGCACGTACTCGGCCGCCATCAGCAGCTCCTCGAGCGTCGAGGACAGGCCGCGCTTGATCAGCACCGGCTTCCCGGCCCGGCCGATCTCGGCGAGGAGCGGGTAGTTCTGCATGTTGCGGGCGCCGATCTGGATCACGTCGGCCACGTCGACGACGGCGTCGAGGTCGCGCGCGTCCATCAGCTCGGTGACGATCGGCAGGCCGGTCTCCGCCTTCGCCTCCTCGAGCAGCCGCAGCCCCTCCTGCCCCAGGCCCTGGAAGGCGTACGGCGAGGTGCGCGGCTTGTAGGCGCCGCCGCGGAACAGCGAGGCCCCGGCGGCGGCCACCGCGTGCGCCGTGGTGAGCGTCTGGTCGCGCGACTCGACGGTGCACGGGCCGGCGATCAGCGAGAAGTGCTCGCCGCCGATCTTGCGGCCCTCGACGTCGATCACCGTGCGCGTGCCGGGGCGCACCTGCGTCGAGGCGAGCTTGTACGGCTTGAGGATCGGCACGACCTGGGCCACGCCGGGAGCGCCCTCGAGCTCGAGCCGGGCCACGTGCTCGCGGTCGCCGATGGCGCCGATCACCGTGACCTCCTCGCCGCGCGAGGGGTGGGCTCGTGCCCCGACGGACTCGATCCGGTCGATGACGGCCTGGACCTGTTCCTCGGTCGCCGTCGGTTTCATCACGATCATCATCTGCTTGCTTCTCCTAGGTCTCTGAAACTGTACGTACGACTCGCCGGCAAGGCGCTCGGCCCCAGGGGCCTGCCGAGCGCCTAGCTAAATCGATACGTGCGGTAGGAGAAGCTGCGATGGGTCACGCGAGCGAACGGTTGTAGCAGCCGGGAAGCTACGAGGCAAATGGATCGTACGTGCCGAACGTCCACACGTTGCCGGCGGGATCGCGGGCGCTGAACTCACGCGAGCCGTAGTCCATGTCCGTCAGCTCGCGGGTGATCTCGGCTCCGGCGGCCTGGGCGCGCCCGAAGAGGGCGTCGGCCTCGTCGAAGAACACGTAGATGGACGCGTGTCTGGTCTCGAACTGCGGATCGCCGACGCCGGCCGTGCCGATCATGACCATCCCGCGCCCGTGCGTCAGCTCGGCGTGGGCGACGGTGCCGTCCTCGTTCTCGTGCACGGCCTTGACCTCGAAGCCGAAGGCGCGCTCGAGGAAGTCGATCGCGGCCTTGGCGTCCTTGTAGCGGAGCGTTGGGATGACCATGTCGGCGAGGCTATCCCGCGGGACGTCAACCGCGGCTGGGTAGGGAGGTGAGGGGCCGACCGCAGCTCGAGTTCTTCCCTGAGCAGCGGTGGGCCCCTCGCTTCCCCACCCAGCAGAAGTTGACGTTCGCCGGCGCTACAGGAGCGCACCGAGCGCCTCGAGGAAGCGCTCGTTCTCGGCCTGGGTGCCGACGGTGACCCGCAGCGCGCCCTCGCGGCCGAGCGAGGTGCCGGCGCGGACGAGGACGCCGCGCTGGGCGAGGCCCTGCATGATCTCGGCCTCCTCGCGGCCGTCGCCGAGGTCGAACCAGACGAAGTTCGCCTGCGAGGCGGCGGGCTCGATGCCCAGCTCGCGCAGCCCGTCCTCGAGCCCGATCCGCTCGGCGAGGTTGCGCTCGACGCGCCGGACGACCTCGTCCTGGTGGTTGAGCGCCTCGAGTGCGGCCGCCTGCGCGGCGGCGTTGCAGAAGAACGGCTGGCGGACCTGGTCGACGGCGGTGCGGAACTCCTCGGAGCCGCACAGCCCGTACCCGACGCGCAGCCCGCAGAGGCCGTAGACCTTCGAGAAGGTGCGCAGGAGCACGAGGTTGGGGTGGCGGTCGAGCAGGTCGACCGACTCGTCGGGGTCCTGGAGCACGTTGAACTCGCAGTACGCCTCGTCGAGGATCACGCACACGTGGCGCGGGACGTCGGCCACGAACGCGGCGATCTCCTCGAACGGCAGCGCCGTCGACGTCGGGTTGTTCGGGTTGCAGACGATCGCCAGGCGGGTGGCGACCGTGATCTCACGCCGCATGGCCTCGAGGTCATGGCGGTGCTCGGCGTCCAACGGCACCTCGATCGCCCGGGCGCCCGACGCTGCCGCCAGGTGCGGGTAGACCGAGAACGACGGCCAGGCATAGACGAGCTCCGCCCCCGGCTCGAGCAGCGCGTCGCCGGCCGCGAGCAGGACGTCGCAGGAGCCGTTGCCGATCGCGATCCGCCCGGCGGGGACGCCGTGGCGGTCGGCGAGCTTGCGGCGCAACGCCGAGTTGGTCGGGTCCGGGTAGCGGTTGAGGCCCGTGAGCGCCCGCGTGATCGCCTCGACGACGGCCGGCACGGGCGGGTACGGCGACTCGTTGGAGGCGAGCTTGGCGATCGGGCCCTCGGAGGCGTAGCCGTCGGCGGCCGGGTAGACCGGGATGCGCCGGACCTTGCTCGCGAACTCGAGGGCCATGGCCCGCAGGTTACTGCGCGCCTTCGAGGTCCAGCCGCAGCTTCCGGGCCTCCCCGAGGTACACGTGCTGGGGGTCGACGCCCACCGGCGGGTAGCAGTGCATGAGCACGCGGATCACGCGCGGGAGCGAGCCGGGGACCGGGATCTCGCGGGTGCAGAGGAGCGGAACGCGGCTGAGGCCGATCTGCCGGGCAGCGACCGCGGGGAACTCCGCGTCGAGGTCCTCGGTGAGCGTGAAGATGCAGCTCACGATCGAGTCCGAGTCGAGCTTGTTGCGGGCGAGCAGCTCGCCCATCAGCTCGGTGGTGGCGGCGAGGATCGCCTCCGCCTCGTTGGCCTGGACCGTGGTGGCGCCGCGAAGCGCGATGAGCCGCATCGACGCGAGGCTAGCGGGGAGCGCGGCGTAGCTTCGCGACCTCGGCCGCGGTGAGGCGCCGGTAGCGGCCCTCCTCGAGCCCGCCGAGCCACAGCGGGCCGAAGCGCACGCGCTCGAGCGCGGCGACCGGATGGCCGACGGCGTCGAACATCCGCCGCACCTGGCGCTTGCGACCCTCGTGGATGGTGATCTCGACCCGATCCGGCGCCAGGCGCTTGACCCGCGCCGGGGCCGTGCGCCCGTCCTCGAGCTCGACGCCCTCGCGCAACGCGCGCAGCGCGTCCTCCCTGACGGGCGCTCGGCGGACCTTCGCGTGGTAGGTGCGCGGGACCTCGAACGACGGGTGCGTGAGCCGGTGGGCGAGCGCGCCGTCGTCGGTCACCAGGATCAGGCCGGTGGTGTCGACGTCGAGCCGGCCCACCGGGTAGAGGCGGCGGGCGCTGGGGACGAGCGACACGATCGTCGCGCGGCCCTGCGGATCGCTGGCCGTGGAGACGACCCCGCGCGGCTTGTGCACCGCGTAGACCGCGCGCTGGCCGGTGGAGACCCGCACCGGCTTGCCGTCGACCTCGACCGGCGCGCTGCCGTCGACGTCGCGCGCCGGGTCGCGCACCGTCTCGCCGCCGACGGTCACCCGCCCGGCGAAGACGATCGCCTCCGAGGTGCGGCGGGAGGCGACGCCGGCATGGGCGAGGTACTTGGCGAGGCGCACGTCGCTGCCACCATACGGCGCGTGGACCTCGCCCTCCTCGACGCCGCGCTCGACGCCGCCGGCCAGCCCGCCTTCCGCGCCCGCCAGGTGTGGAGCTGGGCCGCGCGCGGCGCCGCCGGCTACGACGAGATGACCGATCTCCCGGCCGGCCTGCGGGCGCAGCTGGCCGGGGAGGTCCCGTTCTCGAGCCTCGAAGCGGTGCACGAGGCGCGCGCCGCGGACGGCACCGTCAAGACGCTTTTCCACACGCACGACGGCCGGCCGGTCGAGGCCGTGCTGATGCGCTTCCGCGACGGCCGCCGCTCGGTCTGCGTGTCCTCCCAGTCCGGCTGCCCGCTGACCTGCACGTTCTGCGCCACGGGGACGATGAAGTTCGGCCGCAACCTCACCGCATCCGAGATCCTCGACCAGGTGCTGCACTTCCGGCGGATCGAGCCGGTCGACCACCTGGTGTTCATGGGCATGGGCGAGCCGATGATGAACCTCGACCACGTGCTCGCCGCGGCGCAGCGGCTGCCCGACGTCGGCATCACGCACCGCCGCACGACGATCTCGACGGTCGGCTGGGTGCCGGGGATCCGGCGGCTGACCGAGAGCGACATGCCGATCCGGCTCGCCTTCTCGCTGCATTCCGCCGACGACGAGCTGCGCTCGCGGATCATGCCCGTCAACGACCGCTACGGGATCGACGAGGTGCTCGAAGCGTGCCGCGCCTACTACGCGCGCCGACGCCGGCGCGTGTTCATCGAGTACGTGATGCTGGCCGGCGTCAACGACACCTACGCGCAGGCGGTCGCGCTCGCGCGCCGGCTCGACTCGAAGATCTTCAAGGTCAACTTGATCCCGTACAACCCGACGGGGACGTACGACGGCTCCTCCCCGGCCGCGATCGCGGCCTTCAAGGCGGTCCTCGAGGAGCACGGCGTCCGGGCGACCGTGCGGCTGACGCGGGGCCGCGACATCGAGGCCGCCTGCGGCCAGCTCGCCGCGGCGACGTAGCTAGCCGGCGCGCTGCTCGCCCGCGCGGAGCAGCCGGTCGCGCAGCGCCGACTCGTCCTCCGGGCTCGGGTCCCACTGGGCGGGATCGGGGAGGTCGTCGAGCGAGCGGAGCCCGAAGAGCTTGAGAAACAGCGGGGTCGTCCGGTACAGCACGGCGCCGAACTGGGAGCGGCCGGACTCCTCGATCAGCCCGCGCTCGACGAGCGCGGCGGTCGCCGACTCGGAGGCCACGCCGCGGATGCGGGCGACCTCGGGACGTGAGACAGGCTGGAGGTAGCCGACGATCGCCAGCGTCTCGGCCTGGGCGGCGGTGAGCGCGGAGGTCCGCGGCCGGGCGAGCAGCCGCCGGGCCGCCTCCTCGGCGTCCGGGTGGGAGGCGAGCGCCCAGCCGCCGGCGACCTCGCGCAGGACCACACCGCGGCCCTCGAGCGCGCCGGCCAGGTCCTCGAGCGCGTCGCGGACGGCCTCCTCGCCGGTCTGGAGCGCGTCGGCCAGCTCCTCGACCGTCACCGGCTCGGGCGCGAGGAAGAGCAGCGCCTCGACCTGGGCGGCGAGGGCGGTCACGCGTGCACCGTGATCGGCCCGAACGGCTCGGCCTGCTCCCAGGCCGCCTCGCCGCGCTTGTAGAGCTCGAGCAGCGCGAACAGCGTCACGGCCTCCGTCACCCGGTCGGCGCCCTCGACGGCCTCGTCGAACGAGAACCGCCCGCGGGCGAGCAGTGAGCGCAGGAGCGCCAGCCGCTCGGCGACCGATACGCGCGGCGCGGCGATGTGGCGGAGGTCGAGCGGCGGGGGCGTCCGCAACAGCGAGCCGACCGCGGCGCCCAGCACATCCGGGTCGTAGGCCCGCTCCGCGACCTCGACGGACACGCGGCGCAGCCCCGGCGGCAGCGGCGCGGAGCGGTGCAGGTAGGCCTGCCCGGCGGCGTGGGCGGCGGCCATCCAGCCGCCGGCGCCGCGGAAGCGCGCGTACTGGAGCAGCCGCTCGAGCAGCTCCTCGGCTGCCTCGGCGGGCGCGAGCGCGTCGAGGTCGTCGGGCAGCTCCTCGCCTGGGAGCATGAGCCGCGACTTGAGCTCCAGCAGCGCGGCGATCAGCACCAGGAACTCGGTCGCCGCCTCGAGGTCGAGCTCGCCCTCCGCCTCGAGGTGGTCGACGTAGGCGAGCACGATCTCGGCGAGCTCGACCTCCAGCAGGTCGAGCTCCTCGCGCAGGACGAGCGAGAGCAGCAGGTCGAACGGCCCCGCGAAGACGTCGAGGTCCAGCTCCAGCCGGTGCGCGACCGTGGCCATCAGGCCGACAGGCTAGGGGGCGCTGCCGACGGAGCGCGTCGGGCCGACGCCCATGGCGTCGCGGACCTCGGTCAGCGTGGCCACCGCGATCTCGCGCGCCTTGCCGGCGCCGCCGTCCAGGATGCGCTCGAGCTCGGCCTCGTCGGAGCGCAGCGCCTCGTAGCGCTCGCGCACGGGGGCCAGCCAGTCGGCCACCGCTTCGCCCACCGCCGTCTTGAAGTCGCCGTAGCCGGATCCCTCGAACTGGGCCTCGATCGCCTCGGGCGTCGTGTCGGTCGCGACGGCCATGATCTCGATCAGGTTCGAGATGCCCGGCTTGTCCTCGCGCCGCACGATCTCGCGGCCGGAGTCAGCCACCGCGCGCTTGAACTTGCGGCGGATGGTCTCGGGGTCGTCGAGCACGTAGACCGTGCCCTGCTCGGAGCCGCCGGTGGTGGACATCTTGCGGGTCGGGTCCTGGAGGTCGGCCACGCGCGCACCCACCGACGGGATCCGCGCCTCCGGAACCACCAGCAGGTCGCCGAAGCGGCGGTTGAAGCGCTCGGCGGCGCGCCGCATGAGCTCCAGGTGCTCGCGCTGGTCCTCTCCCACCGGCACCTCGTGCGCCCGGTAGGCGAGCACGTCGGCGGCCATCAGCACCGGGTAGTAGAGGAGCCCCGCGGAGACAAGCTCCCGCTGGGCCGCGGACTTGTCGCGGAACTGGTGCATGCGGTTGAGCTCGCCGAGCGGCGTGACGCTGGAGAGCAGCCACGCGAGCTCGGTGTGCTCGGCCACGTCGGCCTGGCGGAAGAGGATGCAGCGGTCGGGGTCGAGCCCGGACGCGATCAGGATCGCCGCCGTGTCCAGCGTCCGCTCCCGCAGATCGGCGGGGTCGTAGGGCACCGTCACGGCATGCAGGTCGACGATGCAGTAGATCGCGGGGTCGGCGCGGTCCTGGCCCTCGACGTACTGGATGATCGCGCCGATGTAGTTGCCGAGGTGCTTGCGCCCAGTCGGCTGGATGCCGGAGAAGATGATCACTCGCGGGCCAGTCTAGGTGGGCAGGGGTGCGGCCGCCGATGCGATCCCCTCCCACGGGTCGCCGCGCTCCTCGAGCCGCGCGGGCACGGTCGCCAGCGTCCACCGCCGCGGATGCAGCGCCGGCTCCTCGAGCTCCTCCCACGCCAGCGGCGTGGCCACCGGCGCCCCCGGCTTCGCGCGCACCGCGTACGGCGCCACGGCCGTCTGGGCGTACGTGTTGCGCGCCGCGTCGACGAGCACGCGCCCGCCGCGGCCCGCCTTGCGCCACGACGTGGTGAGCTGGTCCGGCAGCCGGCCGGCGACCTCCTCGGCCAGCTCCCCGGCCCGCTCGCGCACCGTGTCGGAGTCCGGCCCGCGCCGCAGCGGCGCCACCACGTGGATCCCGCGCGACCCGGACGTCATCGCGTAGGGCGTCAAGCCGCGCTCGCGCAGGAGGTCGCCGACCGCCAACGCCCCCGCGCGAATATCCGGGAACGAGCCGTCGCCGTCGTCGGGAGGATCGAAATCGAAGACGAGACGGTCCGGCTGGTCGGGCTTGTCGGCGCGGGCCGTCCACGTGTGCGGCGTGATGCAGTTCTGGTTGGCGAGCCACACGAGCGTCGCCGCCTCACCACCCACCGCGTGGGTCACGGTCCCGCCGCGGCGGCGCGGCACCTCGACGCGGCGCACCCACTCCGGCGCACCCTTGGGGATCGCCTGCTGCACAACGACCGGGTCGTCGATGCCCGTGTTCCAGCGCCAGAGGTTGAGCGGGCGGTCGCGCGTGTGGGGCACCATCGCGGGCGCCACGGCGGCGTAGTAGCCGGCGAGGTCCGCCTTCGTGATCCCGTCGTCCGGGAACAGGACC
>DASTIC010000231.1:0-8661 GCA_035717845.1 Solirubrobacteraceae bacterium
ATCTCGATGCTCATGCCCAAGGTGGTCGGGTTCAAGCTGTCGGGCGAGCTGCCCGAGGGGTCGACCGCCACCGACCTGGTCCTGACGGTTACCGAGCTGCTGCGCCACCACGGGGTGGTCGGCAAGTTCGTCGAGTTCTACGGCCCCGGAGTGCCGAACCTGCCGCTGGCCGACCGCGCCACGATCGGCAACATGAGCCCCGAGTTCGGCTCCACGTGCGCGATGTTCCCCGTCGACGCCGAGACGCTGCGCTACCTGGAGTTCTCCGGGCGGTCGGCCGAGCAGATCGAGATCGTCGAGGCGTATGCGCGCGAGCAGGGCCTGTGGCACGACGCCGACAGCGAGGAGCCGGCGTACTCGGAGACGCTCGAGCTCGATCTCGGGCAGGTCGTGCCGTCGCTCGCCGGCCCCAAGCGCCCGCAGGACCGGGTGGCGCTGACCGAGTCCAAGGCCTCGTTCCGGATCGCCCTCCAGGACATGGTGGGCGACGACGACGGCGTGGTCACGGCGGCCGACGAGAGGAGCGCCGAGTCGTTTCCCGCGTCCGACCCGCCCGGCTCCAACGGCAACGGCTCCCACGCCTCTGAGCCCGAACCGGCGGCCGGCGGCGGCACGGGCGGCCTCCAGGTGTCCGAGCGGGTCAGCTCGCCGGCCGTGCTGCGGCTCGAGGACGGTACGGAGACCGAGCTCGACCACGGGCACGTGGTGATCGCCGCGATCACGAGCTGCACCAACACGTCGAACCCGTCGGTGATGATCGGCGCGGGGCTGCTCGCCAAGGCCGCCGTGGAGCGGGGCCTCGAGGTCAAGCCGTGGGTGAAGACCTCCCTGGCGCCGGGCTCGAAGGTCGTCACCGAGTACTTCGACCGTGCGGGCCTGACCGAGTACCTGGAGCGGCTCGGCTTCCATCTGGTGGGCTACGGCTGTACGACGTGCATCGGCAACTCGGGCCCGCTGTCGGACGAGATCTCCGAGGCCGTCAACGCGGAGGACCTGGCGGTCGTCTCCGTGCTGAGCGGCAACCGCAACTTCGAGGGGCGCATCAACCCGGACGTGCGGATGAACTACCTCGCGTCGCCGCCGCTGTGCGTGGCGTACGCGCTGGCCGGGACGATGGACATCGACCTGCTCGACGAGCCGCTCGGGCAGGACCGCGACGGCGCGGACGTCTACCTCAAGGACCTCTGGCCGACCGCCGAGGAGGTCGCGCACACGGTCGAGGAGGCCGTGCTGAGCGACATGTTCACCTCGTCCTACGGCGAGGTGTTCGCCGGCGACGAGCGCTGGAACTCGCTCGAGGTGCCGGAGGGCGACCGCTTCGCGTGGGCCGACGAGTCCACCTACGTCCGCCGGCCGCCGTTCTTCGACGACCTGCCGGTCGAGCCCGAGCCGGTGGGCGACATCGAGAGCGCGCGCGTGCTGGCCGTGCTCGGCGACTCCGTTACCACCGACCACATCTCGCCGGCCGGGGCGATCAAGAAGGACTCTCCCGCCGCCCGCTACCTCAATGAGCACGGCGTGGAGTACAAGGACTTCAACTCCTACGGGTCGCGGCGCGGCAACCACGAGGTGATGATGCGCGGCACGTTCGCGAACATCCGCCTGCGGAACCTGCTCGCACCGGGCACGGAAGGAGGGGTCACGCGCCACCTTCCGGATGGCGAGGAGATGCCGATCTACGACGCCGCGATGAAGTACGCGGAGGAGGGCACCCCGCTCGTGGTGCTCGCCGGCCGCGAGTACGGATCGGGCTCCTCGCGCGACTGGGCGGCAAAGGGCACGCGGCTGCTCGGCGTCCGCGCCGTCATCGCCCAGTCGTACGAGCGCATCCACCGCTCGAACCTCGTGGGAATGGGCGTTCTGCCGCTCCAGTTCGAGGAGGGCGACTCGGCCGAGTCGCTGGGCCTCACCGGGGAGGAGGAGATCTCGATCTCCGGCATCGAAGGCGGCGAGGCGAAGCAGGTCACGGTCCGCGCCGGCGACCAGGAGTTCACCGCCCGCGTGCGCATCGACACCCCCAAGGAGGTCGAGTACTTCAAGCACGGCGGGATCCTCCAGTTCGTCCTCCGAGGGCTCCTGGCTAGCTAAGCTGCGCGGCTTCATGCCGCTGTCAGACACGCTCCGCAAGCTCCTGACCGCCCCGGGGCCGTCGGGCTACGAGCAGCCCGCCGCCGCCGTGTTCCGCGAGGCGGCCGGCGCGTTCGCCGAGATCGCGCACGACACGGTCGGCTCGACGGTGGCGCGGGTGGGGGGCACGGGCGACGGGCCGTTCGTGGCCGTGGTCGGCCACATCGACGAGATCGGGCTGATCGTCCACCACATCGACGACGACGGCTTCCTGTGGTTCACCGGGGTCGGAGGCTGGGACCCGGTGATCCTCGTGGGCCAGCGGGTCGAGGTCATCACCCGCGACGGCCGGGTGCCCGGCGCGGTGGGCAAGAAGCCGATCCACCTGCTCAAGGACGAGGAGCGCAAGAAGGCGCCGGAGCTCAAGAACCTGCACATCGACATCGGGGCGAAGGACGGCGACGACGCGCGTTCGCGCGTGCGGATCGGTGACGTCGCGGTGATCGCCGGCGAGCCGGTCGAGCTCCCCAACGGCCGCGTGCTCTCGCGCTCGATGGACAACCGCCTGGGCTGCTTCGTGGCGCTCGAGGCGGCGCGGCTCGTGGCCGAGGCCGGCGGCGCGCCCGGCGACGTTGCGGCGGTGGCCGTGGCCCAGGAGGAGATCACCTTCGGCGGCGCCCACACGACCGCCTACTCGCTGCGGCCTGACATCGCGGTCGTGGTCGACGTGACTTTCGCCACCGACGCGCCGGGCACCGACGAGAAGGAGCTCGGGAAGCACCCGTTCGGCTCCGGCCCGGTGCTCCAGCGCGGCTCCACGCTCGACCCGACGGTCTTCGAGCTGCTGCACGCCGCGGGCGAGGCCGAGGGCATCCCGTTCACCGTGGCCGCGTCGGCCCGCGCGACGGGAACCGACGCCGATGCCTTCCACGTGTCGCGCGCCGGCATCCCGTCGGCCGTGGTCTCGGTGCCGCTCCGCTACATGCACTCGCCGGTGGAGATGGTCCAGCTCGACGACGTCGAGAACGCCGCGAAGCTGATCGCCGCCTTCGCCCGGCGCCTCGAGCCCGGCCTGGACCTGAAGCGCTGAGCGGGCTCCTGCTCCTGTTCGACATCGACGGCACGCTGCTCCAGCGCGCCTCGGTCGAGCACGCGCTGGCGCTGCGCGCGGCGGCTGAGCGGGTGCACGGCGTGACGCTGCCGGACGGCCACGGGGTCGAGGCGGCGGGCCGCACGGACGGCGCGATCGTGCGCGACCTGCTCGCCGCGGCGGGCGTGGCGGGAGCGGACTTCGACGTGCGCTGGGGCGAGGTGCAGGCCGCCGCCATCGAGGCGTTCGCGGAGCTGTGTCCCGGAGACCTCTCGGAGCGCGTGGCGCCCGGGGTCGTCGAGCTGCTGGGCGAGTTGGCCGGTCGCGAGGCCGAGTTCCGGCTCTCGCTGGTGACCGGCAACCTCGAGCCCGTAGCGCGCCTCAAGCTGGCCCGGGCCGGGATCGGCGACTACTTCGAGCCGGGTCAGGGCGGCTTCGGATCCGACCACGCGTCGCGCGCCCAGCTGCCCCCGATCGCGCGCGCCCGCGCAGGCGGCTGGCTTCGCGATCGGACGGTGGTGATCGGCGACACGCCGCGCGACATCGCGTGCGCGCGCGCCGATCGCGTGCGGGTCGCCGCGGTCGCCACCGGCCCCTTCACGGTCGAGGCGCTGGCGGACGCGGACGCCGTGGTCGACGACGCCCGCGCCCTCCTGCCCGTGCTCGAGGACTACCTCAACGGTCCCTGACCACGGCGGCGCTGCCGCCACCGCGCCGGGTCGGCTCCGCGGCGGCGAGCATGCGATGGCCGCGCAGGAACTCGATGCCGGTGACCGCACCGATCTCCGGATGCGGAGGCCCCGCGAAGGCGTGCCCGTGGCGCGCGATCAGCGCGGGCGCCTCGGTGTCCATGAAGCCCTGCTCGGCCACCGAGTTCACGCCGTTGCGCTGCGAAGCGCGCGGCGCGGCGATCGCCTCCGGCAGCGACTGCCCGAGCTCGAGCCGCTCGAGCAGCACTTGGAGGACCGTGGTGATGATCATCGACCCGCCCGGCGAGCCGACGGCCAGAACCGGCCGCCCGTGCCGGGTGATGATCGTCGGGGCCATCGAGCTGCGCGGCCGCTTGCCGCCCTCGGGCGCGTTCGGGTGCACCGGGTCGGTGTAGTTGAAGTCCGTCAGCTCGTTGTTGAGCAGGAAGCCCCAGCCCGGCACCACGATGCCGTTGCCGCCGGTCGACTCGATCGTGAACGTGTACGAGACGACGAACCCCCGCTTGTCGGCGACCGTCAGGTGGGTCGTCGACGGGCCCTCCTCGGCGAGCGACGTGCTGTCCGGCTCACCGCAGTCGCCGCGGGCCACGACCGCGTTGGCCGCCCGCTCCGTGATCAGCGCCCGCCGCTCGGCCGCGAAGGCGTCGGAGAGCAGGCAGTCCAGCGGCACGTCGACGTAGTCGGGGTCGGCGAGGTAGGCGTTGCGGTCCGCGAACGCGTAGCGCGAGGCCTCGAGGTAGCGGTGCAGCGCCTGCGTGCGGTCGGCGCCGAGCGGCCGGAAGCCCTCGAGGATGTTCAGGGCCTCGCCGACGGTCGAGCCGCCGCTCGACGGCGGGCCCATGCCCCATACGTCGAGGCCCTTGTAGCCGATCCGCGTCGGCTTGCGCCACGGCGCCTCATAGCTCCGCAGGTCGTCCTCGGTCATGAGCCCGGGCCGCCAGACGTGGTTGGCGTCAGGCGCCGTCGGCGGGTCCTGGGCCGCATCGGCGATCGCGCTGGCGATCGGCCCACGGTAGAAGACGCGCGCCCCCTGGCGGGCGATCTTCTCGTACGTGCGCGCGAGGTCCGGGTTGCGCAGCGTGGTGCCCACGTCGCGCGGCGTGCCGTCCGGATCCAGGTAGATCTCCTCCGTGGACGGGATGTCGTCGAAGTAGTCGACGTTGCCCTGCGTCTGGTCGAAGAACGTCTGGTCGACCACGAACCCGCGGCGCGCGACGTCGATGCCCGGCTGGAGCAGCTTGCGCAGGGACATCGACCCGTAGCGGTCGAGCGCCTCGTCCCACTGCTCGACGGTGCCCGGCACGCCGGCCGACAGCCCGCTGTAGCGCGCGTCGTTGAAGGTGCCCGTGGCCCCGGCGGCGATGAACGAGTCCGGCCGCATCGCGGCGGGCGCCGTCTCGCGCCCGTCGATCGTCGTGACCTTGCCGTGCGGGGTGCGGATGACCATGAACCCGCCGCCGCCGATGCCGGCCGAGAACGGCTCGGTGACGCCGAGCACGCCGGCGGCCGCCACCGTGGCGTCCACGGCGTTGCCGCCGCGACGCAGCGTGTCGATCGCCGCCTTGGTGGCGAGCGCGTCAACGGTTCCGGCCGCGCCGCCGCTGCCGACCGCGGTCGGCTCCTTCTCGAAACGGTCGTGTCCGTGCCCGGCTTGGGCGGTGGGCGCCGCCAGCGCGGCCGTGGCGGCCGCGACGATCAGCGCGCGCGAGTGCCTGCGCAGCATCGATGCTCCTCCCGAAGTGTGTCGGGAGTGCCCTACCCGGCTCTCTAGCGGTCCACGCGCAGGATCTCGGCCACCAGCGCCGTCCCGGAGGCCTGGCGCAGCCGCGTCACGTAGGCGGCATCGGCGGCCAGCGCGGTCGTCCACAGGCTGGCCGACAGCCCGCGGCGCGGCCGCGGAGGCAGCTTGCGGCGGTTGTGGCGCGTGTCGCGCCGCCCGCGCTCGTAGCCGTTGTCGCGGAAGCCGGTGGGGGTCGTGGACCACACGCGCTGGTCGCGACGCGGCGAGCGCCGCGAGAGGCCGCCGAGGCGCAGCTCCTGGCGCCGGTGGTGGGCGCGCACGTACAGCAGCTGGCCGTCATGCAGTGACGGGTTGAGCAGCTGCGCGCGGCGCTCCCGGCGCACGACGCGGCGCGTGCCGGCCTCGAGGTCGGCGAGGACGATGCGCCCGCCGCGACGCCCGGCCGCGTGGAAGGCGAGCCGGCCGCCCTCGAGCGCCGGCCGCCCCAGCTCCTCGAGCCGGAGCACGAGTCGCGGCTCGCCGCCGGCGAGCGGGGCCGCGACGATCGCGTCGGCGTCGCCGTCACGCGCGCGCCAGGCGACCCAGGCGGCCGACACCGCGATCGCGTCGGCACCGGGCGCGGGGATCGTGGCCCGGAACTCCGGCCCCGAGGTCGAGCTGATCTCGATCACGCCGTCCCGGACGACCGCCAGCCGGTTGCCGCCGACGGCCGGGTGCACGCCCTCGACGCGCTGCGTCTGGCCGTCGCGCACGAGCACGCCCGGCTGGCCGCCAACATGCCACGCCACCAGCCCGTCGTCCACGCTCGGGTCGCTCGCGTAGAGCGCCAGCCGCCTCGCCGTCGCCATCAGGCCACCAGCGCCACCGAGCAGCCGGCCAGCGCGAGGGCGTCGACCGTCCGCAGCGAGCGCAGGATCTGCGGCCGCTCCGCCATCGCGGCGTGGAACGCCGCGCCGGCCTTGGTGGCCGCCGCGGGCGCGAGGACGACGACGGGCAGCAGCCGGCCGGCGCCGAACGCGAGGCCGATCGCCAGTCCGAGCGCCGGGTCGCCGAGCGCGACGCTGACGCCCGCCAGCGCCCACACGGCGAAGGTGAGGATGAACGTGGTGAAGCCGAGGCCGAGCAGCGCGCCGTAGAGCCCGGCGGCCAGCGGCAGCGGCATGCGCCGGCGCCACGACTCGGGCACCTGGCGGCGCACCTGCGGCAGGATCCGCGCGCCGCGCGCCTCCCCGATCGCCGCGACGAGCGCCACCGCGGCGGCCACGGCGAGCGTCGCCGTCCCGCCGGCGCCGAGCGCCTCGCCGAGCAGCGCCAGGCCGCCGAACGTGGCGGCGCCGCCGGCCAGCGCGCCGGCAGAGAACGTCAGGCACGCTGCGAGCGTGGTCCGCATGCGCCCCGCGTATCCCTGCGGCGCGAGCGTCTCGACCATCGAGAAGCCGCACGGGGACCAGGCGCCGGTGACGCCCGCGGCCGCCGCCGCCACGACGAGCAGGGTCTCTAGCACTTGACGTTGGTGTCGTAGTACATGACGCAGAAGACCTTTCGTCCGCGGTAGCAGTAGCCGGTGAGCGAGGCGTCTCCGTTGATGCGGCGCGGGTGGGGAGAGCAGCAGTCGACGAGCTTGCGGATGCGCCCCCCGCAGCAGCGGTACCACGCGCCGTCGATCGCCGTGCTGATCTTGTACGTGTCCGCGACGACATCGCAGACGCTCGTGCGCGTGGCGACGGGGAGCGGCCGCCCGTCGACGTCGGTCAGCGGGCGCCCGTCCTCGTCGACCGGGCGGTTCTCGGAGTCGACGAGCCGCCCGAGGTCGTCGACCCGGTGCCCGTCGGCGGCGCGCAGGGGGAACCCGGCCTTGTCGATCCGCGGCAGCCCCGTGGGGTGCGGGCACGAGTCCGTGGTGTAGATGTGGCCGCAGAAGTGGTAGGCCTCCGCCTCGCCGGGCGACACCAGGCCGGCCACGGTGCCCGCGCCCGCGAGGCCCATGACGGCGCCCGAGACGCGCGAGAGGAAGCCGCGCCGCGAGGACCCGGCGGCGACGCGGTCGCTCAGGCTAGGCACGGACGGCTCCCCGGCGGCGTTCGGCGGCGGCCAGTACGGATTCGAGCTGCGCGCCCGAGTTGAACGTGCCCTTGGCGAGCACGGTGCCGTCGGCGTCGAGCGCGACGGCGAAGGGGCTGCCCGGCACGTCGGCGGCTGTCCACGCGTCGGCGTCGCGGACCTCGTCGAAGCGGCGCAGCTCCACCCGCGGGTCGGCGCCGAACGTGCTCACCTGGGGCTCGAGCGCCCGGCAGAGGCCGCAGCCGTCGGACGAGAAGACCGCGAGGCCGAGGCGGCCGGGCGTCAGCTCGAAGCGCGACGCCAGCGTGGTCCGGGCGCCGACCTCGGGGCCCTCGTGCGGGACCTCGAGCGCGCCGCTGCGCGGGTCCATGGCGAGCCGCAGCACGCCGACCTCCCGCGCCAGCGCGAGCAGCGCGACGGCCAGGGCGGCGATCCCGAGCAGCGCGGCGCCGAGCCCGAGCGCCAGCCAGCCCTCGGTGCTCGGCTCGCTGCGGGGGAGGAGCGGGAGCACCGCGAAGGCGGCGGCGAGGATCGCCGCACGGCCGACGGACGCGCGCGAGATCCGGCCGCGGGCGCCGAAGCAGGCGCACGGCGCGCCCCCGCGGCCGGTGGCGAGCGCCACCGCCTGGGCGCCGCAGAAGACGGCGAGCAGCGCGGCGGCAGCGTAGGCGGCGGCGTCCAGGCCGGCGGCCACCGCGACGCCGAGCGCGCCCTCGACGGCCACGAGCACCGCCCATGCCGCACGCCGGGCTGGGATCCCGTAGGTGGCGAGCGCGGCCCGCGTACCCGCGGGGTCCGCGAACTTCAAGACCGCCGACGCCAGCAGCACGAGCCCGAGGACCAGGCAGGCGATGACCGACACCATCAGGGCGAGCAAAGTAGCAACACGTTGATCCGATCAACCCCAGACACCGCTTCGAGGTGCGGTGCTAGGCGCGTGTCAGCTTCTTGTAGGTGATCCGGTGCGGTCGGTCGGCGTCGGCGCCCAGGCG
>DASTIC010000232.1:0-3558 GCA_035717845.1 Solirubrobacteraceae bacterium
ACGCGCTCGAGGAGCTCCCCGTCCCGGCGGCGTGGAGGCGTTCGTGTTCGGCACCCGCCTCACGCGCGTGACCCGGGAGCTGGCCGGCCGCGATCCCGACCGGGCGCTGTCGCGCGCCGCCGACCACGTCGCCGACTGGTCGGGCGGCACCCGGATCGGCACCGCGCTGGCCGAGCTCAACCGCGAGCACGGCCGCCGCATCGGGCGCGGCGCGGTGATCGTGGTGCTCTCCGACGGCTGGGACCGCGGCGACCCGGACCTGCTCGGCGAGGAGATGGCGCGCCTGCGCCGCTGCGCCCACCGCGTGCTGTGGCTCAACCCGCTGGCCGCCGACCCCCGCTACGAGCCGCTCACGCGCGGCATGCAGGCGGCGCTCCCGCACGTCGACCACCTCTTGCCGGGGAACTCGATCGCCTCGCTGGAGGCGCTCGCCGAGCTGATGGAGTCGGGGCTCGAATGACGACCGCCGCGCTCGTGCTCGCCGCGGGGGGCGGACGACGGTTCGGCTCCGCCAAGCAGCTCGCGACGCTGCGCGGGCGACCGCTGCTCGAGCACGCCCTCGCAGCCCTGGTCGATGTCTCGCCGCGGATCGTCGTGCTCGGCCACGCCGCCGACGAGATCCAGGAGCGGGTCGACCTCCACGGCGCGAGGCCGGTCGTCTGCCCGGAGTGGGAGGAGGGGCAGGCGGCGTCGCTGCGCTGCGGGCTGGCGGCGGTCCCGGACGCCGACGCGGTGCTCGTGGTGCTGGGCGACCAGCCCGGGCTGACGGCGGCGGCAGTCGAGGCGCTGCTGGCGGCGGGCGGCGACGAGGACGCGGTCCGGGCGACCTACGGCGGGACGCCCGGCCATCCGGTCCTCCTGCGGCGGCAGCTGCTCGCCCGGGCCGGCGAGCTGCGCGGCGACGCCGGCTTCCGCGATCTCCTCCGCGACGCCCGCGTGGGCACCGTGGAGGTCGGCGACGTGGCCTCCCCGGAGGACGTCGACGCGCCCGCCGATCTCGGCTTCGCCGATGACTTCGACGGCCCCGGGCTCGACCTCGACGTGTGGGTGCCGCACTACCTCCCGCAGTGGAGCTCGCGCGCCGAGAGCGCGGCGACCTACGAGGTGGCCGGCTCCGAGCTGCGGCTGACGATCCCGCCGGAGCAGGGCATCTGGTGCGTCGGCGACCACGAGCCGCCGTTGCGGGTCTCCGGCGTCCAGTCCGGCGTGTTCTCCGGCGACGTCGGCAGCACGGTCGGCCAGCAGCCGTTCCGCGACGGCCAGCTCGTGCGCGAGGCGCAGCCGACCCAGTGGGGCTGGACGCCGGAGTACGGGCGGCTGGAGGTGCGCGCCCGCATGAACCTCAGCCCGCGCTCGATGGCGTCGGTCTGGATGGTCGGTCTCGAGGACACCAGCCCGGACCAATCGGGCGAGATCTGCGTGTTCGAGATCTTCGGCGACGGGCTCGCGCGCGGCAGCGCGGCGGTGGGCAGCGGCATCAAGCACATCCGCGACCCGAAGCTCACGTGGGAGTTCGACGCGCCTCGTCTCGCGATCGACGTCGCCGAGCCGCACCTCTACGCCGCGGAGTGGCGCCCCGGCGAGGTCGACTTCTTCGTCGACGACCGACATGTGAAGACCGCGCGCCAGGCGCCCGACTACCCGCTCCAGATGATGGTCGCCGTGTTCGACTTCCCGGACCAGCCCGGGCCCGACGACCACGTGCCGCTGCTCGCCGTCGACCACGTCGGCGGCGCGCCGTTGCGGGCCTGACCGCCCGCCGGTATCTTCCGAGGAGGCGCGTGTCCCGCGCCCAACCCCCGTCCGGCGCTCACGCCACCGGCTCGAGGGGGCAAAGGGGGCCCTGGCGCACTCGGGACGAAGCGATGTGGTGCCCTGTCACGGCGGGGCGGAGGGAGCGTGAGTCCCGGCCGGGCCGCCGCTGATCAGGAGCCATCCAGATGACCACCCAGAAGTCGTTCAAGCGCGCGGTCCGCGACCGCATGGCGAAGACCGGCGAGCGCTACACCGCCGCCCGCGCGCACCTGCTGCCGGCCGACGAGGAGGCCGCCCCCGCGTACACGCCGGCCATGTCCCCCGACGCCGTGCGCAGCGCCACCGGCCGCGAGTGGGACGAGTGGTTCGCGCTGCTCGACGAGTGGGGCGCCACCGAGCGCGCGCACAAGGCGATCGCCGCGTGGCTCGGCGCGGAGCACGGCGTGCCCGGCTGGTGGGCGCAGAACGTCACGGTCGAGTACGAGCGCTCGCGCGGGCTGCGCGCGCCCGGCAGCGGCCGCGACGGCCTGTTCTCGGTCGGAGCGAGCCGCACCGTCGCCGTTCCCGTCGAGCGCCTGTACGCCGCCTTCGTCGACCCCGAGCTGCGCGAGCGCTGGCTGCACGGCGGCAAGGTCCGCGAGCGCACCGTCCTGCCGCACCGCTCGGCGCGGTTCGACTGGGAAGGCGGGCCCACCCGGCTCGTCGTCGGCTTCACCGAGAAGGGCCCGGCCAAGGCCCAGGTCGCGCTCGTGCACGAGCGCGTACCGGACGCCGACGTCGCCGCGGAGCTCAAGGCGTACTGGCGCGAGCGCCTCGGCGTGCTGAAGACGCTGCTCGAGAGCTGACGGTTGTGCCGGCGAACGTCAACACCGGCTGGGTAGGGAGGCGGAGGGGCCGGCGTGGACGGTGATGGCCGCACCATGTCGGATTAGCCCCGGTTTCCGGGGCTAACTCGACAAGGTTCGCCGAACTATCCCCGATCACCGTCGGTTTCCGGGGGTAAACCGCGATAGTTCGCGCACCGGTCGGCTCCCCACCCTCCCTACCCAGCGCAGTTGACGTTTGAGAGGCGGAGGCTCACTCTCCCGCCGAGACGACCGCCCGGTACAGCGCGTTGGCAGACCCGCCCGTCAAGTCGGCGACCACCGAGGCAGCCGGGCGCGCCCGGGCGCCCGCCTCGACGAGCCGGCGCACGGCGTCGACCGCGGCCTGGTCGAGCCCGCTCGGCGGCGCCGCGCCGCCCACGACGAGCACGACCTCCCCGCGCGGCGGCTCGTCCGCGTAGCGCGCGGCGAGCTCCGCGGCCGTCCCGCGGACGACCTCCTCGTGCACCTTCGTCAGCTCGCGGCACACGGCCACCGGCCGCTCGGGGTCGAGCTCGGCGAGGACCGCCAGGGAGGCCCCCACACGGCGCGGGGACTCGAACGCCACGAGCGTCTCGGGTGAGCCCAGCACCTCTACGAGCGCGGCCCGCTTGCGCGGCAGGAACCCCGCGAAGCGCCACGCGTCGGCCGGCAGCGCCGAGGCGACGAGCGCCGCCAGCGTCGCCGACGGCCCCGGCAGGACCTCGACCTCCAGCCCCGCCCCCACGCACGACTGCACGAGCACGTAGCCCGGGTCGCTGACCAGCGGCATCCCCGCGTCGGACACGAGCGCGACGAACGCGCCCTCCGACATCCGCTCCACCAGCTCGGCCGCCCGCTCGCGCTCGTTGTGCTCGTGGTAGCTCACGAGCGTCGCCTGCACCCCGTAGCGCTCGAGCAGCACGCGCGTGCGCCGCGTGTCCTCGCACGCGACGACGTC
>DASTIC010000233.1:0-18558 GCA_035717845.1 Solirubrobacteraceae bacterium
CACGGCGGCCGAGAGCCTCGTGGCCGCGCGCGCGGCGGGAGCGGAGCCCGGCGGCATCGCGCCCCACAGGGCGACGAGCGCCGCGGGCTGCCGATCGGCGGCCCGGAGCGTGAGCGCCAGCGCGGCCGCCAGTGGCACGACGTCGGCAGCGCCACCGAGGGCGGCCGCGCGGCAGGCGGCGGGCAGCGAGGCCGCAGCCGTCGGAGACTCGACGAGGAACGCCGCGACTCGGTCGAGGGCCCCGCTCACCAGCCCGGCTCCGGCCCGGCGTCGGCGGTCGCGGTCGCCTCGAGGGCAGCGACCAGGAACCCGAGCGGAACCGGTGGCCGAACCCTGACGGTGACCCGGGAGCCCGCGATCGCGACCTCGGTTCGAGAGCGGGCGAGACCGGGGATGGCACCGCGGGCGGCCGCGCGGGCGTCCCGGCCCTGGATGAGGGCGATGGCTCCGGCCTCGGCGGCCTGGCCCGCCTGCTCGGAGGCGGCTAGGCCGGCCAGCACCGTCGCCGCGGTCAGGGCGACGGCGAGGACGAGCGGCAGGAGGGCGACGAGCTCGACGGCGGCCTGGCCGCCTTCACGATCCGCCCTCATGTCTGCGGCTCGAAGTGGCCCTCGGCGCCGACGTGGCCGAGGCTGGGAACGGCCGGCGGGGACGGGATCCGGACGTCGACCCGCACCGCGCCGCGCGCTCGCGGCGTGACGCGAAGGCCGGGCTCGAGGTCGCGCGGCAGGTGCCGCCGGGCCGCGGCGACGGCGTCGCCGTCCACCGCGTGCGCCCGGGCGGCGGCGCGGGCAGCCGCGTGCGCGCCCCACGCCGCCCACCCGACCAGCGCCGCCTGCCACAGCGCAGCCACGACCGCCAGCAGGCACGGCAGGAGCGCGACGAGCTCGACCGTCGCCTGGCCCCGCTCGCCCGGCGAACCAGCGTGGTCTCGGCGCCGCCCGGATGGCATGGCCGGAGCGTCCCGGGAGCGGCGTTACGGCTCTAGACGCGTCCGTCGCGAAAGTGCGCCAGATACCTCACGAAACGACGAGCCGGTTTAAGGTCACTCCTATGTAACCGGTTAGGGTTGCTCCCCATGGGCGAAGAGCGGCTAGGCGTCGATTACGAGCGGCGGGAGGATGGTGCTGTCGTCCTGCGCGTGAGCGGGCGACTGGAGCAGACCACGGCCGCGGTGCTCGAGGGTGTGCTCCGCGCCCTGAGCGGCGAGCCCTCGCACGTGGTGCTCGACCTCACAGCCGTCGACCACATCGACTCCTACGGCCTCGACGTCCTGCTGGAGACCGAGGCGGACGCCCGGTTGCGGCGACGGGGGACGGTCGAGGTGATCGGGATCCAGGAGAGCCTGCTCTCGCACCGCCCGCCGCTCGACCAGAACGAGTGAGCGACCGCCGCCGCGCTCAGTACTCGCGGTACGCGCGCCAAGTGCTGACGAGGCCCCACGCGGCGAGCGCGACGAAGGCGAGCCAGAGGATCGCGCCGAGGCCGCCCTCGTCCCACATCCGCCCGGTGGCGACCAGCGTGATCGCGGCAAGCGCCACCGAGGCGTAGAAGATCCCCCGCTGGCGCTCCTCGAGCCCGAAGATCGTCTCGCGGCGCTCCATGTACAGCCGGTAGCCGAAGAACAGCAGCCCGCCGAGGAAGATGATGCCGAGCAGGTTGTCGATCGTGCGACCCGCGGCGTCGCCGCCCGGCACCAGCCAGACGACGAGCGTCAGCCCGAGGATGATCGCGATGTTGCGCAGGTGCTTGCCGCGGTCAGGTCCCACGGCAGATCACGATACCGCCGCGCGGCTCAGATCAGGCCGGGACGACGGCCGGCGGCGCCTCGACCGCCTCCGCCTCCGCCGCCGCCGGCTCAGCCGGCGGAGCCACGGGCGCGGGCTCGGCCGCCGACGGCGCGCCCACGACCGGCTCCGCCGCGAACCGGTAGCCGATCCCGAAGTGCGTGTGGATGTACCGCCACCCCGGCGACGCGCGCTCGAGCTTCTGACGCAGCTTGCGCACGAAGACGTCGACCGACCGGTCGCCGTGGACCATCGCGTAGCCCCACACGCGCTCGTAGATCTCCTCCCGCTGGAGCACCTGACCCTCGGCGTCGGCCAGCAGCTGGATGAGCTCGAACTCGCGGCGCGTGAGGTCGATCGACCGGCCGCCCGCGAACGCCTGGAACTGGTCCGCCCGAATCTCCACCTCGCCCACCGCGACGGGCTGCGACACCTGCCGCGCCTCGGCGCGCTTGCGACGCCGCACGACGGCCTCCACGCGCGCGATCAGCTCCTCCGGGTGGCACGGCTTGGTGATCCAGTCGTCGGCTCCCATCCGCAGCCCGCGGACCCGCTGGGCCACGCTGGACTGCCCGGTGCAGACGACGACGCCCAGGTGCGGCAGCCGCTCGCAGAGCTTCTCGAGATAGGTCCAGGCCTGCGGGCCGAGCACGGCCAGGTCGAGGACCACCGCGTTCAGCCGCATGGCCACCATGGCGTCCAGCGGCACCGGCGATGCGAGCACGCGGTGCTGCCAGCCGGCCATCTCCAGGCGCTTCGTGAGCACCTGGACGAACCCACTGTCGGAATCCACCACCGCGAGACGGACTGCTTGAGTCGTCGTCGTCATGTGCGCCTCAGCATACGGGTCGCCCATGATGCCTAGGCTTCTGCCGCCTGCACCGGTAACAGGATGGTCACAGGCCGTTGAAACGCGGAGCGGCAATCCCGCAAACAGCGGGGATCACACGTGCGAGGCGTCGGAGAACTCGCGGAAGAGGCCGGTGACCACGAACGCCACCTGCTCGCCGATGTCCACCGCGTTGTCGCCGATCCGCTCCAGCGCGCGCGCCACGAGCATCATCGTCATCGCCCACTCGCGCCGGTCCTCGTCCGTCCCGATCTCCACCGCGCGCCGGAAGACCTCGCGATTGAGCCCGTTGACCTGCTCGTCCTGGCGGACGAGATCCTGGGCCAGCGACGTGTCGCGCAGCACGAACGCCTGCTTGGCCTGCGCGACCTCCGAGCGCGCCAGCGCGCCCATGCGCAGGATGCGCTCCATCAGCTCGTGGTCCGACGGCGGGTCGGTGCCGACCAGCGGCATCACCTTGGCGATGTTCACGCACTGGTCGCCCATGCGCTCGGCGTGCTTGATGACGTGCAGGAGCGCCGCCACGACCCGCAGGTCGCCCGCCACCGGCGCCTGGAGGGCGAGCAGGGAGAGGATCCCCTGGTGGACCTCCAGGAAGCGGCCGTCGATCCGGTCGTCGTCGTGGACCACGATCGACGCCAGCTCGATGTCCTGGTGCTCGAGCGCCTCCAGCGTGCGGTCGAGCGTCACGACCACGAGGTCGAGCGCCCCGAGGGCCTGCGCCTCGAGCGAGCGGAGCTCGTCCTGGAAGTGGACCCGCGCGTGCTCGGCCATCACCCCACCTTGCCGGTGACGTAGTCCTCGGTACGCTTGTCGTCCGGGTTCGTGAAGATCTTGTCGGTCGGCGCGTACTCGACGACCCGGCCCGTGCGGTGCTTCTCGCCCGCGTCGAGCTCGACCGTGAAGAAGGCCGTCATGTCCGAGACGCGCGCCGCCTGCTGCATGTTGTGGGTCACGATGACGATCGAGTAGTTCGCCTTCAACTCCATCATCAGATCCTCGATCCGGCCGGTCGAGATCGGGTCGAGGGCGGAGCACGGCTCGTCCATGAGCAGGACGTCGGGGTCGGTGGCGAGCGCGCGGGCGATGCACAAGCGCTGCTGCTGCCCGCCCGAGAGCCCGAACGCGTTGTCCTTCAGCCGGTCCTTGACGTCGTCCCAGAGCGCGCCGCGGCGCAGCGCGCTCTCGACGATCTCGTCCATGTCCCCCTTCATGCCGACGACGCGGGGGCCGAACGCGATGTTGTCGTAGATCGACTTGGGGAACGGATTCGGCTTCTGGAAGACCATGCCGATCCGCTTGCGGACCTGCACGGGGTCGATCTTCTCGTCGTAGAGGTTCTGGTCGTGGTAGACGACCTCGCCCTCCACGCGGGCGCTGGGGATCAGGTCGTTCATCCGGTTCAGGCAGCGGATGAACGTCGACTTGCCGCAGCCGGACGGCCCGATCAGCGCCGTGATGTGGCGCTGGCGGAGCGCGAGCGTGATGTCGGTCACCGCCCGGTGCTCGCCGTAGAAGACCGCGACGTCGCGCACGTCGAAGATCGACTCGCTGGGCGCCTCGACGGGCGCGGTCGCGGGGTGCGGAGCAAGCGCCGGCGCGAACCGCCGCGCCGCCGCCTGCTCGGGCTGGATCGTCTCTTCCGTCACGTCATCAGGCATGTCGGGTTCCTCTACCACTTCTGCTCGTATCGGTTGCGAAGCCAGATGGCGACGGAGTTCATCGCCAGCAGGATGACCATCAGGACGCAGATCGCGCCGGCCGCGCGAGCCACGAACGCCTGGTTGGGATCCTGCGTCCAGGCGAAGATCTGGATCGGGAGCGCCGTGAAGGAGCTGTCGAGCCCTTCGGGATTGAAGCGCAGCGACACGCCGGCCCCCACGACGAGCAGCGGCGCGGTCTCGCCGATGGCCCGCGAGAGGGCGAGGATCACACCGGTTGCGATACCCGCGATCGACCCTGGCAGCACCTGCTTCCAGATCGTCTGCCAGTGGGTCGCTCCCAGCGCCAGCGAGCCCTCGCGGATCGACGACGGCACGGCGCGGATCGCCTCCCGGGCCACGATGATGACCACCGGCAGCACGAGCAAGGTGAGCGTGATGCCGCCGGCCAGGAGCACCGGGCCCATGCCCAGCGGGCCGCGCACGATGAACGCGAGGCCGAGGATGCCGTAGACGACCGACGGCACGCCCGCGAGGTTCTGGATGTTGACCTCGATCAGGCGGTTGTACCAGCGATTGGCGTCCGCGTACTCCTCGAGGTAGACGGCCGTCATCACGCCGAGCGGGATCACCAGCACGGCGCAGATGAGCATCAGGTAGACCGTGCCCACGATGGCCGACTGGATCCCCGCGCGATCGGGGACCACGCGCGACGGGAAGCGGGTGATGAACTCCCACGTGACGACCGCCGCCCCGTCTCTCGCGAAGTCGTAGATGATCGCGCCGAGGCCGAGGAAGGCGAGGCCGATGGCGGCGAACATCAGCGCCTGGAACAGCCTGCCGGCCCAGGTGTCGCCGCGCGAGGCGCGCGGGATCACCGTGGTCTGACGCCGCGCCGCGGCGGCGATCTGCGCGCCGGTCATTCGTACACCTGCCGGTACCGGCGCACGAGCCGGATCGACACCGCGTTGAGCAGCAGGGTCATCGCGAAGAGCGTGAAGCCGACCGCGAAGATCGTCAGGAACTCGACCGAGCCCGTCGGAATGTCGCCGCGCGCCTGGGCGGCGATGAAGGCGGCCATCGTCTGGTAGCTCTCGGTCGGGTTCAGGCCGAGGTTCGGCGTCTGGCCGCCGGCGACGAGCACCAGCACCGTCTCGCCGATGGCGCGGGAGGCGCCGAGGATGAGGGCGGCGACGATGCCGGACAGCGCCGCGGGGAAGACGATGCGCAGGGAGACCTGGAGCTTGCTCGCCCCGAGGCCGAACGCGCCCTCGCGCAGGGAGGCGGGCACCGCCGACATCGCGTCCTCGGCCACCGACGCGATCGTCGGGAGCACGAGCAGACCCATGATGATGCCGGCCGACAGGCCGTTGAAGACGCCGACGCCGATGCCCAGGGCGTCCTGGAGGACGTCCGGCGTGAAGAAGGTGAGCGCGAAGTAGCCGAAGACGATGGTCGGCACGCCGGCCAGCACCTCGAGCACCGGCTTGACGACCTTGCGGACGCGGCGCGGCGCGTACTCCGACAGGTAGACGGCGCACAGCAGTCCAAGCGGGATGGCCACCGCGAGCGCGATCAGCGTGAGGTAGATGGTCCCCCACACCAGCGGGAGCACGCCGAACGACTGCTGCTCACCCGCGAACGTCGGCGACCACTTGGTGCCGAACAGGTAGTCGCCGACCGGCACCTCGCCGAGGAACTCGATCGTCTCGAAGAGGAGCGAGCCGACGATCAGCAGCGTGACGACCACCGACAGCGCGGCCGCCGCGAAGAGGGCGATGCGGATGCCGCCCTCGAAGCGCGAACGCGCCGTGGGGGTCCGGGTCAGATCGACTCGGACCCCCTGTGCGCCCGATGATGCCGCGAGGCGCGGCTCGGCCATGTGGTCAGTTCCCTCCGAGGGCGGTCTGAGCCTCGGACGCCTGCTCCTCGGTCAGCGGCACGATCTGCGACGCCTCGGCGATGGCCTGCTGGTTCTCGACCGTGAAGTCCATGAACGCCTTGACCTCCGGCCGCGCCAACGCCTTGTCGGACGGATACATGAAGAGCGGGCGCGACAGCGGCGTGTAGCTGCCGTCCTGGATCGTCTCCTTGGACGGCTTGACGCAGCTGTCGGCGCTCTCG
Organism: Solirubrobacteraceae bacterium; assembly: GCA_035717845.1. Classification (GTDB taxonomy): domain Bacteria; phylum Actinomycetota; class Thermoleophilia; order Solirubrobacterales; family Solirubrobacteraceae; genus DASSUW01. Next base: position 6,423 of record DASTIC010000233.1, read on the forward strand.
CCGACGCCGACGAGGTTCAGCCTGTCCTGCTGCTGCTCGTAGTAGGAGAAGCCGAAGTAGCCCAGGCCGCCCTCGGACCCCTCGACGCCGGTGACGAGCTGGTTGTCGTCCTCCGACGCCTGGTAGTCCTCGCGCGACGCGCCCTCTTCGCCGTTGATCTCGTCCGTGAAGAAGTCGAACGTGCCCGAGTCGGTGCCCGGCCCGAACAGCGCGAGCTTGGTGTCGGGCAGGCTCGACTCGACGTCGGCGAGGCTGCCGACCTTCGACTTCGGCTCCCAGACCTTCTTGAGCTGGTCGACGGTCAGGCAGTCGACCTTCAGGTTCGGGTTGGTGACGACGGCGATGCCGTCGTTGGCGACCTGGATCTCCTGGTAGCCGACCCCGTTCTTCTTGCAGATCGGGGCCTCCTCGTCGTCCTTGATCGGACGCGAGGCGTCGGAGATGTCGGTCTCGCCGGCGCAGAACTTCTCGAAGCCACCGCCGGTGCCGGACGAGCCGACCGTGATCTTCACGTCCGGGTTCTCCTCGTTGAAGAGCTCGCCGGCCGCCTCTGCGAAGGGCAGCACCGTCGAGGAGCCGTCGATCCGGATCGAGCCGGAGAGGCCCTCGGAGGACGACTCGCCTCCGGTGGCGGCTCCGCTCTCGTTGTCGTCGCTGCCACAGGCAGCGACGACGAAGGCCAGCGACGCCACGAGGGCGAGCACCGGCAGTAGACGCTTGAAACTCATCGAACCATCCTCATTTCGTGGTTGCACTCTGTTACGGGGACGTCGCAACGTTGTGAAGACGTTGTGAAGGCTCCGGCGAGAAGCGGTAGCCGAACCCGAAGTGCGTGTGGATGAACTGCCACTCGGGCAGCGCCTCGGCGAGCTTGGCGCGCAGCTTGTGCACGTACACGTCGACGGAGCGGTCCGCCGCGCGCATCGGTGCTCCCCACACCGTCTCGTACAGCTCCTCGCGGGGGACGATGCGGCCCTCTCGCCGCCCCAACGCCGCGAGCAGCGCGAGCTCCCGCACCGACAGCGTCAGCGTTCGGCCTCCTGCGACAGCCAGGTACTCCGAGGGCCGGATCTCGAGATCCCCAGCCGTGATGACGTCGCCTGTCGACTGCATCCCGTCGCAAGATCGAGCAGCGCCGCCGGGATCCGGTTACCGGTCGGTGAAGGCGTCGTGAAAGGGCTGTGAACGCTCTGCGCGCCCGCGCGCGCCGGGGTTACGGTGCGGGTCATGTGGCCGGTGAAGACGCAGGACGAGGTGGGGCTGCTCGGCCTCTTCGAGGCGTCGGGGCGCAACGTCGAGCAGGCCGCGGGCCTGCTGCGCGACCTGCTCGGTGCCTATCCGGACCGGCCCGAGCTCGCCGCCGAGATCCGCGACCTCGAGCACGAGGGAGACCGGATCGCGCACGAGATCCTGAGCCGCGTCGCCGAGCGCGGGCGCCGCGCCGGCGAGCTCGACCCGGTCGACGTCCACGCGCTCGCGTGCGCGCTCGACGACATCGTCGACTACGCCGAGGAGGCCGCCGACCGGCTCGGCCTCTACGGCGTCGAGGCGCCGATGGAGCAGGCCGAGGAGATGGCCGAGGTGCTGGTCACGGCCGCCGGCGTGGTCGCCGACAGCCTGCGCAGCCTGCGCGAGGGCGAGGACCTCTCGAGCCACCTCGTGGAGATCCACCGGCTCGAGAACGAGGCCGACCGGATCGTCCGGGCCGCCGTCGCCTCGCTCTTCCGCAACGGGATCGACCCGATGATCGTCATCCGCTGGAAGGACATCTTCGAGACGCTCGAGTCGGCCGTCGACGCCTGCGAGACCGTCGCCAACGTGCTCGAGGGCATCAGCCTCAAGCGCGCCAGCGGCCGGTAATCGCACGGGGCCCGCCCAACGGGCCATTACGTGTGGAGCGAATGTCCCGTCGGGCACCCTAGCCCGCGACGGCCTCCCACTCCTCGTAGAGCGTCTGGAGGGCGCGCTTGGCGTCGGCGTGACGGGCGGTCGACTTGGCGGCGCTGCGCGGGTCGTTCCAGGCGGCCGGGTCGGCGAGCTCGGCCTCGAGCGCCTCGAGCTCGGCCTCGGCGGCCTCGATCCGCTTCTCCAGCTCGCCGGCGCGCCGCTGCTGGTTCTTGGAGGGGCCGGTGGCGGCGGGCTTGGGGCGGGGCGGCGGGGCGGGCTTGGAGCGCTTGGCCGTGCGCTCGGCCTCCTTGCGCTCCTCCCGGCGGCGCACGAACTCCGGCCACCCGCCGACGTACGAGTGCAGCGTCCCCTCCTCGACCGCGACCGTGCGGCTCCCGACCGCGTCCAGCAGCGCGCGGTCGTGCGAGATCAGCAGGAGCGAGCCCTGGAACGCCTGGAGCGCGGCCTCGAGCGCCTCGCGGCTGTCGAGGTCGAGGTGGTTGGTCGGCTCGTCGAGGATCAGCACGTTGGCGCCGGAGTGGACGAGGATGGCCAGCGACAGCCGCCGCCGCTCGCCGCCTGAGAGGCCGTCGAGCGGCTTCTCCGCCGCCTCGCCGCTGAACAGGAAGCGGCCGAGCAGCGCACGCGCCTCGTTGGGCTTGAGCCCGGTGCTGCGCTGGGCGGCCTCGAGCACGGTGCGCGCGCCCTTGCCGCCCAGCTCGTCGGCGTGCTGGGAGAGCAGCCCGAGCTTGACGTTGTGGCCGCGGCGGAGCTTGCCGCGGTCGAGCTCGTGCTGCCCGGCGAGCGCGCGGATCAGCGTCGTCTTCCCGGCGCCGTTGGGACCGACCAGCGAGACGTGCTCGCCGCGCTCGAGCCACAGCTCGAAGTCCTCGAGCAGCGTGCGGTCGCCGACCGCCAGGCGCCCGTCCTCGACCTCGAAGACGACGCGGCCGGAGCGCTCCGGCGGCTTGAACGCGAAGCCCAGGCCCTTGCCGTCGCGTGGGTCGCGCGTGACGCGCTCCATCTTGTCGAGCCTCTTCGCGCGCGACTGCGCCTGGCGGGCGCGGGTGCCGGCCCGGAAGCGGTCGACGAAGCGCTCGAGCCGCGCGATCTCCGCTTCCTGCTTCTCGATCGCGCGCCCGAGGGCGAGCTCGCGCGCTGCCTTCTCCCGGCGCCACGCGTGCCAGGTGCCTTTGAAGTAGCGCGCGCGGCCGGCCTCGAGCTCGAGCACCGCCGTGCCGACCGCCTCCAGGAACCAGCGGTCGTGGGCGACGAGCACGACGGCGGCGTCGAGGCTCTGGAGGTGGGTCTCGAGCCACTCGAGCGACTCGATGTCGAGGTGGTTGGTCGGCTCGTCGAGCAGCAGCAGGTCGGGGTCGCCGGCCAGCGCGCGGGCCAGCGACGCGCGGGTCAGCTCGCCGCCGCTGAACGTGGACAGCGGCCGGTCGAGGTCCGCGTCGCGGAAGCCGAGGCCGTGCAGCGTGGCGTTGATCGACTCGCGCCACGTGTAGCCGCCCGCGTGCTCGAGGCGGGCCTGGGCGGTCGCGTACGCGCCGAGCGTCGCCGCGTCGGTGGCGCCGTCCGCCATCGCGTGCTCGAGCTCGGCGAGGCGCTCCTCCAGCGCGAGCAGATCCTTGGCGCCGGAGAGCACGTAGTCGCGCAGGCTGAGGTCGCGGTCGCGCGGCGGCCGCTGGTCGTGCAGCGCGATGCGGACGTCCTTGGCGAAGCTCAGCTCCCCGCCGTCGACCGACGTCTCCCCCGCGAGCATCCGCAACAGCGTCGTCTTGCCGGCGCCGTTGCGGCCGGAGAGGGTCAGGCGGTCTCGCCGCTCGAGCTTGAAGGAGACCCCGCGCAAGAGCGGCTCGCCTGCCATGTCCTTGGCGATGTCGGAGGCGATGAGGACGGCCATCGACCTTCGAGGGTATCCTCCGATCCGTGCTGCGGACCACCCTGCTGACGGTCGTCTTGCTGGCCCTCACCGCGCCCGTCGCGCTGGCCTCCGAAGGCCACGACGGCGGCGAGGGCTGGTGGGGTGAGACCAACGACAAGGTGATCACGAACGCCGGGTTCGCGATCATCGCCGGGGTGCCGACGCTGATCCTGATCCTCAGCCTGATCCAGTGGCGCCTGGACAGGCGCAAGGACCGCCGGCTGGCCGCCGCCAAGGCGCGCGCGCAGCGGTCCGACGCGCGCGGCGGCTGGTAGCTACCAGACGTCTCCGTCGCGCCAGTCGCACGCGAGCTCACCCGAGAGGTCGAGCTCGGCCGCGCCCGGCAGCACGTAGATGAAGGCGTCCTCCTCGGCGGTGCGGACCACGCCGTCCGGGGTGATCGCCGACGTCGGGCCTCGCCAGCGCTGCCATCCGCGGGCCAGGTAGAGCCGTGCGCCGTCGTCGGTGGCGCCGAGGGCGCCGAGGTCGTAGGCGGCCCGGATGATGCGCTCGAGCGCGTCCATCATCGCGCCGCCGTAGCCCTGTCGCTGCCGGTCGGCCCGGACCCCGACGCCCTCGACGTAGCCGGCCCGGAGCGCCCGGCCGCCATGCAGCAGCCGCCGCTGGATCAGCGAGGCGTGGCCGACGAGCTCGTCGCCGTCCCACGCCAGCGCGTGCATCCCGCCGAGCGAGTGCTCCCAGTCGGCGTCCTCGAAGTCGCCCTCGAACACGGCTTCGAGCATGGCCCGCGCGGCGTGCAGGGTCGCCGGATCGACGTCGGCCGTGTGGACGACCTGGATCATCTACGGCATGGTGCACTACGAGCGACGGGGCGCCGCGGCGCTGGTGACGATCGACCGCCCGGACCGGCGCAACGCGGTCGACGGACCGACGGCGGCGGCGCTGCTGGAGGCGTACAAGCGATTCGCGGCCGACGACGACGCGCATGTGCTCGTGCTCGCGGGCGCCGGCGGCACGTTCTGCGCGGGAGCCGACCTGAAGGCGCTCGAGACGCTCGACCCCGACGCTCCCGCGGGGCCGATGGGCTTCACGCGCCTGGAGCCGGCGAAGCCCGCCATCGCCGCGGTCGGCGGGTGGTGCGTGGCCGGGGGCCTCGAGCTGGCGCTGTGGTGCGACCTGCGGGTCGCGGCCGCGGGCGCGCGGTTCGGGTGCCTGGAGCGGCGCTGGGGCGTGCCGCTGCTGGACGGCGGCACGCAGCGACTGCCGCGCGTGGTGGGGCTCGGCCGGGCGCTCGACCTGATCCTCACCGGCCGCGTCGTGGAGGCGCCCGAGGCGCTGGCGATGGGCCTCGTCACCGAGGTCGTGGAGGACGGCCGCGAGGTCGAGCGGGCGCTCCAGCTGGCCGAGGCGATCGCCGCCTTCCCGGCGCTGACGATGCTCTCCGACCGCGAGGCGGCGCACGCGGCGCTCGGCCTCCCGCTCGCGGAGGGGTTGGAGCTGGAGGCGCGGCTCGGGCGGGAGCGGATCCGCGACGCGCTCGACGGTGCGCGCCGGTTCGCAGATCGGGCATAGGGGTGCCCCAACGGGACATCGCTCCACACGTAATGGCCCGTTGGGCGGGGCCCCGAGCGAGATAGGGTTCGGCCACGTTCCCCGAGGAGGCACAGCTGTGAGTTACTTCGTCACCGGCGCGACGGGCTTCATCGGTCGCCATCTGGTCGAGCGCCTGCTCGAGCGCGACGGCGACATCTACGTGCTCGTGCGCGAGGGGTCGGCCGGCAAGCTCGACCGCTGGCGCGACTCCGATCGCGTGAAGCCGGTGTTCGGCGACCTCACGCAGCCCGGTCTCGGGCTCGCCGACGAGGACAAGGAGCGGCTGCGGGGCGTCGACCACGTGTTCCACCTGGGCGCGATCTACGACATCGCGGCGCCCGAGGAGCACAACGCGGCGATCAACGTCGGCGGCACGCAGAACGTCGTCGACGTCGCGAACGAGGTGGGGGCCGGGCGCTTCCACCACATGTCCTCGATCGCGGTCGCCGGGAAGTACGACGGCCACTTCACCGAGGACGACTTCGACGAGGGGCAGGAGCTGCCCACCCCCTACCACCGCACGAAGTTCGAGTCCGAGAAGCTCGTCCGCGAGCGCGCCCAGGCGCCCTGGCGGGCCTACCGGCCGTCGCTCGTGGTCGGCAACTCGCGGACCGGCGAGATGGACAAGATCGACGGCCCCTACTACTTCTTCAAGGCGATCCAGAAGCTCCGCCACGCGCTGCCGGAGTGGTTCCCGCTCGTCTCGCTCGAGTTCGGCCGCACCAACCTCGTGCCGGTCGACTTCGTGGCCGCCGCCGTCGACCACATCGCCCACCAGGACGGGCTCGACGGCCGGGCGTTCCACATCGTCGACCCCAAGCCCCCGAGGTCCGGCGACGTGATGAACACGTTCGCGAACGCGGCCCATGCGCCGCACGCGGTCGTGCGCGTCGACAAGAAGCTCACCGACATGCTGCCGAAGGGCGTGCTCTCGTACGCGCTCAAGATCCCAGCGCTCCAGGGGATCAAGCGCAGCTTCCTGGCCGACCTAGGCATCCCCGAGGAGGCGATCCAGAACGCCGAGCTGCGCACCCGGTTCGACGCGCGCGACACCCAGCGGGCGCTGGCCGGCTCGGGCATCGAGCTGCCGAAGCTGGAGACGTACGCGGACAAGCTGTGGGACTACTGGGAGCGCCACCTTGACCCCGACCTGTTCAAGGACCGCTCGTTCGAGGGCGCCGTCAACGGCAAGACGGTCGTCATCACCGGCGCCTCGAGCGGCATCGGCCGGTCGGCGGCGCTGAAGATCGCGGCCGCGGGCGGGATCCCGCTGCTCGTCGCCCGCACGCAGGAGAAGCTCGACGAGGTCAAGGCGGAGATCGAGCGCGCCGGCGGGACCGCATACGTCTACTCCAGCGACCTCTCCGACTACGACGCGATCGAGGAGCTGGTGGAGCGGCTGCTCTCCGACCACCCGGCGATCGACATGCTGGTCAACAACGCGGGGCGCTCGATCCGCCGCTCGGTGTCGCTGGCATACGACCGCTTCCACGACTACGAGCGCACGGTCGGGCTCAACTACCTGTCCCCCGTGAAGCTGATGCTCGGGCTGCTGCCGCACATGCGCGAGCGGGGCTCCGGCCACGTCGTCAACGTCTCCTCGATCGGCGTGCAGACGAACCCGCCGCGGTTCTCCGCCTACGTCGCCTCCAAGTCGGCGCTCGACGCGTTCACGCGCGTGGTGTCCTCCGAGATGATCGGCGACGGCGTGACGTTCACGACGATCCACATGCCGCTGGTGCGGACGCCGATGATCGCGCCGACGAAGATCTACGACTCGTTCCCGACGATCTCACCGGACGAGGCCGCCGACCTCATCTGCGAGGCGATCCGGGCGAAGCCGAAGCAGATCAACACCCGGCTGGGGACGTTCGGCGAGGTCGCCTACGCGCTGGCGCCCAAGGCCGTCGACCAGATCCTGCACATGGCCTACAAGGTGTTCCCGGAGTCGGCCGCGGCGAGCGGCAAGAAGGACCCGGGCGAGCGCGCCTCCGGCGAGGCGACCGCGCTCGCGTACCTGATGCGAGGCGTGCACTGGTGAGCGACGACCACGTCACCGTCAACGGCTCGGCCAGCCGCGCGCTGGCCCCGGGGGCGGCGACGTGGCGGGCGGAGGCGGTGGAGGCCGACGACGACCCCCGCGCCGCCTTCGAGCGCTGCTCGGCCCGGCTCAACGCGCTCGTCGAGCGGCTCTCCGGGCTCGGCGAGGTGGCGAGCGAGGCGGTGGTCGTGCAGCCGCGCTTCGAGGAGCGCGGCCCGGCCGGCGCGGAGGCGATCGGCGCCGTGCGGGTGCGCGCGTCGGCCGGCCGGTCGGGCGAGGTCGCCCAGGCCGCGATGGCCGCCGGCGCCAACCGGCTCCACGGGCCGTGGTTCGAGTACGAGGGCGCCGACGACGCCCGCGCCGGCCTGCTCGGCGACGCGGTCGCCGACGCGCGCCGAAAGGCGGAGCAGCTGGCCGAAGCCGCCGGGCGCCGGCTCGGGCCGGTGCAGGCGGTGACCGAGCAGGCCGACGACCGCTACGGGGTGGCGACCTTCGAGGCCGCCGGAGCGCCCGACGTGCGCCCGCGGGAGCAGACCGTCACGGCCACTGTGCAGGTCGTGTTCCGGCTCCAGGACTGACCGTCACAGCCCGGTCAGAGGGTCGATGGAACCTCCATTGAGCCGCAGCTCGAAGTGCAGGTGCGGCCCGGTCGAGTTGCCCGTCGCCCCGACCCTGCCGATGATCCGGCCGGCGACCAGGCAGGTCCCGACCGAGACGTCGATCCGCGACAGGTGCGCGTACAAGCTCGTCATCCCCATCCGGTGGCGGATGACGATGAGGTTGCCGTAGCCGCCGGGGTCCCAGCCCACCGAGCTCACGCATCCGCGGCCGGCGGCGGCGACCGGCGTGCCGTGGGGCTTCGGGTAGTCGAGGCCGGTGTGGAACGAGCCGCCGCGGGGGCCGAAGCCGTCGGCCGGCGCGCCGCCGACGGGCGCGAGGAAGCGGAGGGGCGAGCGGCGCGGGGAGCGCTTGGCGGCGGCGAGCGTACCCGGACCGGCGAGCGCATCGACGCCGAGCCCCGCCGAGGCCTGGAAGCGCCGCAGCGCCGTCGTGCTGCGCGGGCCGAGCTCGCCGTCGAACGGGCCGGACGGGAACCCCTGCCAGGCGAGCAGGAATTGGAGCGCGGCGACGTCCCAGCCACGGGCTCCCGGCCGGATGACGCGCGAGCCGAGCAGGTGCCGGCCGCGCCAGCCGAGCGCGCGGCGCGTCCGCGGGCCCGCGATGCCGTCGACCGCCAGCCCGCGCCGCGCCTGGAAGCGGCGGACTGCGTCGCGCGTCATCGGCCCGCGAACGCCGTCGACCGTGCCGACGTAGAGCCCACGCTCCCGCAACGCGACCTGGAGGGCGGCGACGCCCGCGTGGCCTCGCTGCGCGGCGACCGCGACCTCGGCAGCCGGCGCCGCCGCCACCACGACGAGCAGGGCGACGACAACTAGGCGTCCGGCCACGCCGGAACCCTCGCAGACCGCGCCGGGTCACAACGCGCCTGAATCAGATCTTTCAGACCTGGCGGCGCCGTCGGTAGTACGCGCCGGCCTTGGCGCGGCCTCCGCACACCTGCATCGAGCACCACGTCGCGCTCGCGTTCGTGGAGCGGTCGTAGAACGCCCAGCCGCAGCGGTGGCCGGGGCAGGCCTTCAGGCGCCGCCAGCCGCCGTCGACCATCGCGGCGAAGGCGACGGCCAGGATCCGGCCGATCGCGCCGTCGACCCCGCCGGCCCGCGGCACGAGCGCCGCCTCGCCGGGGGCGAAGGTCGGTTCGAGCCCGGCGCGCCGGGCGGCGCCGGCGAGCACGTCCGCCGCCCCGGCGTCGTACGGCTCCCCGTTGTTCGCCCACAGCAGCGACCGCAGCGCCTCGCGCGCCGACCGCGCCGCGTCCTCGTCGCCGCCGCGGACCGGCACCGCGAGGTCGTGGCGCCCGAGCCACTCCTCGAGTCCCGCCGGGTCGGCCAGCAGGTCCGGCCCGTGCTCGCGGTCCACGGTGTTCACGAACGCCTGGACGAGCCGCAGCGGCTCCGGAGCGGGCTCGCGGCCGCCGGGATGCACGAGGCCGGAGAGGAGCGCCTCACGTTCCACGGCCGCGAGCCTACCCGGCGGTGGAATACGCGGGGAGCGGCGGCGTCCTGGAAGGCAAGGGATGAGCGAGCCACTCGATCTTGACCCGGCCGACGAGGCCGACCTGGTGGCGCTCGCCGACGGCTGCCTTCCCGCGTGCCGGAGCGCCGAGGTCGAGGCCCGCGTGGCCGCCGACCCCGCCGTGGCGGCGGCCCTCGGCCGTCAGCGCCGCGCGCTGGCGCTGCTGGCTGCGGACGCGCCGTGCCCGTCCGCCGCGCTGCTCGAGCGGGTGGGCGCCGCCGCTCGCGCCCCCTGCGGCCGGGTCCCGGCGCTGATCGCCGCGCTCCAGCAGCTGGTCGTGCCCCGACAGCGCCGGTAGCGCTCCAGCTTGGCGTGCAGCCTCGCCAGCCGCGCGGCGCTCGTCCGGCCGGCACGGTTGTCGAGCTCGCCGGGGTCGCGCCGGCGGTCGTAGAGCTCGCGGTCGCCGTTCTCGTACTCGACGTAGGTGATGTGCCGCGTCCGCAGCGCGCTGTAGCTCGACGGCAGCCCCATCGCCCACCCCTGCACATCGGGGTCGCCGGCGCGGATGCGCGGCTCGGCGTGCTCGATCAGCAGCGACTGCCGCCAGCCCTTCACCCAGCGGACGCCCAGGTGCTGGGCCAGCGAGCGGCCGTCGCGGCGGTCGTCCGCCGGCGCCCCGGCCCAATCCTCGAACGTCGGCGCCAGGTCGACGGTGCCGACCAGCGCGGAGCTCGCGGCCCGCGCCCGCACCCCGGGGCCCACGACGATCAGCGGCACCCGGACGTCGTGGTCGAAGGCCGTGCGCTTGCCGACCGTCAGGCGGTGCTGCCCGAGGTGGTAGCCGTTGTCGGAGCTGAAGACCACGTAGGTGTTGTCGGCGATCCCCTTGCGGCGGAGCGTCGCGCGCAGCCGCCCGATCAGCTCGTCGAGCGCCTGCACCGAGCGCACCCGCATCGCGTGCTGGCGGCGCAGCCCCGCGAGCCGGGCGCGGGTGAGCGGCGGGCGATGCCCCAGCCACGTCGGCGCGCCGCGGGTGTGCGCGTCGAAGGCGAGCCCCCGCGCCATGGCGGCGCGCGGCCGGACATAGCGGTGGCGCGGCGCCGGCGTGTACGGCCGGTGCGGCGCGAAGCTGGCGATCTTGAGGAAGAACGGCCCGTGGCCGGCCGACCGGCGGATGAACCGCACGCCGCGGCGGGCGAGCACGTCGGTCATGTAGTCGCGTGCCCGGTGCCCGTAGTGCCGCACGCGGCCGTTGTCGGACATCTGGTAGTCGAAGCCGCGGTAGCCCATGCTGGTCACGAACTACTCGTCCCAGCCGGGGTCGATCCCGTGCTTCGGCGGCGAGTAGGCGTTCAGGTACTTGCCCATGACGGCCGTGCGGTAGCCGGCCTGCTGGAGCGCGATCCCGACGCTGCGCATCCTCGCGCCGTGGCGCCGGAATGCGCGGTAGCCGCCTTCCGGCCACGTGTTCGTCAGCACCCGCGTGTTGTGCGGGAACTGGCCGGTCAGGATCGTTGCGCGCGAGCTGCAACACATCGAGTCGGCCACCACGAACTGGCGGAACGTCATCCCGTCGTGCTGCATCTTCCGCACCTGCGGCATGTGCTGCACCAGGTCCCACGAGAGGTCGTCGGCGAGCACGAAGACGATGTTGGGAGGCTCAGCCGCGGCGCCGGCGGCCGGCGGTGCGGCACAGCCGGCGACCAGGCAGACGAGGAGCACGATCCATGCGCGGGGCGGCGAGAGTTCCATCGCCGCACGGTCGCCGGGCGACGCCGCGCCGGGCAGAGCCCAACGGGGTGAACGCGTTCACCCCTACGCGACGCGCAGACGCCGCCGCGGAACGCCGCCGCGGAGCTCGCGGACGACGGCCTGGACGAGCGCCTCGGACTCGTCCCGGCGGCCGTCGGTGACCGCCCCCACGATCCCGCGCTTGCGGGCGATGAGCTCGATCATCGTCTCGTCGATCGTCTCCGCGGCGAGCAGGTACCAGGCGGTCACGGCGTCGTGCTGGCCGATCCGGTGGCAGCGATCCTCGGCCTGGTCGTGCATGGCCGGCGTCCACTCGAGGTCGAGGAACGCGACGTTGGAGGCCCGGGTCAGCGTGATGCCCTGGGCACCGACGCGCGTGGCGCAGACGATCAGCTGCGGCCCGTCCGGCTCCTGGAACGCGCGCACGGCAGCCTCGCGCTGCTCGACCGAGTCGCGGCCCAGCAGGTGCAGCGCGTCCGGGAACCGCTGCACGAGCCGGTCCTGCATCGCGCGGTGGCCGGCGAACACGACGAGCGGCTCGTCGGACGCGAGGAAGTCCTCGATCCATGCGAGCGCCGCGTTGCCCTTGCCGTCCGACGCGAGCCGCCGCAGCGCGTTGAGCTGCGCGAGCCGCTCCGCGCGCAGGGCGGCCGCCACCTTGCGATCGAGCTCGCGCAGGTCCAGCGGCTGCTCGCGCAGCCAGGCGATGACGTCCTCCTCGGCGAGCCGGTAGTCGCGCTCGTTGTCGAGCGCGACGGGGACCGCGACCTGGCGCTTGGCGGGGAGCTGCGGCAACACGTCCGCCTTGGAGCGGCGCACGAAGCAGCGGCGCCGCAGGTGCCAGTGGATCCGCTCCTCCGCCCCCGCGCCCTGGAAGCGGCGGGCGAAGCGGGCAC